>JAKSAX010000323.1 GCA_022361395.1 Desulfobacterales bacterium | reverse complement strand
TGAGAAAGGGAAGCCGGGTGGCGGATACGGCAGTTGCCTGCGGTTTTTTCGATCAGAGCCATTTTGTAAAGACCTTTAAAAATTTTGTCGGGGTCAACCCCGTGGATTATAAGTAACCCCTGCAATTTTTTACAATCCGGCCCATGCGGACGCTGGTACTCTTGCGTACAAACCTGATTACAAGCGTACAAAAGGAGCACGTATGAAAATCGTCATGGTAGTAAACAAAACCCTTCCGCCGGGGCTGGCCGCAAATGCGGCAGCTGTTCTCGGAATCAGTCTCGGCAGTATGGATGCGGATATTCTTGGACCGGACCTCATTGATAAATCCGGCACCCTGCATCCCGGCATTACCCGGGAAACCATTCCGGTCCTGGCCTCTGACAGTGACGGGCTCAAGGCCATTTATGAACAGGGAATCCAGATACCGGATATCGCCATCATTGATTTTAATTCCATCGCCCAGAAAAGCAGGCATTATGAGGACTACAGCCGGCAGCTGGAAACGGTCCCAACGGCAGACCTGGGCTTTTCAGGACTCTGCATCAAAGGCCCCGGCAAAAAGGTGAACAGACTGACCGGTTCCCTCGGACTCTACCGGTAGACAGCATATCCCACTTCTCTCTGAATCCACGGGCCGGGGCATATGCCATGTCCGGCCCCTTTCCCTGCCGGCCCGGCCGGCTCCCCTGTTCCCGTTCCCGGACTAAAAAAAGCCTTGACTAAACCCCATGCTTTATATAATGGTTTAACCATTACAAGCAAAAATCTTGGGATCTTTGCGATTTTATTGGATATAAATTGAAAACAAGGAGACATCTGCAAGGTCAATACGCATACCGCAAATTTCTGCGGCAGGTCGATATAACTTAAAATTTAAGAAAGGGATACGAGAGAATGGGTATTTTGTACGTACAGTTTGGTCTTTATCTGTTGCTGATGCTGGGCATTGGATACTACTCAATGAAACGGACAAGCAACAACGAAGACTTTTTAATAGGCGGACGCACACTGGGTCCGGCAACGACGGCCATCAGCGCAGGGGCCTCGGACATGTCAAGCTGGCTGCTGCTCGGGCTTCCGGGTGCCGTGTTTGCAAGCGGGCTTGTGGAGGGGGTCTGGATCTCACTGGGGCTGGTGCTCGGGGCCTATATCAACTGGCTTGTTGTGGCCGGACGTCTCAGGGCCCTGACTGAGAGTTACGATACCGTTACCCTGCCCAAATTCATCTCCAGGCGTTTTGACGATGAGTCGGGTATTTTAAAAGTCGTCTCCACGGTTGTCATCCTTCTCTTTTTTACCCTTTACGTGGCCTCCGGCCTTAAAGGGGGCACCCTCCTGTTTGCCCACAGTTTCGGGGCATCAGAGCAGACAGCGCTTCTGGTCACCACCTTTGTGGTTGTTTCCTACACCTTCCTGGGCGGCTATATGGCGGTCTGCTGGACTGACCTTATCCAGGGCCTGCTCATGCTGGCAGCCCTGACCTTTTGCGCTATTTTGGGATATATGGCCATCTCGGGCAGCGGGGCCACCATTGTCTCGATTAAACCTGATGCCTTTAAATACACCACCTCCCTGATCACCGGGGCCTCCCTGATGGCCTGGGGATTCGGATACTTCGGCCAGCCCCATATCCTGGCCCGGTTCATCGGTATCAAAAGTGTGGCGGCCGTACCTGATGCCCGCCGCATCGGTATCTCCTGGATGATCATCTGCCTGATCCTGGCCACGGTCATCGGCATCATCGGCATCGGCTATAATGAGCTTCATCCCCTGCCGGGGGTTGCGGGACCGGACGGCAACAAGGAAAGAATATTCCTGGCCCTTACCACGGCCCTGTTTCATCCGCTTTTCGGCGGATTTGTCCTGGCCGCGGTTATGGCTGCGGTAATGTCCACGGCTGATTCCCAGTTGTTGGTGCTGACCTCTTCCCTTACTGAAGACCTGCCTTTTTTCGAAAAATACGATGACAAAACCAAGGCATGGGTCAGCCGCTTCGGTGTTGTGGGGTTTGCCCTGGTGGCTTTTGTCATTGCCTCCAATGACGCCGGCAGCATCCTCTCCATGGTGGGCTATGCCTGGGGCGGATTCGGTGCAGCCTTCGGTCCCCTGGTCATCCTGTCCCTTACCTGGAGAGGGGTAACCAAATATGGAGCCCTGGCAGGCATGATCGTCGGTGCGGCCACCATCTTCATTGTGAAAAACCATATCAAGATTGAAGGGGAGTATTTTTACGAACTGCTGCCCGGCTTCTTCCTGGCCTTTGCCGCCATTGTCGTGGTCAGCCTGTTCACTGAGAAACCCTCGGAAGCAACCCTGGAGAAATTTGACCGGGCACAGGTCCTCCAGAAAACGATTTAAGGATCACGCAAAAATAACTTCACTTAGACGGTCGAATTAAGCTTGTTCAAAATTATTCCGACCGGGAGCCCTGTATCAATCGCCAGGCCGGTGTTGCGGCATGTTCGCAGCACCGGCTTTTTACTTATCCTGAGACAGATTTGACACATTCATTATCAGCATCATTGTCTCACCGACACCCCATTGAGACAGCCGCCCTGCATTATCCGCCCGTCCAACAGCTTGATTCAAGAGAATATTAACGATTTTCAATTGTCTGGCACCTGGTTTGCAATATCTCACCGGCAGATGTCAACACAACACCAACCACCAAAATAATGGAGCAATTCAATGAGAGTCTTTAATGTCATTCTGGTCACAGCGGCATTTTTCCTTGGGGCGGCCCCCGTGTATGCAGACTGCGGAAAAGCACATGGAGAGTACAATCCCCATAAAATGGGAAGAATATCAGCCATAAACTTTGAAGACCTGGACACCGGGAATGACGGTGCCGTGAGCTTTGAAGAGTTCAAGGCTGTTTTCCCGAGAACCCGGGAGGCGGGTTTTAAGATGCTGGACAAAGATGGGGACGGCCAGTTGAACAAGGCAGAGTGGGATGCCTTTAAGGATGCCCATAAGGGCATGGGAAACTATAAAACAGCCCCGGAAACAACCTGATTTTTATTCCCGGAAATTACGAAAAAGCCCGGTGCGCAATACACCGGGCTTTTGACTGATGACCTGATCCGGGCGCAATACCCTGATCTATATTTTAATGATCGCAGCCGCCGCCACATCCGGAGCCGCAGTCCTGGGGTTCTGTACCGCATCCGCAGCCGCAGTCATGGGCCGGGGGCGTCAGTCCGGTGTCGGCAATGGTAATATCAAAAACCAGGGTTTCACCGGCCAGAAAATGGTTAACATCCATTTTAACCACCTCATCGGTTATTTCGGCCACCGTGGCAGGTACAGGATTGCCGTTGGGGTCCTGAAGCTGGAGTTCCAGTCCGACTGTGAGGGGGATTTCATCGGGGATATGCATCTTCGGTACATCCACGATGGCATCTTCATTTCTGACGCCGTATCCCATTTCAGGCGGAATGGTAACGGTTTTGGACTCCCCTTTTTTCATATCGATCACGGCTTCATCAAACCCCTTGATCAGCATTCCCGAGCCAACGGTAAATACCAGGGGGGTTTTGCCCTCTGAGGTGTCAAAGACCTCTCCGTTTTCCAGTTTACCCGTATAATCCACGGCAATGGTATCCCCTGATTTAATTGCTTCTGTCATAGTTGTTTTCCTTCCAGACCCCGGAACGGCCGGATCTGATATCCGGGATCATCTGCCCCGGTAATTTTAAAATATACCCCTGTCAGGATATGCATTCACAAACCTGGGGTACACAGTAATGGCATCCCACGGATTTGTCCAATTTATTTATGGGTTTTCTTTAAAAACAGGCGTATAACTGGAAAGGATACAAATCAGGAACCCAAAGGAGCAGACATGGAACTTGTGAAAATTATTGTTGCGATTTTTCTTCCTCCCCTGGGGGTATTTCTCCAGGTGGGACTGGGAAAACACTTCTGGCTGAATATTCTTCTTACTCTTCTGGGCTTTATCCCCGGTATCGTCCATGCCGTATGGGTGATTGCAAAAAACAAATAGGTGAAGGGATTGCGCAATCCCTAAGATTGATACACCACCACCCGGTTCCGTCCCTTGTTTTTTGCCTCATAAAGCATGGCATCGGCCCTGGCAATAAGGATGCCGCGGTCCTGGCCGGAACCGGGTATCATTTCTGCCAGGCCTAAACTCACCGTGGCCCTGATGGTATGGGACTCAAACTGAAGGCGGGTGTCGCTCATTTGCTGTCTGAAGGTCTCTGCCAGATAGGCACTCCTGCCCTTCCGGGCATTGGAAACAAGGATAACGAATTCCTCCCCCCCGAATCTTGCCACTATATCGGTCTGGCGCTTGAATATCCGGTTCAGGTTGCGGGCAATGGTTCTTAAGTATTCATCGCCGGCAAGATGGCCGAATTCGTCGTTTACCCGTTTGAAATAATCAATATCGCAGATAATCAGGGCCAGCCGGGTTTTGTTCCGGGCAGCGGTCTGCCAGCCGACCTCAAAGGCCATATCAAAATACCGGCGGTTGTATAATCCGGTAAGCCCGTCCATGTTGGACAATTTTTCAAGATCCTTTGTTTTCTCCTTCAGCAGGGCCTCATTTTCCAGGGCTGTCCGGTATTCCGTATTCATCCGGATGGACATGAGGGCCATATAAGCGGAAAATATGGTGAACAGGATGGCCAGGGGGGGATTTTCAATCCGGAAAAAAATAAAAATCCCGGGCCAGAGAATGGAAAAATTAAAGGCCAGGGACAGCGGCAGGCTGGGACTGTAGGCGGCACACCCCCCTGAACAGATACCGATGGTGCAGATCACCATGAGCAGCTGGATATTCATCTCCCCAGGCTGAGCCATGAAGGCTGCGGACCAGATCCCCCAGATCAGGGCGGTAAGAACAAGTCCGGCCAGGAACACTATGGTATTCACCGTTTCCAGCCGGGACGGCACCCGGGGTTCGACAAGACGGTGGATAAGCCGGAAAAGGCATATCCCTGTAATCAATGCGATAAACCGGTTTGAAAAAACAGGATGGCGGAAGTAGTAGCCGTCTGCGAACACCACCACGCAAAGTGCAACAGTATAAATAAATATCCCCGCGAATGACCGTTTTTTCAGGTCCTGTAAAACCCGCGGGGATAATTTCTGCTTCAGGTTGGCCACAGTCACCCCTTTTGCTGGAAATCAATATACGAAATGATAATACCGAAACTGTCAAAAGACAAGTAATATTAAGGCATTCCGTCTATTCCGGGAGAGGGGTGACCAGTGGTTTATGGTGCCGGCGCCGCCTTAATTACAGATCACTTCCCATAAAGGGATAGCGGTAATCCTCGGGCGGCACAAAGGTTTCCTTGATGGTCCTGGGCGAGGTCCACCGCATGAGATTCAGCTGGCTGCCGGCCTTGTCATTGGTGCCGCTTTTACGGGAGCCGCCAAAGGGCTGTTGACCCACCACAGCCCCTGTGGGTTTGTCATTGATATAAAAATTGCCGGCGGTGTGGGTGAGCCGTGCCATCAGGGTATTTACGATCCCGCGGTCCCGGGCGAAAATAGCCCCTGTCAGGGCATAGGTGCTGGTGTTGTCCAGGAGATCCAGGGTTTCCTCCAGAGCCTCGTCTGCATAGACATAGAGGGTGAGTACCGGGCCGAAGATCTCCTCAGCCATGGTTTCATACCCGGGATCCTTGGCAAGGATAACCGTGGGGCGGATAAAATACCCCCTGGATTTATCCCGGTCCCCGCCGATGATCACCTCAGCGTCCTCAGCCTGTTCTGCCCTGGATATGAACCCGTCTATGGTGTCAAATGCCCGTTCGTCGATCACGGCATTGACAAAATTCTCAAACCCGGTCACCGGTCCCATCCGGATACTCTCTATCTGGGCCTTTAGCTTATCTTCCACCTCAGGCCAGAGAGACTCAGGCAGGTAGAGCCTGGAACAGGCAGAGCACTTCTGCCCCTGGTACTCAAAGGCGCCGCGGACAGCCGCTGTGACCACCTGGTCCACATTGGCGGACGGATGGACAAAGATATAATCCTTGCCGCCGGTCTCCCCGACGATTCTGGGATAGGATTTATAATTATCTATGTTTTCCCCGGTCTTCTGCCACAGGTTCTGGAAAACACCGGTGGACCCGGTAAAGTGGATACCGGCCAGATCCCTGTGTCCAAGGAGAATGTTGCCGATCCTGGAGCCCCTGCCCGGAATAAAATTGATCACCCCGTCGGGCAGCCCTGCTTCCCTGAAGATCTCCATGATGAAATAACCGGACAGCACTGCCGTGGAAGCGGGCTTCCATACAATTGTATTGCCCATCATGGCAGGCGCCGTGCAAAGGTTTCCGGCAATGGCTGTGAAGTTAAAGGGGCTCAGTGCGAAGACAAAGCCTTCCAGGGGCCTGTATTCGGTCCTGTTCCATATCCCCTGGTCCGATGCGGGCTGAACCGAATAAATCTCCTCCATGAATTTAACGTTGAACCGCAGGAAATCCGCCAGTTCGCAGGTACTGTCGATTTCCGCCTGAAAGGCGTTCTTGGACTGCCCCAGCATGGTGGCTGCGTTGAGCTTATGGGTATATTTCCGGGCAATCAGGTCTGCGGCTTTGAGAAAGATTGCAGCCCGCTCCTGCCAATCCATGGCCTCCCAGGCCGGTTTGGCTGCCATGGCAGCCTCAACAGCCGCGTTTATCTCATCATCGCCGGCCTTGTGGAAAGACCCGAGCACATGGCCGTGGTCATGGGGACAGACAATATTATGAACATTGCCCGTATGGACGGCCGTGCCGTTTATGACAACCGGTACCTCGACCGTTTCACCCATCTGGCGTTCAAGTTCCGCCTTGAGCTGTGTCCGCTCAGGGCTGCCCGGGGCAAAGTTTTTCACGGGTTCGTTATACGGGGCCGGTAATGTAAATACACTGTTCGTCATTTTAATCCTCACTGGTTTACTCGCTGATATTAAACTCAATTCCCTGGGCCAGGGGAAGGTCCCTGCCCCAGTTAATGGTGTTGGTCTGGCGTCTCATATAGATTTTCCAGGCATCTGAACCGGATTCCCGGCCGCCGCCGGTCTCCTTTTCACCGCCGAAGGCCCCGCCGATCTCGGCACCCGAGGTACCGATATTCACATTGGCAATACCGCAGTCCGATCCCTTGTGGGAGAGAAAGCCTTCCTGGTATTGCATGGAGTTTGTAAACACGGCAGAGGACAACCCCTGGGGAACGTTGTTATGGATCTCCAGGGCCTGGTCAAAGGTATCGTACTCAAGAATATAGAGAATGGGGGCAAAGGTTTCCTCCTGGACAATGGGGAACTCATTGCGGGCGGAAACAACGGCCGGCACCACATAGCTGCCGTTCTCAAGGCCGTCAATTGTCTTCCTGCCGCCCCCGTAAAGAACCTCACCGCCCTGGGCAACCGCCGCCTCAAGGGCCTTGTCCATGGTAACTGCGGCCTGCTCGTCAATCAGGGGCCCCATGAGGGTGGCGTCATCCAGGGGATTGCCGATACTTACCTGTTTATAGGCGGAGATCAGGCGGCTGACAAACATATCCTTAACTCCGGACTGGATAATGATCCGCCGTGTGGAGGTGCAGCGCTGGCCTGCCGTTCCAACCGCCCCGAACAGAGTGGCCCGGACGGCCATGTCCATATCGGCATCTTCGGTCACAATGATGGCGTTGTTCCCCCCCAGTTCCAGCAGGGTCCGGCCCAACCGGCCGCCGACCACCTCACCCACATGTTTGCCCATGGCAGTGCTGCCTGTGGCGGAGATCAAGGGGATGCGCGGATCATGGAGCATAGGCTCGCCCACATCTGTTCTGGACCCGATAACCATATTAAATATACCGTCCGCCCCGTAGCGGTCCACCACAGGTGCGATGATATTCTGGATGGCTATGGCAGTCAGTGGGGTTTTGGAGCTGGGCTTAAAGAGATTGGCATCACCGCAGACCCCGGCAAGCAGTGCATTCCAGGACCATACCGCAGCCGGGAAATTAAACGCCGTGATAATGCCCACAATGCCAAGGGGATGCCACTGCTCGTACATCCGGTGCATGGGCCGTTCGGAATGCATGGTCAGCCCGTAAAGCTGACGGCTCAACCCAACCGCAAAATCAGCAATATCAATCATCTCCTGCACTTCGCCCAGGCCCTCGGCCCGTATCTTTCCGGCCTCCAGGGACACCAGGGCGCCCAGGGCCTCCTTGTTTTCCCGCAGGGCATTACCGATTTCCCGGACCATTTCGCCCCGCTTCGGGGCCGGCATCATGCGAAAGGTTTTAAACGCCTCCTGGGCCCGGTTCATAATGGTTTCATAGGCCTCACGGTCCGCCATCATAATTTTTGCAATGGGTTCGCCGTTAATGGGAGAGAAACTGGTTAGTTCCGGACCTGATGTTTCAATCCATCCCTTACTGCTGCCTGAGGTGGCGCCGGGGTTTACCGGTTTTATTCCAAGGGTGTCCAGAATTGCCGAGATGCTTGCCTGATCCAAACCTGTCATGACATTGTCTCCTTAAACATGTGAGTAAAAATTGATTCTCCTTGTAATATAGCCACGCCACTGTTAAAGTAAAATTCATAATATTTATGTTTAGTATGAATTAAACTCATATTGAGTGAGCTATGGATCTCTACCACCTCAAAACATTTTTTACCCTGGCCAAGGTCAAGAACTTCACCCAGGCCGCGGAACTGCTGTTTGTCACCCAGTCCGCTGTCAGCCATGCCATCAAAAAGCTGGAGACCTCGATTGACACCCCTCTGATAAGCCGCAGGGGAAAGGTCCTGGAACTGACCCCGGCAGGCCATGCCCTTTACCGCTCCTGTGAAAAAATTTTCTACGAAATCGAAAAGGCAGACCAGGAAATCTCCCGGTACCGGCATGAGGCCCGGGTCAGGATCAGGCTCGGCTCCACAGTAGAGTTCGGCACCAGCATCCTGGTCAACCATATCCGTTCCTTCCTGGATGCCCACCCGGAAATCCACCTGGACTTCTACTTTTCCCATCACCTGGAAACCCCGCTGGCAAGGGATGAAGTGGACCTGGTCATCGACTGCATCCCCCATTCCCTGCCCAACCTTGCCACCATCTACCTCTTCCAGGAGCAATACGTCACCATTGCCTCCCCGGACTTTATCCGCTCCAGGGAAATATACGCCCTTGAAGACCTGGAACGGATCAATATCCTGTCCAACGACAAACAGCTTGCCTGGTGGCGAAATTTTCTCACCGCCATTCCCGGGGACAAACAGTCCTGCCTGAAAAACGTGGTCCAGATAAACCATATCCGCGGTATCATCAACGGCGCCATATCAGGCCTTGGCATCGGCTTCGTTCCCAAGTACACCGTTATCAGGGAACTGGAAGAAAAGGTACTCGTGGACCCCTTTCCCGGCATCAAACCCGGTGCGGACCATTTCAATATTTACATTAAAAAGGAAAAGCTGGAATTTGAAAAAAACAAGGCACTGGTGGATTACCTTACCCGGCTCAAGCCCTCGGAATTCGGCGTGGGATAAGATGATGCTCCCTGTGAACGGCCCAACCGTCAGGAGGCGTCGCCAATTACCCGGCAGAGGCAGGGTGAGGGGATTCCGGTAATCTCCAGCAGTCGTCCTGACTGCTTCCGAAGCGGAAATTTCCGGTTCTTTCAGTCCGTGACGCCCCGGAAATTTCACGCACCGTCCCCCCCTCACCCCGCCGCTGCCTGGCTACCGTGGTTTGAGACAGGATGTTGCCCGGCTGCAAACAAAGTTAATGGAAAGGAACGCACAGCCTTAATCAAAAATTACAAAGTTCCCCCTTGGAATTTTTTAAGGGATAATGATAGTCTCCGGTTATTATGGTTCTTGTAATCATGATTTTTGAAAAAATTGATATGTGATTCAAGAGATGAAAAAGCAATAGCCCTGGATATTATTCATACCCGCAGTCATTGAGAGATACAATGCCATTATGGAAACTTCAATTGGATACGGGCAAATAGAACAAGATGATGCATACAACGTCTTCACTTTTATAACAGAGGTGTTCAGTCAATTTGTAGCACCAGGATTCTCACAAGAGGGTGTTGAAGAATTTTTAAAATACATCCAGCCAGATACAATCATTGACCATCTGGCGAGTGATCATTTTGGCATTATGGCACAAGCCGGTTCGAAAATTATAGGTATCATAATGGTGAGGGGATATAGCCATGTTGCCCTCTTTTTTGTTTCTTCACATTACCAGCGAAAGGGAGTGGGAAGAGAACTGTTACGGGCGGCTTTGGATCAGTGCAGAAGCCATGGCGCAAATACCAAGAGGATCACGGTAAATGCCTCTATTAATTCTGTAAATGCGTACAGGAAGTTAAATTTCAAACCAGAGAATACTGAACAATGTGTTAATGGGATTCGATTCATTCCCATGGCTCTGAGCAATAGTAGTTACCAATAATTTTTTGATCGCTCCCATTATCGCAACCAGCCTTGACAATATCAACAGCGTCTCTTATTTTAGATTTAAGCTTAATCTAAAATAAGAATGGTCGCTATTTCAAAACTTAAAATAAAAGAATGAACAGAAACCTACAAGGCCGTTATATTACCATCTCAAATGTTGGGGAAAAGGCTCAGGCATTTGTACCCGCGCCTTTACCTCCGGCCCCCCCGATAGAGTGGTCGGCTGATCTCAGAGAAAAATTTGATCAGGCCCTGTTGGCCCTTGGCCGTCTTGACAGTGTTTCAGTTCTGCTGCCTGACACATCGCTTTTTCTGTATATGTATGTTCGAAAGGAAGCGGTTCTCTCTTCCATGATCGAAGGGACGCAATCATCCCTCTCAGACTTGCTTTTATTTGAATTTAAGCATCAACCGGGAGTTCCTTTGAGTGATGTACAAGAGGTCAGTAATTATGTTGCCGCTCTCAATCACGGCCTTAAACGGCTTAGTGAAAATTTCCCCCTTTCCCTCAGGTTAATGAAAGAGATTCACAGTGTACTGTTATCGAAAGGTCGCGGCAGGGAATGTGATCCCGGAAAGTTCAGAAGAACCCAAAACTGGATTGGTGGAAGCCGGCCTGGTAATGCCGCATTTGTACCGCCACCACCGGACTATCTTCGGGAGTGTATGGGAAAACTGGAACTTTTTATACATGACCGGCCGGAAAAGACCCCTGTATTGGTCAAGGCAGCATTGGCACATGTCCAGTTCGAAACCATACACCCGTTTTTGGATGGTAATGGTCGTCTCGGACGCCTGATAATCACACTGCTGCTGTGCTCAGAAAAAGTTCTCAAAGAACCAATGCTGTACCTCAGCCTGTTTTTTAAAACACATCGAAAACGTTATTATGAACTTCTCAATGAAGTCCGGCTGACAGGAGACTGGGAGGCCTGGCTCGATTTTTTTGCAGATGCCGTTATCTATACGGCAACACAGGCCGTTGAAACAGCCCAGCAGTTGATGAGCTTATCAAATAAAGATGGTCTGAGCATTAATGGGTTAAAACGCATATCAGGTTCAGTCCATCTCATTCACAAAGCAATGCTTGAGTGTCCAATAGCCTCACCAAACTGGATACAGAAACAAACACAACTTTCTGCGGCTACAGTAAACGCTTGCCTGCGTGAGTTAGAAAAACTCGGTGTCGTTAAAGAGGTTTCCGGTCGTAAACGGAACCGCTTATATTCATATGTTGAGTATATCCGGATTATGAATCAAGGAACAGAACCACCCTGATAGCTGCTTATTAGCAATAAGGCCGGTTACAGATGCAAATAAAATCAGGGTTGCCGCGGTTGCCGGAAATGGCAGGGATCTATTTGGCTGCAGGGCTTTCCAATACCGTCAGTGTCCCCTGGCACCGGGTATAATTTTATTGATAATGGTCCAAAACCATGACAGAATAAGGTCATTTTCAGCCAACCGGATCTCCGGGACAGACGATATCATGAACCAATTGCTTTTTGTGGATGATGAACACTATTACCTGAAAGGGGTGGAGCGGATGCTTCACCACAAACAGGATGAGTGGCGGCTGTTCTTTGCAGGCGGGGTGGACGAGGCCGTTGCCCTGACCCGGATCCATCCCTTTGACGTGATCATCACAGACCTGCGCATGCCTGAAAAATCCGGATTCGACCTTCTGGCCTATCTCCAGAAAACCGAGTATACCATGGCCATCCCCGTTATTATCCTTACCGGGGATGATGACCGGGAACTCAAGCGCAAGGCCCTGGATTCAGGGGCAACCGACCTGCTGAACAAACCCATTGATCCTGAAGATCTTGTGGCCAGGATTACTTCGGCCCTGCGGCTGAAATCCTATCAGGATGAGATCCTCCGCCAGAACATGACCCTGGAAACCAAGGTCAGGGAGAGAACCTTGGAGTTGGAATTCCTCCACCACGACCTGGTATGGCGGCTGGCCAAGGCCGGGGAAAGGAGGGATGAGGAAACCGGGAATCATGTGGTCCGGGTCAGCCATTTCAGCCGTATGATTGCCGAAGCCCTGAACCTCCCGCCGGGAGAGGTGGAGTTGATATTCCTGACCGCTCCTCTCCATGACCTGGGGAAAATAGGGATTCCAGACGGCATTCTCCTGAAACAGGGACGGCTGTCCCCCGGAGAACGGGCCATCATGAAACAGCACTGCCAGATCGGCGCAGACATCCTCCTGGAACAGCCAAAGGGAATGGAGGCCTTTTATGCCTTTAAGACAGACGGGCCGCCTGAAATCCTGATGAAAGATGAGGTGCGGCAATACGCGGCCACCATTGCCATGTCCCACCATGAACGCTGGGACGGCAAAGGATATCCCAATGGGTTGAAAGGGGAGGATATCCCCCTGGCCGGACGGATTGTGGCCTTTGCAGATGTATACGATGCCCTGCGGTCAGAACGGCCATACAAACCTGCCTACCCTGCGGACACGGCCTGGCAGGCATTGAAAAAAAGTGCCGGATCCCATCTGGATCCCAATATATTCAAGGCCATTCAGGATTTGGAGCCGGCCTTTGAATCCATCCAAACCACCTACAACGATTAAGAAACAGACTATGTGGAAACTTGAAGACATCAACACTGCCCGCCTGGGCGACCAGACACTGGCCCGGGCCGTGAAAGCCTATATTAAGGAAAAAAACCTGAACTTCATTATTGCCCGGGGAGAATGCCTGAACCAGAGGCAGGAGACACTGAAAGAAGACGAACTGGATACCTATCTGGCTGAATTTTCCGCCTGCGGATTTTCCAGGATCAGCTGCCCCGGCCCCCGGCCGTCTCCCCCGTTCATGGCAGCGGATATTGATCCGGAAACAGCAACGGCGCGGGTCAGATTTTTAATAGACCTCACCGAAGAGGCTGAGGACGGCAGGGCCGGCAAGTTTTATTCAAAAATCCTGGGCGCCTTTGCCACACAGTTTTTTGCCGCCCAGCCCCTGGTCAGGGAACTCATCTTCCCCTTTGAACTTGAAGATACCGTGGGCAGAGGGCTGTCACTGAATCCCCGCGGCCCGGGCATGGGCATTGTCCGGGAATGAGTCCCGGTATGGTCTAATGTTTGAGGGAGCTGAAATACCGCCGCTCATACCAGGACCGGGTGGCCGGGTCGAAAACAGCCTCCCGCTCATGAATGAGCCTTGGACAGCCGTCATCCCACGACCCGCAGGCCATGACAACGGTATCCCCCAGGTTGAATTTACGGTTACAGGCTTCACAGCCCTTTTCATTGTGGGTATTTAACATGTTTAAATCCACGACACAGGCCTTTTCGCACTCCAGTTCAAATGCCATGGGTGTTCTCCTTTATGCAAACCGATAAAAAAAGGCCCGGGAATCCGGGCCTTTCCGGTTCTTTCTTGTTTAAATCACTATCATGTAATCAGGCATTTTTTTGCTCGCTGTCCGCTTTTTTTGGCTGCCCAGCGATAACATTCATGCCGCTCTTCAATGCTTGTGGTTTCATAATCACAACAGCGCAGCTCTTCAACCAGCCGCTCTTTTTCCCGGGTACAACAGGCCTTGGCTTCTATGCTTACTGACTTTGCCATATGATTACCTCCGGCGACCCGAAACAGGATCGCAAGTTTAGGGTCCATCAGATCTGGCCGTGACCGGCCAGGTGTGTTACCCATAATTATAAGGCAGGACAATCAAAATGCAACACATGAATAATATTAGGAATAAAAAACTTTGTCAGGACACATGTTTATAACCTGAACCGGTCTCCCGGCCCGGGAATAAAGGTATTGTATCCCTTTTCCGTCAGCCGCTTTGCAAAGGTCTCGCTCTGGTCAGCCTCCCCGTGGACGATACCGATGTTTTTAACATTCAGATTGGACCGGGTGATAATCCGCATGAGTTCATGACGGTCCCCGTGGGCACTGAACCCGCCGATTTTTTCCACCCGGGCCTTCAGGGGATAGGCCTTGCCCAGGATTTTCACCTCGGGCGCATCAGCCGGTGCATCCCCGTTGTCATGGCCCAGCCCCATCTCCTCAAGACGCCTGCCCAGGGTGTGCTGGGCCATATACCCCACAAGAAGAACAGTGTTTTTCGGATCATGAATTTTATACCGCAAATGATGAAGGATCCGGCCGGCCTCACACATACCGGAGGCGGAAATCACCACATGGGGGACCTCATCCCGGGTCAGCTTCATTGATTCTTCCACGCTGGCCACAAATTTGATCTTGTCAAAATAAAAGGGGTTCAGCCCCTTTTCAAGGAAGGCTTCATGGGTTTCCCTGTCATAGGACTCCGGATGCTCTCCAAATACCGTGGTGATATTGGAAGCCAGGGGGCTGTCAACATAGACGGGAACCCGGGGCACTGTTCCTGACTCGTACAGTTCATGGAGGATATAGATAATTTCCTGGGTCCGGCCGTAGGCAAAGGAGGGGATGATCAGGGATCCGCCCCGTTCAACAGTCCGGGTCAGCACCTCTTTCAGGCTGTCTCCCAGGTCCTCAACCGGGGCATGCTCCCGGTCTCCATAGGTGCTTTCCGTGATCAGAAGGTCTATATCCCTGTCCTCTTCGTCAAACACCAGGGTGGGGTCCCTGAGGATGGGTTTGTCAAACCGGCCCACATCCCCGGTATAGAGTATCCGGAAGGTCTGTTCAGGCCGCTTGACGGTAATCAGTGAAAAGGCCGATCCCAGGATATGGCCGGCCACATAAAACTTGACCGTAACATCTTTGCCGATGGTTACGGGGGTGCCGAAGGGATACCCGTCAATATAGCCCAGGGACTGCCTGGCCTCTTCCTGGGTATACAGGGGGGTGACCACCTCCAGGCCGTGCTCTTTCTGAAGGCTCGCAATGGTATCCACATCCAGTTCATAGGGGCTCTTTTTCAGCAGTTTTTTGATTGCTGACTTTTCTTTGCCTGAAATCTGCTGCCCCCCCTTGGACCGCTCCATTTCATACAGGAAGGCCCGCAGGGACTTATAGTTCAGGTAATGGGAATCCGACTCCTGGATGTGACCGGAGTCCAGCAGCATATAGTCAAGTGCGGCGCGGGTGGGCCGGGTGGTTACGATCCTGCCGGAAAACCCGTTGCGTGTAAGCATGGGAATCCTGCCGGAATGATCAATGTGGGCATGGGAAAGCACCATGGAGGTAATCTCAGACCGGTCAACGGGAAAGGTCCGGTTTTTTTCCCCGGCCTCTTTTCTGCGGCCCTGGAACATGCCGCAGTCCAGCAAAATCTTATCCTCTCCCGTGTCCACCACATGCATGGAGCCGGTGACTTCACCGGCTGCCCCCAGAAATCTCAGTTCCACCATCAGCAGTTTCCTTTAAAAATCAAATTTCAGATCAGTTAAACACCTTTTGCAGCAGTTCCGTGGTCCTTTTTGCCGGATTCTCCCGGATGGCTTTTTCCTCCTGTGCCAGGTAATAAAAGATGCCGTCCATGGCCTTTTCCACGGCATAGGATGAGAGATCCCCTTTGACATCAGGCACAAAGGGCAGGGTTTTATACTGCCCCATCATGGCGTCATAGGCCTGAACCGCCCCGACCTGGTCCAGGGTCTGGTCGATCACCGGGGCCATGGCAGCGGCCAGGCCCGGAGACATCTTTTCCTTAAAATAGCTTGTGGCCGCATCATCTGCCCCGTTCAGGATGGCCTTGGCATCTTCGAATTTCATCTGGGAAATGGCATCCAGAAAAAGGGCCTTGGTCTTGGGAACGGCTGCTTCGGCCGCCCGGTTCAGCTTAAGCTCCACATCATCTGTATAGGCGCCCAGCCCGGCATTGTCCAGTAAAGATTTGACCATGGACAGATTTTCAGGCAGGGGAATGTGAACATTTTTGTCCGTGTTAAACCCGTTTGTGGCGCTCAACTGGCCGACCACGGCAGAGGCCCCCTTTTCCAGGGCCTGTTTCAGTCCGGCCACAACCTCGTCCATGGTAAGGCCTGTGGCGGTTTCAACGGTCTCTTCATCCAGGGACTTCAGCAGCTTGGTGCCCTGGTCAAGCCAGGAGTTTCCGGCCAGGGCACGGCCGGTAAACGGATAATTCACCAGGCCGGTGACAAGGGCGGCCGCCACGAACACTGCCGATATTCTAATCCTCATAATTATTTTTCTCCGCACATCAGTTAAACAGGCCCTTAATCAAATCCTTGGCCTTTTCTTCGGTTGACTTTCCACTGTCGCCGCCTTTAATCAACTGCTTAATCTTGTCGCCGTCAGGCACCTGGCCGCCGATCATAGCCTTGAGGTCCGGACGAATCTTGGGTGCGGCATAGGTTCCCGTGACCAGAAGGGGAACCAGGAGTCCGGAACGTTCCTCAGTATCCCCCTGCCCCTTTAAGGTCGCCACAAACTTGGGTTCCACCCTGAAGTCAAGATCCTCTTTAACCAGGTTGGTTTTCCCCCGGGTGCCCAGCCGGAGCAGGGGAGAAACCAGGCTGGCGCCGGGAACCTTCACCAGGCCTTTGTCCGCCGTAAACGGAATCTTCAGCTCTGCAAAATCCGTCCTGGGTTTTTCAGCAGTTTTTTGACCGAGTCCCAGCCCTGAGACCGCATCTCTGACGGTTCCGGCAATATCAATCCCCACAATGGCCCCGTCCAGAAACGTCAGATTGCCCTTTCCGCCAAGACTCTGCCTGATCCGGTCAGGTGTATCCCCGGTCATGGCAAGGGTTATGTCCGCGGCCAGCGCACCCTCGATCAGCTCTTTTTGAGCCGCATCCTTGATCATGGGACCGGCCTGGACGCCCTGGACATTGATGCTCACATTTGTGGCCGGCCTGTTTTTACGCACGTCCAGCCGGGCCTTGGCCCCGGCCTTTCCCTGGTAGAGGTCCACTGAAAAAGGATCCAGGTTGAACACCCCGTTTTTACCGGTGACATGTACAACCATGTTTTCCATTTTCAGGTTGGCGGCTTTCAGCTTTCCGATCCTGGCCTTGCCGTCAAGC
>JAKSAX010000175.1 GCA_022361395.1 Desulfobacterales bacterium | reverse complement strand
TGATCCATATCGATCCGGTTATCCTTGCTGCTGTTCAAATTATCCCTGTTTGATTTGCTGTGGCAGGTGTTGCAGGCCAGAGGGCCGCTCACACCCCCGTGAACCACTTTCTTGTCTGCATGGGAAATTTTCGCGGCATTCTTGGCCATGACCTCTTTATTGTTGTGGCAGGCACTGCACTGATAGCGCTCAATCTTATCCTTCCGGGATTCAGTATAAAACTCTCCGCCCTGGTAAGGGAAGTGCACCTTAACCGTGTCCTTTGGAACAGGTATGGGCAGCTCAATCTTCCGGTCATATACCTGGTTGGCCTGTTTTATTTTTTCCATCACCCCGGGGCTGCTGGAAAATGCAGCCCCGGCAGCGGCAAGGATAAACAATAACGGCAGTATGGGTAAAAGGCGTTTTGGTATCCGTGGCATTTTCATACTCCCTTGTTATTTTTCGGATTGAGGGGCACGCTTGAAAATTCCCTTTGCAACGGCCGGTACATGGCATTGCCTGCAGTTTCCCCTCATGGGGTGCTCCACCCGGATGACGGTGACA
Organism: Desulfobacterales bacterium; assembly: GCA_022361395.1. Classification (GTDB taxonomy): domain Bacteria; phylum Desulfobacterota; class Desulfobacteria; order Desulfobacterales; family Desulfobacteraceae; genus Desulfobacter. The sequence goes on along the minus strand of JAKSAX010000175.1, from coordinate 7,333 downwards.
GCCCCGGGCCCAACGTGGCAGGCAATGCAGTTCTCCCGCATCTGAATGTCATGGGCAATGGGCGGCGGGCCGCCCGGAAGCGCAGACCTGCCTAATCTGGGCGGCATCACACTGTACCATTCATTTTTAACAAACAGATCTTCTGTGAGCGGCTTGACGTGGCACTGAAAACAATAGGTGTGCTGGGGATGGGGGGTAACCGGGGCAAACCGGTTCATACTCTGGGTAAACCCGCCCCGGGCATGACAGGAGAGGCATTCATAGGCATCCCCTTTCTCATCAGCAAGATCATGGGAAATATAGGGAGGCGATCCCGGATACTGCCGCAGGGAATAGTAGAGATCCAGCGTCCTGGCGGTTGAGTTCCCGTCCATATAGATACCTGTGGTATCATCATAGGCGTTGAAGACCACGGACCCGTTGTGGTCAAAATCAAGGTTCTGTGTCTGTGAGGCTGCCCCCTCCCTTTCCTGTGAGTTCAGGGAAAGGGCTGAGAAAATAATAAATGGTATGGCAATGACACAGATCCCTGCAAAAAGAAAGAACAACTTTGCCGGTTTTCTGTTGGCGTTTTCCATTAGGCTTTCTCCAGTCTTACCGCACATTTTTTATAGTCTGGCTGCTTGGAAATGGGACAGAAGGCATCCAGGGTTACCTCGTTGATCAGATAATTCTCATCAAAGAAGGGTACAAAGACCTGGCCCGGGGTTGGATTGCCCCGGCCGTTGATAACGGCCTTCATTACCATTTCCCCCCTTCTGGAGATGATTTTGACCTTCATGCCGTTAACCACCCCCATCGCGCTGGCATCTTCCGGGTTGATCTCCACATAGGATTCGGGTACCGCCTTATGCAAGACGGGCACCCGCCTTGTCATGGAGCCTGTGTGCCAGTGTTCCAGGACCCTGCCGGTGTTCAGCCAGAAGGGGTATTCCCGGTCCGGGGATTCGGCAGGCGGTTCATACGGGCGCAGCCAGATCCAGGCTTTGTGGTCGGGCTTACCGTAAAAGTCAAAGGAATCGCCTTCACAGGCCGGGTCATATTTGGCATTATACCGCCACCTGGTCTCCTTGCCGTCCACAAAGGGCCACTGTACCCCGGATCTTTCCTTTAGCACCTCGTAGGAGGCCATACGGTGTTTCGGAGTGTCATGGAATTGTGTATATTCATTCCAGATATCTTCGATATAGGTATCCTGGCTCCAGGGGAACTGCTTTTCATAGCCTAACCGCCTGGCCACCTGGATCAGCTGCCAGGTGTTGCACATGGCCTCCCCCGGCTTTGGAACAAGCTGGTTGTTATGCTGGGTCCGCCGCTCGGAATTGCCGAAAAACCCTTCCCGTTCAACCCAGAGGGCTGAAGGCAGGATCACATCGGCCACATCAGAGGTCGGGGTGGGATAAATTTCAGAGACAACGATAAACCTGCCCTCTTTCTTAGCCCCGTCCCTGTAGCGTCTCAGATTGGGAATGGTCACCATGGGATTGGTCACCTGGATCCACATGAAGTTGATATCCCCCCGGTCCAGGGCACGGAACATTTCCACGGTGTGGTAGGTTGGCTTGGGATCGATATTCCCCACAGGCACCCCCCAGATATCGGCTGCCATTTTACGGGCTTTCTCCTTCATGACCACCCCATGGGGCAGTTTGTGGGTCAGGGTGCCGACCTCCCGGACCGTGCCGCAGGCCGAGGGCTGACCGGTAAGGGAAAAGGGAGAGTTGCCCGGAGTTGAAATCTTTCCTGTGAGCAGGTGAATATTATAGACCAGGTTGTTCATCCAGGTGCCCCGGGTGTGCTGGTTCATCCCCATAGTCCAGAATGAGGTCACCTTTTTATCCGGATCACCGAACAATGCAGCCAGGTATTTTACATCCTCTGCAGGAACACCGGACACCTTTTCCACATTTTCCGGTGTATAATCCTTGAGAAAGGTTTTAAATGTTTGAAAGTCAACCGTTTTTTCCTCATCTTTGAATTTGAAATGATCCTCGGTACCATACCCGATATCTGTTTTGCCTGCATGGAAAGAGACATGGTTGTTCACAAATTCCCAGTTGACCCAGTCGTTTTTAATGATTTCATGGCAGATGCCGTTGGCAAGGGCCAGGTCGGTCTGGGGCCTGAAGATAATTGACCTGTCTGCGGCCTGGCTGGACCGGGTGGACCGGGTGGTCAGATCAATAATGCTGACATTGGATTTTGATTTGCGGTTGGCCAGCATCCTGGAAAACAGCACAGGGTGCATCTCAGCCATATTGTTACCCCAGGTAACAAATACGTCTGCATTGTCAATGTCTTCATAACAGCCCATGGGTTCATCAAGGCCGAAACTGGTCAGGCAGCCGGTTACCGCACTGGCCATACAGAGCCTGGCATTGGCTTCCACATTATTGGTGCCGATACAGCCCTTGAAAAGCTTGGATGCGGCATAGCCGTCGGGAATGGACCATTGGCCGGAGCCGTAAATAGCCACGGAATCCTTACCGGTCTTTGCCACGGAAGACTTCATCTTCTCGGCAACCAGGTCCAGTGCCTCGGAAATCGGGGTCTTAACCAGTTTGCCGTTTTTTCTGACATAGGCAGTGGTAAACCGGTCTTCACCATAGAGGATCTGGACGGAGTGATACCCCTTTACACAACAGAGCCCCTTATTCACGGAGCAGTTGGGATCGCCCTTAACCGCCACAGCCCTGTCACCGGACACCCCCACCAGCAGGCCGCAGCCGGTGCCGCAGAACCTGCAGGGGGTTTTATTCCATTCAATTGATCCGGCAGGCATATCCGTCTTCTTCCAGCTGGAAAAAGCAATACCCGGGAAAATGGCAGCCGCGGCACCAGCCGCACTGTTCAAGGCCATGGTCTTGATAAACTCTCTTCTGCTTGTCCTCATGAACCAAACTCCTTATTGTTGTTGGAATCTATATAAATGTTCTTGATTCTGGAATAGACCTGTAACTCACCAGCGGGCAAAGCTTTGGATTGCCCGGGGTAAACCTTCGGATTACCCGGGGTAAACCTTCGGATTACCCGGGTAAACCGGTGGATTACCATTGGGTACACCTTTGAATTAACCACGGTTAATCTTCGCATTAACCTGTATGTCCAAATGTCATGGAGAGGGACTGAAGTGAATCCAGCGCCTTCACCCTGTCCTGGAGCACTTTATTGGTTTCTTCGTCAGGGGTATCTGTATAGAGGATTAAAACATCCTCGTTGTCAGCAATGTGTACTTCACAGAATTCAAGGGAGGAAAGATCGTTGATAAGCTGGTTTTTCTTGTTTTTCTCGGGATAGGCCAGGTAACTGAAAATGGGCATGAACACTCCTTAAGTTACGATTGACACAATTATTGTATGGATGACTGCCGGGATATCGCCCTGACAGGTACCACAAAATAGTAGTTAATTAAGATCACAGGGTATAGCCCCTGTCAATCGGCTTTCAGAACGGATCAGCTAACCTGCTGTAATAACACGAAGAACATTTATGTAAAACTTGTAACATTTTTGTTACGATGAAGCATTCATGATTTCCCCGGCTGCCGGAGCCCGGTTTTCACCGGACCGGCCCGGCATCTCAGGCGCGGGGTCAAACTAATCGCCGCCCTTTTCCAGGACCTCATTGACCCAGTGCATGGCCGCGATCATATTGGGGAATCCGGTGGTGGTCAGGGAGAGGAGCACGGCATGGTTGATTTCTTCCCTGCTGGCCCCCGTATCCAGCGCCTTTCTCGTATGGGACATGACCGCCCCCCTGGAATTTGTTCCCACGGCAATTCCAAGTTTTACCAGATTCTGGGTTTTCTCATCCAGAGGTCCGGATTCCCTGGCCAGGGTTCCCATCTCTTTATACGCTTTAAAAATTTCAGGATAGTCAGTTACGAAATTCTTGTACTTTTCAGGCAGATACATGGCAACTCCTTTTCGCTTTTTCAGCAGCGTTACTCCTGGTCTCTTTTTTGCTCCTCTTTCTGGCGGGCAAGCCAGGTGAGGAATTCTTCATTATTAATGGGTTTACTCAGATGATAGCCCTGGAACACGTCACAGCCCTGTTTCTTGATGCGATTGACGGTTTCCTGGTTTTCCACCCCTTCGGCCACGACATTCAGGCTCAGGTTATGGCCGAGATCAATGATGGACCTGACAATGACGGCATCGTTCTCACTGTTAAGCATATCCATGACAAAGGAGCGGTCTATTTTCACCTCGGTAGCCGGCAGTTTTTTCAGATATGCAAGCGAGGAGTAACCGGTACCGAAATCATCAATGGATATCCTGATCCCCATATCCGTCAGTCTTTTCATAATTTCAAGGGCCAGGGCAGGATCTTTTATCATGGTCCCTTCGGTGATCTCAAAAATAATATACTCGGCAGGAACCTCATAGAGGGAGAGCATTCCGATAATCATATTCGGCAGTTCCGCATCAAGAAAGGTAGTCGGACTGATGTTGACGGCTATACTTAACTTTAAATTCTGGCTGTGCCATTTTTCAGCAGCACAGAGGGCCTCATTCAATACCCAGACCGACAGGGGTTTTATCAAGCCGGTGCGTTCGGCCATGGGAATAAATTCATCAGGCAGCATAAATCCGTGTTTCGGATGCTGCCAGCGGACAAGGGCCTCCACACCGGAGATTTCATTGGTGTTTAAATCAATCTGAGGCTGGAAATGAAGCAGTAGTTCATTCTTTTCAATGGCCTGCCTCAGCTCTCCCATCAAGGTCAGGCGGTGGGGGCTCCTGTTGTCAAGATCAGGAGAATAGATAGTGTATTTTTTACTGTCTTTTTTGGCTGCGTAAAGGGCCAGGTCAGTCCGCTGGAGTATGGTGTCCACGTCGCTGCCGTGCTCAGGAAATATGGTCGCGCCTATGGATACCTGGACCTCAAGCTTCAGGGTTTCAAGGGGAAAGGGTTTTAAAAATAATTTCTGGACCTTTTCGATAACCAGAATAATGCCGTCGGCCCCTTCCACCATGTTCAGAAGAATGGCAAACTCATCAGGGCCGACCCTGGCAATGGTATCTGATTTCCTGACCATTCCCTTTAACCTGGAAACCACCTGCTTGAGCAGGCGGTCCCCGCTGAAATGCCCCAATGTATCATTGATATCCTTGAAATTATCAATGTCGATTATCAAGAGCCCGATCATTGTTTTATGGCGGATGGCCGCCTGGAGGGATTGTTCGAGCCGGTCCCGGAGAAGGATGCGGTTTGGAAGGTCTGTAACAGCGTCATGGGTGGCTTCATGGGCGACCTTGTATTCCAGTGCAACTGTCAGGTTTGCCAGGTCCTCTGTCTGGTCCATGACCAGGGTGCTTGCCTCAAAGGCCATCACATGGGTGGTATACTGTCCCCAGAAGGCAAAGACAAAGGGCATAAGGTTCAAGAACCACAGGGTCACATTTGTCTTCTGGACCTTCAGAATATTGCCTAAAGATATTTCGCCGTAATGAAAATAACAGGAGAGCAAGGTTGCAGCCACAAGTGCGGCAACAGCGATGGCAACACCATAAATCGCCGACCGGCTCGCCCTGGCCTTCAATATTTTCACGTTGGATCTTAACGTCTTTGTGAGGCTGTCCATGCGTTGAAATCCCAATATTTTTTTAAAAACCGCGATATCTGTTCAGGATGATAAGTACCTATTAGTGTTTCATATTCGTATAATCGTGTCAATAAATCTTTATCTGCCGGGACACCTCGGAACGGGTACGAAATCAGGCGGGAAGCGACACGCTTTTTATAAAAAAAGCGATAAGGCAGGGGGCCTTTTTTATGAGCAGGCAGAGGGAATTTGCCTGCTCCGGAACCGGGAAACTACTCTTTTATTATGAACTCATCCAGTTTGGCAAACAGTTCTTCAGGCCATTCGTCTGCATTCAGGAACATCTCTTTTTCTTCTTCGGTAAGGCCGTCCCTGATTGCCGGGGGAAGGCTTTCAAAGGAGACTTTTCTTTCTTTACGGGTTTTCTTATCCATGTGTTTTCAGCTTTCCTTTACTTGGTTCTAAGATGGAAACAGCCGGGCAATTAAGGCTGTGACAGCGGTTTCCACCCTCAAAATTCTTGGGCCCATGTTAAACGGGGAAAACCCGGCTTCAGCCAGGGTATCCACCTCCAGATCAATAAACCCGCCTTCGGGTCCGATCACCAGTATGGTTTCCTTACTTACACCAACCGGACAGGCTTGTGAAGTCTTTGGATGGGCCAGGATGCATTTTTTCCCTTTACCCATCCGGGTCAGGTCCTTTTTGACAAAAGAGGTAAAATACCGCTCCAGGTACAGGGCCGGCATAATGGTATCTTTGGCCTGCTCCAGGCCCAGGCGGAGATGGCGTTCCAGCTTTTCCCCGTCAAGCAGGTCGCTCTGCCAGTAACTCTTTTCCACGCGCCATGAGTTTATCAGGAAAATTTTCTTGACCCCGAGACTGGCGGCGGACTGAAGTATCCGCTTGAGCATCTTTGGCCTGGGCAGGGCTATTACCAGGGTCAGGGGAAGGGGCTCCGGCGGTTCCCGGTCAAGGGCCACATCCATGCGGAACCCGTTTTTGTCCCAGTGGGTCACTTTTCCGGTTCCCATTTTCCCGTTAATCAGTCCGCAGGAGAGGCCGGTGCCGACCTTGGCCCTGATCACCTTTTTGACATGCATAAATCTCCGGCCGGTGATACTGACACTGTCAGGCCCTGTAAAATCTGTCTTGTCCAGGAGCAGCAGGTTCATCTTAAAACGTCACCACTTCCGGGTTCCGGATCATCTTTTTCAATTTGCTTACCCATTCGCTTCCCCCTGTTAAAACAGCCAGTTCTTCAGCCAGGTGAACGGGGCGCATCCCCTTCTGCCGGCCAAGCCCCTGAAGACAGGAGGGGCAGTTGGTCAGGATCTTTTTGCCCTTGGGCGCCCCGCCGTTCACCCTGGAAATAACCTCTTGCTTTCTTACAAGCATGGCATTGCTGATATCGGGTCTTGACAGGGCAAGGGTACCGGCTTCGGAACAGCAGTGGGGGACTTCCGTGGCATCTATTCCGCTGTCTGACAGCATTGAGACGGCATTGTCCTTTAAAGAGTCGTGACAGGGGGCATGGTAGAGGTAATCAGCCGAAGCCTCAACCTTAAGGCCGGCGGCCAGCAGGTAACCTGAAATATCCCTGATATCTGAGTTAAACACCTCCTGTGCCCCTAAATCCGTCAAGGATTCCATACAGGTGCCGCAGGATACGATGCAGGCGCTGAACTCAAGATCGCTGAACATATCCCGGATCTGGGTGAGGATAATAATGTTTTCCAGAAACACCTTATCAAACTCTTTTTTCCTGGCATTGACTTTAAGCGG
>JAKSAX010000176.1 GCA_022361395.1 Desulfobacterales bacterium | reverse complement strand
TATCCTGTCCTGTTTGTCGCATTTCAACGGGCAGGCATTCCCCAGGAAAAAGCGTTTGAACTTCTCCATGGCAGCACTTTTAGCTGCAAGGAATTTTTGTTCAAGGCTCTTCCATTCGCTGTGGGTATAGGCATAAATACAGCCATCCTTGATTGAGATCACAACCCCGTACTCATCATCCGCTGCCAGGACTTTCCGGAACCTTGCCGGAATGATAACCCTGCCTTTTGGATCGATTGTATGAAAGGAGCTTGATCGAAACACTTATCTTAAGCCTCAGTAAAAAATTACATCCACTTTCCACCACCATACGACACACTTTTACGAAAAATGGACTGTAAGTCAAGAAAAAAATTCAATTATTATAAAAAATAACGCGTGAAACTACTGTCAATAGTGAATTTTATCGAAGTGTAAGAATCATGGAGGAAAGTGGATATAAGGTTTAAGTATTGTGGGGGGATGGGGTGGGGTTTTATAAAAAGGAAGTAAAAACAGGGGGTTCTGTTATTGCAGACGCACGGAATTACAGAAGATAGCGGGTAGGTGGAGGTAAGGTGGAGGCAAAAGGGAGGAGGGTGGCGCCCCTGCGGAGTGCGGGCGCCGGCGGTTGTCAGGTCTCAGGCAATCAGGTTCCGGATGGTCTCCTGCAGTTCGGTCAGGCGATAGGGTTTCGGAATAATTCCCTTGAGGCCGTAAGCCTTATAATCTGCCATGACCGGATCATTAGAGTAGCCGGATGAGACCACGATCCTGGCTGAAGGATCCATGGCCAGGATCTCGGTGGATGCCTCTTTGCCGCCCATGCCTCCCGGAATGGTCAGGTCCATTATGACCAGGTTGTAGGGATTTCCCTGCTCCGCAGCCCTGCCGTACTCCTCAACAGCTTCTTCTCCGTCTGAGGTAAGGACCACTGTGTAGCCGAACTTTTCAAGCATTTTCCGGGTGATACTGCGGATATGTTCCTCATCATCCATGACCAGGATCCTGGCCTTGTTTTCAGAGGTTGAATTGTCTGTAGTCATGGTTACCTCCTCAGGTGTTTCCGGTGGTTCTGCCGGCAGATAGATCGTTACAACGGTGCCGGTACCCAGCTGCGAGACAACGGATATGTGTCCCTTATGTTTGTTTACAATGGAGTAGCAGATGGATAATCCCATTCCTTTGCCATCGGGCTTTGTGGTGAAGTAGGGGTCAAAAATCCTGTCCAGGTCCGTCTGGTGGATACCGTCTCCCTTGTCCCTGAATACGAGTTTCAGGTAGGCGCCCCTGGCAATGGTCAAAAGATTGTCTTTGAGCAGGGTGGTATTTTCCAGTTCAATGGTCAGTGCCCCGCCTTTTTTCATGGACTCCCGCGCGTTGGTGACGATATTGGCAACCACCTGCCCGATCTGCTCCTTATCCGCATGGATGCTCCAGAGGGGGGCGTGAATATCAATATCAAGCCGGACAGGGGAACCGGACAGGTTAAAAGCAGCCGTGCCCTGGATCAGCTCGGACGGATCAAAGGTCTCTTTTATGGGTTCCCCGCCCTTGGCAAAGGTGAGCAGTTGCCTGGTGAGCTTTACCGCTTCTTCCATGCTGTTTTCCGCTTTTTCAAGGTGGGCGATGGCCTCTGTCTCTTCCGAGAGTTCCATTTTGGCCAGGGTAATGTTTCCGTACAGCCCGGTCATGATATTGTTAAAATTATGAGCAATGCCGCCGGCAAGGGCGCCTATGGACCGGAGGCGGTCCGAGGTGCTGTCCGTCGCGTACTCCTCTGTGCGGGATTTGGAAATATCGCTGATATGGGCCTGGAAGACCGGGCCGTTCCTGCAGGAATCCGGAACCGGGGAAACTGCGATTTCAACCGGTATATTCAAGCGGTTTTTAGTCTGCAGCCGGGTTTTAAAGGTGAACAGGGGGCAGTCCCGGGTGAGCCGCTTGGGAGACAGCAGTTCCTCGTGGTCTGACAGGTTTGGAAACAGCGTGTCAAAGGGCATGGAAACCAGTTCCTGTCTCTCATACTTTGAGAGCCGGGCAAAAGGGGCGTTGGCATCCAGAATCGTTTTTTCGCGTGAAAGCAGCTGGAGCGCGTCCCCTGAACTGTAAAATGCCGATTTATAGGTGTCGGTATTCTGACTGCATCTGATACATTCTTTTTGAAATATGATTTGACGGTTGCTCATAAACTCTCCAGCCGTTTGTTTTGTTGACAATGACGGGATTGAATCGAAGAGGAAACCCTGTGTCTGAAATACACCCAACAGCAATTGCCGGAAATAATTTCCGAATGAAGGTAATGATAAGCTGATTAAAGACTTCAATCTGGAAGCATTCTGCGGCAGATACTATACCATCTATACCAGAAACCGGAGATAAAAAAAACTTAAAAAAACTTAGGGGTCGCGCAAAAATAACTTTACCTGGTCTGTTTATAAAAAACCTTAAAACAATGGTTATTCTGTAAGCAGAATGTGAACTGATTCTTACGCGATCCCTTAGATTGCCGAAGCAATTATCCGGCGGGTCCCCTCAATCATCTGGTCAATATTTTCCACATGATAGGGGCTGACATGTATGGGGCGGTGCACAACGATATCCACAGTACCCGGGGTAAGGTCCACAGTGTCGGAGGGAAGAAGGGCCATTGAATTTTTAATGGTCACGGGCAAAATGGGAATCCCTGTTTCCATGGCAAACATAAAGGCGCCTTTTTTAAAAGGCATGACCCGGCCGTCGCGGCTTCTGGTTCCCTCTGCAAAAAAAACCACCGAGGACTTTCCGGATAATTTTTTTTTGGCTTCCTCTATGGATCTCAGGGCGGCGTCATGGTTGGACCGGTCCACAAATATACAGCCCAATTGATTGCAGGCCGCACCAAACACGGGAATTTTCCTTAACTCCTGTTTCATCACCCATTTGATTTTCAGGCCGATGAATCCGTGGAGGGCTGGAATATCGATCATACTCTGGTGGTTGGCCACCACCACATAGGATTTGAAGCGGCTGTAATTCTTCTTCCCGTGAATCTTAACCCGCACAGGGCCGATGGCACAGGATAGTCTGGACCAGGTAACAGCCAGGATGTCCGCCGCATCCTGGCTGAAAATAAAACCTACAACCACGCAAATGGACCCCATAATCATGGTGTTCAGTATCATGAACGGAATGACAATGAACCACTTATAGGGCTGGTAAATTATTTTTAAAACTCTATTCACTTCTTATCAGCTTCAGCGTCTTTCTTTTCAAGTCCAAGAAGTTTGTCTGCATAGGAAACAATATCTTTTGCCTTATATGAATCCAGTGCAAAGGCATAAGGGGTTGATGACGATAATCCGGCCACGGATTCTCCCTTAGCTTTTTCAAACAGGTTTAAACTAAGAGTGCTGCCGTTTTCAAGACTTATTTTGCATTGGGCTGTTTCTTTTTCAATTGCCTTTGCCTCAGCCGGTTTCAGATAGCTCTGGCATTCCAGGTGAGACAGGGATGACAGCAGGTCTTCGGCCGCTGTTTTGTCTGCAGGGGCACCGTCATCATATAGCCAGGCGCCTTTGGCTTCTCCGGGGTTTTCCGTTTTGTCTTCCCCGGATGGTGCCGGGGCATTGAGAACCAGGGTCCGGGTGACCCCGTCTTTTTCAAGGGTGATCTTTTTTATGGTTTCCGTTTCAAAGCTTAACACCAGCTTATCCCTGATATCATCCACGTTTTTGGCAAAATCGTTTCTGAAGCTATTGTCAGCCTGGTAGATTTTACCGTCATCCTTGAGCATGATAAAGGTGTGGTTGAAACTGGGGGCGGTTTTTCCGATGATGAAGCTGCGTTTTTCTGTGTTTCCGGCCCAGGCGTTTACCCGGATGGCGCGCTCCGCATCAAGCTCGTAGCGGATTTTATCCCCGGCCTCGGATACCAGGGCCGACAGTTTCAGCTCTTTGACCGCAGAGAGGATATTCTCCATGGCAGTCTGGTCAACAGGATATTTTTCCTCTGTAACGGTCCATCCCTTATCCCCTTTTGAAAGGGTTAACGCCGTGTCTCCCCGGGTAATGTCGACCCTGTCAATGGCCTTGGTATCCAGGGCGGTCATTACGGGCAGTTCATAGTGGACCCGGTCGTCTTTTTTCAGTGTAAGGTAGGCGCTGAGGCCTGCAATAATGACAATGAGGATCAGATATTCTTTTTTCATGGTTAGTTCCCGGTTGTATTGTACATATCTGCAATTTTTTTCTTTTTCAGGTTTCTGCGGAACCACACCCCGAATCCGAACAGGACCACAATGACAGGCAGAGCCGCAATGTTAAAGGCCTTAAAAATACCTTTGGTCAACGGTGTGGTCTGGGACAGGGGATTCAAGGTCTGCTGTTTGCTCCTCATCCGGGCAATGGCATCCTCTCCGTTGAGATGATCCACCGCATTCAGCAGGAAGGTGGCATTGGTTGTCCGGCCCTCTGCATCCAGCATATTGTCATGAAGCATCTGGGCACAGCCCAGGACAAAGATTTTAACAGGGGCTGAGGTCTCAATTACCCTGTTTTCCGACGTAACCCCCTTAAGTGCGGCAGCCGCGGCTGTATCAGCGCCAGCAGCGTTCGCAGCGATAGCGTCCTGTGCCGGGTCAACATCCTGTTCCCCCATCTCCTTTTCAGGCACGGGTTTGCCCTTGAAGTAGGAGGTGAACTCACCTTCGAGCAGGTATGCCAGGTCGTACCCTGCCAGCTCGTCCTGGCCTGCAGGCGGGGTGATATACATGGGGTTGAGGTTGATATTGTTTTCCATCAGCCAGGATTCGTCTGAAGACCGGAGCAGTCTTGTGGCCGTCACCTTTTCCTTGTTGATGTTTTTTTCCACAAGGGATACCGGAGAGATCTGCATGGCCACCAGCCCCTTGATGTTTTTCATGAAGGCTGGGTCATTGTTGATGCTGCTCTCCTTGAGCATCGGGGCAAAATAGATCTTCTGTTCGCCGCCGCCCTGGGATTGGGGCAGCTGGTGTTTGTATGCGTTCTTGTCCAGTACGTAGGCCTGGTCAATTTTTACCCCGTAGTGGGCCAGTAATTTTTCAAGCCCGGTATCAATGGGGGTAAAGCTTGGGGGCATCCCGCCCATACCGCCCGGCGGGGCCTGCTCGTTAAAGGCATCTGAAAAAACAGCAATATTGGTCCCTTTCATCAGCGCCTGGTCGATCTGGAAAAGCTCATAGTCTGAAAAGGGCTGTGTGGGTTTGGTGATAATCAGGCAGTTCAGGCCTTCGGGGATATTGCCCTCTTTAAGGCCGATCTGTTTGACATTGTACCTGGCATCGAGCAGCTGGCTGAAGGCGTTAAGCCCGTTACCGGGGCGTCCCTGCATCATGGCCATTCTGTCAGGCCCCAGGATGGGGGTGCCGTGATCGGAGAGGTATCCGATATCCTTGTTGATACCGATCATCTTCTCCATGACGGCTGTCAGCTCTTCTTCAAGGCCCAGGGGATCCGCCATCTGATAGGTTGTGCCGATGATGGGCAGCTCAACCGCAGTGATCAGGGGCAGGGCGGTGGCTTCATCCCTGTACGTTACCACAAGGCCTGCAATGCCAAGTCCTGCCGGGATGTTCTGGTCCTCAATCGCGGGCCAGCTCATGGCCATGAGATCGTACTTTTTGGCAATGGACTCCAGCCCTGCTTTGTCCTTCGGATCTTCATGACTGAAATCAAGAATCCCCAGGTTTTTGCTGTTCAGGTCTTCCACGGTCCGGGTAACGGCACCGGCAAGGCCGGGCAGCTCGGGCAGCCCGATAAGGGGGGCAATGTTGTTGAGCTTTGAAGAGAGATACATGGTGACCTTTATCTTGTCTGTCTGCCGGAGCAGGGCGGACACCTTGTTGTTCATCTTCTGGATGGCTGTGGTCAGCTGGTACTCAAGACCGTTGCTTGAGGTGATGGCCGGTATCTTTTCAATCAGGTCTCCGTGAAGGATGACCAGTCCCATAAAGGCGTTTTTAAATTTCAGCTCATCATTTTCCATGACCCGGATCTGGACAGGCTGAATACCGTAATCTCTGGCCATTTCCCTGTTCCTGTCGGCCTTGGCCGCAATGTCACCCTCCTGGGATACATTATAAAAGGTAAAGTTGAAATACTTTCCGGCCTCGGCGGAATATTCGGTGAGCAGATCCCGGAGGTATCTTTCCGTATTATTATGGGGTGCCGGCAGGTTTTTGGAGAAAAACACCTTGATGTTCAGGGGTTCGGACAGCGTTGAAACGGCAGTCTTGCTGGCTTCTGACAGGGAGTACATCCTGTTTTTGGTGAGGTCTGTCCGGAAAAACATGGTCAGCCCCACCACATTGACCAGAACGATCACTGCAAGGTATAAGACAAATTTAATATAGTGTTCTTTAAGGAAAAGCTTACCCATTATCACTCCTTAATTCTTTTCTTTCATGGCTATGTAGGTTGAGAATATAAAAATGAAAACCACGCTTGCAAAGTAGACAATGTCCCGTGAATCAATGATCCCTTTGGAGATGTTTGAAAAATGGGCATTGGCACCGATATATTCGATTACAGGCACCAGGCGTTCGGGGATGAAAAAGAGCATCCGGTCGAGAATGGTCAGGGTGAAACAGAGGGCACAGCCGATGATAAAGGCAATGATCTGGTTCCTGGTCAGGGCTGAGGCAAACAGCCCCATGCTGCAATAGGCCCCCGCCAGAAGCACGGCACCCAGGTAACCGCCGATCACGGGACCGGCATCCACTTCCCCGATGGCAGAGATAAACAGGGCATAGCTGAGCGTGGGAACCAGCATGGCGGCGGTAAAAGCCGTTGCTGCCAGGAATTTGCCCACGGCGATGTGGGTAAAGGAGACCGGCATGGTTAACAGGGTCTCATAGGACCCCACGTTTTTCTCCTCGGCAAAGAGGCGCATGGTAATGGCCGGTATGAAAAAGGAAAAGGTCATGGGCAGGAGGGAGAAAAAGTCCCGGAGGTCCGCCCTGCCGTATATAAAAAAAGTGGAGAAGAAAAACCACCCGCTGACAATCAGAAACAGGGAGATCACGATATAGGCAATGGGGGAGATGAAGTAGTCCTTAAATTCTTTTACTGCAATGGTTTTGATCTGGGTCATCTTATGCGCCCTCCTGGGTCAGTTCCTGGAAAATCTGTTCAAGGGCCTGGGATTCCCTGGCAAGCTCCGTGATGATCCAGTCTGTCTCCTTGATGTTCAGGTAAAGATCCGGCCGGATATCCTTGTTTGCGTCGGTCCGGATTTCAAAAGACAGGCCGGACCGGTTCTGTGTCTGCGCCGGGGAGACCTGAATGCCGCTGCCCATCCCGTTCAGCCGTTCCACCACAGCTGTTTCATCCGCGCCCTCAACGGTTAACCGGATGAAACTGGTCTGGCGGGCACTCTGCTTGAGGTTTTCCGTGCTGTCGTCAGCCACCTTTTTCCCCTTGTTGATAATAGCGATCCTGTCGCAGGTGGCCTCAGCCTCGGAGAGGATGTGGGTGGAGAATATAATTGTTTTTTCCTTGCCTATACCCCGGATAATATCCCGGATTTCGGCGATCTGGTTGGGATCCAGGCCTGAGGTGGGTTCGTCCAGGATAAGGATTTCGGGGTCTGTCATCATGGCATGGGCCAGGCCCACCCGCTGCTTAAGCCCTTTGGACAGGGTGGCGATGGGTTTGTGCATGATGGAGGACAGGCCGCAGAGCTTTACCAGCTGCCTGAACCGCTCCTCTTTGGCCGCCTTGTCCGTAAGCCCTTTGAGACGGGCCACATAATCCATATAATCAAAGACCAGCATATTGTGGTAAAGGGGGGCGGATTCCGGTAGGTAGCCGATCAGGGATTTGATCTTCAGGGTCTCTTCCGGCATCTCCAGGTCTTTGACCCGGATGGTGCCTGCACTTGGGGTATAGTAGCCTGTGAGCATTCTTAATGTAGTGGTTTTGCCTGCTCCGTTCGGACCAAGCAGACCGAGTATCTCTCCTGGCTGGATGGTCAGGCTGATCCCGTCAACAGCGCAAAAGTCATTGTAATACTTGGTCAGATTCTGAACATCAATCAATGTCTCCTCCTAAAAATCTTCGAGTACTTTGCTTTTTTCCAGGAACGCATCCACGTCCTGCTGTGTCTTTTCCATGGTGGTGACGACGCGTTCAAGCCTGCGGCAAAACGGGTCGTCCGCTCCAAGAATTTCTGTCGATTCCCGGTAAAGGGAGAGGGTGTTGTCAAATCCGGCACTCATCTTCCGGGCCAGTTTTTTTCGTTCATCGTGTCTGAGTTTTTCGGACTGGATAACGGATTCCAGTTTTTTGATGGAATACTCCACCAGTGCATCCCGGGGCATATTATAGGTTTCCGAGATGGCCGTCAATGCCTCTATTGTTTTCCGGCTCAGCACAAAGGTTTTCTGTTTTCTGGGAATTTTTTTAAACTGCCGGACCCGGATGGTTCTGGCAAGTTCGTCAAGGGCGGTATAATCTTCGATAATATGGTCAAACAGGGATTTTTGCTTAATCCCCATGTGAATGGCCACAAGCCCGATGGAATCAATGGCTTTCTGGGACAGTTTAAAGGTTGCCCTGACCGATTGTTTTCCCCTCAGGTCAAACATGGACGGTCCGAGGGGATCGTTTGATTTGGGCATGTCTCCTCCTTTTTGGGGTGTTGGTATTATTATTCAGTCATATTTCGAAAAGTAATGAATGTTAAACATGCGTAATTCTATCCCAAAAGATAGGGCGGATCAACCAAAAATTCAAGGATGACTAAATAATAATCTGGGGAGGATATTTGCGGTGCTTAGAGAAAGATCAGAACCAGAAAAACACCGCAAACCGCAGCAACAGCATAAAGTTCCCTGCCGCAGGGGCGAAGTTCGGGATCGGTTCTGGTATCGGTGTAACACCTGGCTTCCATGGCCATGGCCAGGCCGTCTGCCGATTGAACGGATTTTGTCAGTAATGCCAGAGCCATGGTGGTTATCCGTTTTACGGGGTTTTTCTGCCGGCTGCCGCACCGGGCCCGGATGGCCTGGCGGGTTTCTCCGGCCTGGGAAAAAATCAGGGGGAAAAACCTCAGGGCCAGGCTGATCATGATTCCCACCCGTTTTTCAGGTATAAAGGGGACAGGAGCAAGAAACCACTGGACGGCCGCCTTCATGTCAGCCGGCCGGGTGGTGGCTGAGAATGTAAGCCCCAGCACCATGACCAGGAAAAATCGCAGGGCCACCAGTGCGCCCTGGAAAAGACCCTCTCCGGTAACGGAAAGCCCAAATACGGAGACCAGCGGGGTGCCGGGAGTGGTGAATCCTCTGGCCAGGACGATCATTCCCAGAAAAAAAAGGAAGAATTTCAGCTGCCGGACCAGGTCCGGAAGATTTATCCGGATCTGGCGCAGGCCGACCAGCATTAAAGCGGCTCCGGCCAGGCAGGCTGCCCAGCCTGCTGAAACAAAACCGATGGAGAGCAGGCAGATCAGGAAGAATTTACACCTGGGATCCAGGATATGAATCAGGCTCTGTCCGGGCTTGAATTCAAAGGGATTCAGGCCGGCCACTGATCGGACTCCTGAATTTTGCGGCAGGCACACCAGGGTTTAAGGCCGAACCGGCCTAACTCAGGCGCCAGTTTTCCTGCAGGCCCCTGGGCCGCTATTTTTCCTTCAGCCATGATCATCAGGCGGTCGGCGTGTTCGATGACCATGTCCACATCATGGGTGGCCATGAGAATGGTCTTACCCTCCCGGTGAATGGCTTTGATCTGGCGGATCAGATCCTGTGTTGCCGGAAAGTCAAGATTGGCAAACGGCTCGTCAAACACGATGAGTTCAGGATCCATGACCAGTATCCCGGCGATGGTCAATCGCCGTTTTTCCCCGCCGGACAGGGTGGCCGGATGCCTGTCCCTGAACCGGAGAAGATCAAGACGGTTAAGTGTCTCCGCAACTTTTTCGTCAATGCGTCGGCGCGGCCAGCCCAGGTTTTCAGGGCCAAAGGCCACCTCGTCAAATATGGTTTCCCCCACAATCTGGGTGTCTGCATCCTGGAAAACCATGCCCACTGTCTGCCGGGTCCGGATGATATCCTTGAATATATCGTTCCCGTGGAGCCGGATCCTGCCTTTGTCCGGTTTTAACAAGCCGTTGAGATGGCGGATAAACGTTGTCTTTCCGGATCCGTTCCGCCCGGCCAGGACAACGAATTCCCCTCTGGCCATGGAGAAGGAGATGTCAAATATGCCTCCCTCCCCATCTGAATACCCGTGGGAAATGCCGTCAATGTCAAGAAAGGACTCTGTCATTGCCTTACCGCATCAAGGGCCTGAGCTTTTTTGCAATAAAACCGGCGGCAATCACCTTTAGGCTGTCCCCGATGAGAAACGGGTACATGCCGGCAGCAAGCGCCTTTGACCATGACATGCCGGTGACGGCCTTGAGCCAGGGTACACCGGCGGCATAAACAATGAGTGAGCCCGCGATCAGTGCAGTCAGGTCCCCCGGCAGGGTTTTCTTCAGGCCCCTGGACACGGCAGCCGTAATAAATACCGCAGGCAGGTAGCCGAGAAGATACCCCCCGGTAGGCCCGAACAATTTACCGATCCCGGCTGTTCCGCCGGCAAAAACAGGAAGGCCGGCCAGGCCTATCAGCAGGTATACCCCGATGCAGGCAAGTCCCCAGGCCGGCCCCAGGATAAGGCCTGCCAGAAGCACAAACATGTTCTGCAGGACAATGGGAACAGGAACCATTGGAATGGCGATAAAGGCGCCGCAGGCAATAAGCGCCACAAACAGAGCCGTATAAACTGTTAATTTTATATTTGTCATCGTCTTTTTCCTTTCAGGGGATTGCCCGCTTCTTAAGTGTGAAAACAGTCCCCGTAAATAATTTTACTGTTTTCTCCGGTTTCGGTTTTAACAATAAGTGTGCCGTTGTCATCCACATCAAGTGCTGTGCCGCTGACAACATGGTTAAGGGTTTCCACCCGCACCCGTGTGCCGATGGTGGATGTCTGTCTCTTCCATTGTGCCATCAGTGCCGGAATGTCCATGTCCCGGGTCAGTTCACTGAAATCATCTAGAAAAGCCGTGAGAATGCCTCTTCTGGAGACGGATCGGCCCAATGCGTTTTTCAGGGAAACCGCCTCAAAAGCCTCTTTGGACGGATCATTGTTCACATTGATACCGATGCCGATCAAAAGGTGTTTGACCAGGTCTGCCTGGGTTTCCATTTCGGAAAGCAGGCCGGTGAGCTTTTTGCCGTCCAGGAGAAGGTCGTTGGGCCACTTTACCCTTGAATCCAGGTCAAAAAGGCGGTTGATCGTCCGGGACAGGGTCAGGGATGCTGCAAAATTATAGATCCAGACCATTGGGGGAGGAAGATCGGGTTTCAGGATCAGGGTAAACCAGAGGCCGCCTTTGGATGTGACCCATTTCCGTTTCAGCCGCCCCCGTCCCCGGGTCTGGTGCTCGGCCACGCAGCAGCTCAGGTGGGGCGCCCCCTCTCCGGCAAGCTGTTTTGCCGTATCCATGGTGGTCTCCACCTCCTGGAAATGAAAGATCCTGTCCTGAAGATCCTCCCTGAAGCAAAAGGGTTCAAGCAGGTCGTCAGGATCTGCAAGGACATACCCTCTGGGGCGGCTCTCTATGGAAATTCCGTATTCCTTCAGTGCTTTGATATGTTTCCATACCGCCACCCGCGATATCCCGGTCTCTTCCGACAGGCTGACACCGGAAAGGATCTCTCCTTCGGACTGAAACAGCTTTTTCAGTATTTGAATTTTATTGGAATGTGTTTCGTTAACCATGATGGGGGAGTATGGTTAACAGAAAAATATGGTCAGGTCAAGCCTTTCCTGTAAGGGATTGCGCAAAAATTAATTCACGTTCTCCTGAAGGGACCGGTTTTATTCTGAATGGATCTGCTCCGTGATATTGTCAACCATCACCGGGCTTTCAAAATAGGCCACCTTTGGGTCTGTATTGTACTTTTCGCGGACGAAATCACGCCACTCTTCTGTGTACATTGCCTCAGCCTCCTGTTTTGAGTTCCAGTAATATACGCCGCCCAGTGTCTTTCCGTCCTCGGAAAAGATGTAAGTCTTTCGAAGCAGCCCCTGAACATTCAGATAGTTGGGCGCCGTGTTTAAAAAGATGCTGCGGGCTTCCTCAATGGGTATTGGCTGAGACATTGCGAATTCTGTGATTACTGTAATCAACTTGGTTCCTCCTTTAAACGTTGCAAATGAAAATCAAACCTCGGCTCCGGCAGGCTGTTCAAGGGGAAGCATGATGGTAAAGCAGGTGCCTTTGCCGGGAGTGGAATCAATGGACAGGCTGCCCTGGTGGTTATTGTCAATGATCATCCTGGAGACGTACAGGCCCAGACCGGTTCCCTTTCCCGGGGGCTTGGTGGTATAAAAGGGCTCAAAGATCCGCTGCTGTATTTCCGGTTCAATACCGGGGCCTGTATCGCTGATATCAATCCTCACCCTGCCTTCTCCGGCCCTGATTTTTATGGAAAATGAGGGCTGGGCAGAGGGGGCAGGCACGGACATCATGGCCTGGGCGCCGTTGGAAAGGATGTTGAAGAAGACCTGCTGGATCTCACTGGCCTTGCAGGATATCACGGGCAGATCTTCGCTGTAATGTTTTTCAATGCGAATCTTTTTAAAATCAAACTTCTTTTTCAGGTTGTAATCGCTTTCCGCCAGCTCCAGGGTCTGGTCCAGCAACCGGCAGATATCCTCGGGCACGAACCCGGAGGCGCTTTTGCGGGAGAATGACAGCATATTGGCCACGATACCGGCAGCCCGTTTGCCGG
>JAKSAX010000196.1 GCA_022361395.1 Desulfobacterales bacterium | reverse complement strand
GCTGTGATCGTTGGTGATATAAATGCCGTTGGTGTTCTGGTAGGCCTGGTTGTCTGTGACGTCAAGGTTGAGGGTGCTTCTGTATGACCTGCAGTAGATGCCTCTGGCGTTGGCGTAGACTGTGTTGCCTGCCAGGTTCAGTTCGGAGATGACGGTATAGGTGTCTTGGGCGTAGGCATGTATGCCGTTATCCGTGTTGTTGTGGATGGTGTTGCCGGTGACGTCCATGTTTGCCTGGGCGTAATCACGGATATGAACATGTGCGCCGTATCCGCCGTTGTGGGCCAGGGTGCTCTGGCCAATGGTGCCTGCCAGTGATGTGGATGTACCCCTGATATAGGTGTAGACGCCGTGTCCGTCATTGTGTGTGATCTGGTTGTTGCTGATATCCGCTGTGACGGCGGCCCCGTTTTCTCCGTACAGGTAGATGCCGTTGCCCTGGGTTTGGGTGATGGTGGTGTGGGTCACCTGTATGCCTGTATCTGCAGTGGCCCTTATGTCCAGGCCCAGGGTTGAGTACTCTATTGTACAATAATCAAGGGTCAGGGTGTTGTTGTCCGTGGCGTTGCTGACCCGGATGCCGTACCAGTCTCCTTTATCCGGTGTTGCGGATGACGAGGTGAACACAATGGGTGAGGCCTGGGTGCCCTGGGCATCCAGTGTTCCGTTGACAATGAGTTCACTTCTGGAGGTGTTCTCCCCAGCGCCCTGGTCATCGCTGAAAGCCAGGAACTGTATTTTGGTTCCCGGGGATAGTGTGAGTGTTATACCTTCCGGAACGGTGACATCCCCAGTGAGCGTGACGTCTCCTGTCCATGTCTCGTCAGCCTCCAAAGAACCGGTCGTGGTGGGCAGTGTGCTGTCAATAGTAACCTGAACCCCAGTTCCCGGGGATTCTATGTTGCTTGCCTTGTCAATGACCCTGGATAGAATGGGGTAGGTTCCGTTGCCGGGCATTTCATGGGTATAGGACCAGGTATGGGTGCCCTGGGCCCTGTACCATGTTACGCCGCCGTCCGGGCTGACTTCCACATAATCAACTCCGTTGGGAGATACGGCAATCCCCTTTATGTCAACCTGTCTGCTCTTTTGTGCGTTTCCGTCCAAGGGAGCAGTGATCTTTGATACGGAAGTATCCGGCAGTGTAACCTCAGATGTCATCCAGGGGGAATAATATACGGTTCCTTTTGTGCTGTCGTCATAGATATCAAAGATCCTGGATATGTTTTTGGGATTGGACCCTGCAGCCATTTCCTGAGTCAGGGCATCTCCCCAATAGTTAAACCCGGCGTCTATACTGGTGGCATTGTTGTTCTCCAGTTCGTATGATCCTGAATTGGTGTTAATATTATTGTAACTTACCTGGGAACCGGGGCCGCTGTCGTTAATGTATATACCGTTATCCTGGTTGCTGTGGATATTGTTGAACAGAATGTCTGCCGGATTATTTGCAGTGCATTGTATCCCCTTGCCTGTATTGTCGTATATGGTGTTGAGCGTGATGACCGGGTGTATGCTGCTGTATGACCTTGTTACTTGGACGCCGTGGCCGGTGTTGCTGTAAACGGTGTTGCCCCGGATCTCGGTGTGAACCGTTCCTTTGTAAGCCCGGCAGTATATGCCCTGTTGTGTATTGTCATGAACAGTGTTGCCGGCCACCAGGGTGTTCAGGGTGTAGCTGTGATCGTTGGTGATATAAATGCCGTTGGTGTTCTGGTAGGCCTGGTTGTCTGTGACGTCAAGGTTGAGGGTGCTTCTGTATGACCTGCAGTAGATGCCTCTGGCGTTGGCGTAGACTGTGTTGCCTGCCAGGTTCAG
>JAKSAX010000179.1 GCA_022361395.1 Desulfobacterales bacterium | reverse complement strand
TAAGGAGAGGACCGGTCAACGTCCTGTTTAGCCTGTTAAGGCGAGCTGCATTTTTTATTCTGATCCGCACTGGTGAATTGTTCCGATGTGTCGTAATCTAAAGGGGTATCAACTCAGGTATTGGAGGAAGTATGATCATCCATCATTTGCGAAACGCCACCTTTGTTATTGAATCAAGGGAAAATTTTATCCTGGCAGATCCCATGCTCAGCCCCAAAGGGGCATTACCCGCCTATACCAGGCTCAAACACAGGGCGCGGCGGAATCCGCTGGTTGAGCTGCCGGATAATGCCGGGAGCATTCTGGAGCAGGTGAACTTTTGCCTTGTCACCCATTCCCGGAAGTGGGGGATCAAGGCCCTTACCCATACGGATCATCTGGATGCAGAGGGCATCGCTTTTCTAAAAGGGAGGAACATCCCGGTAGCCTGCCCGGCCGGTGATGCTTCGTTTATGAAAAAGAACGGGATTGAAGTGGGTGCTGCCCCGGGGGATTGGCAGACCCTTGCCTTTGCCGGGGGAAAAATCACGGCTGTACCGGCCTGCCACGGTCATGGATGGATCCGCTGGTTCATGGCCAACGGGGCGGGGTTTTTCCTGGAACTGCCGGGGGAACCGAGTATCTATATCAGCGGGGACACGGTGTTCACGGAAGATGTTGAACAGGCATTAACGGAACTAAAGCCCGATGTTGCCGTGGTGGCAGCAGGCGGTGCCGGGCTGGATGCGGGCGGTCCCATACTGATGCCCGTGGAAGAGATCCTGAAGTTTGTGAGGATGGCGCCGGGCAGGGTTATTGCCAACCACCTGGAGGCGTTGAACCATTGTCCCGTCACCAGGGCCGGGTTGAGATCGGAACTGGAAAAACAGGGGCTGGCAGCCAAGGTGCTTATCCCCTCGGACGGTGAAAGCTTAGACGTGAACTGATTAAGCATTGATATAGATAAGTTAAAAGGCCGGGCGTCATTTCATATGTCATTTTCCTCCAGGCTCTCCACCCAGATGCATCTGAGCTGGAACCAGAGTACGCCGATGCTGAAAATCCCAAGCAGGAAAAGGATGTTCAATCCGTATAAGGTGATTAAATTAATTATGTCCATATATGCTCCCGTGTAAGACCGGTATTACAGGGAAAAATATGTAATTCTTCCCGGATATCTGTGGCTGATTATAAAAGAGGCCTGTTGTTTTGTCTGTTGGACTTTTGTGGCAATTTGTTAAAAAGTGTGATCCCTGCCTATGGCTTTGAATTTGTTAGTATTTTCTTCTTTTCTTGACTTTTTAGTCTCTCAGACTTTAGTATGTATTATTCCGGCAGCGGATTTCTCAACTCAATTCAAATCGTAACAAACCGCTGTTTTTTTAATCGTAAAGGAGGAAATCATGTCAGATACATGTTGCAAGGATTGCGGTGTCTCCCTGGACCCCCGTAAGAAAAAATGTCCGGTCTGCGGGGCTGAGGCCGATTTTGATTCGGACATTGACATTTCAGTGAATGAGGAATACTTAGATGCCGTAAACAACCAGGTTCCGGAAAACTATCCCGGCTATTAAGGCACAAAAACATAAATAAATCGTCCATTGAAATTAGACGCTTTTTGTGCCCGGTTTAAGTTTAATTCAAATTTTGGACGATTTTAATTTAGCGCCGGGCCTAAGGTGATTTTGAAACGCAGCAGGAATAAGGACAGCTTATGAGTTCATCCCCGTCTATGGCGGAATTGGCTGAAACATTCTGGCAAAAAGGATTTTACTGCGCTGAGAGCGTGGTACTGGCCGCTGCCGGAAAATACGGTGTTAAAACAGAGGGGATTCCCGCCATGGCAACGGGATTCTGCTCCGGCGTGTCAAGGACATCCGGGTATTGCGGGGCAGTTACCGGCGGGATCATGGCCATCGGCATGATCCGGGGAAGGGCTGCGGCTTCGGATTCGGTGGCACCCTGTTATTCGGCGGTGCAGAATTTTCTTCACGCCTTTGAAAAGGAGCACGGCTCCCTGGACTGCACCCCCTTGCTTGGATGCGACCTGGGTACCCCTGAAGGCCAGGATGAATATAAACAACGGTTCGGATCAGGGGAAAATCCCGTCTGCTGCGGATTTACCGTGGCTGCAGCACGACTGGTGGAGACTATCCTTTCCTGAGGCATCAGGAATCGTCGGTGCTGCCGGAAAACCTGTTCAGGGCCAGGCCACTGCCCAGGATCAGGAGGGCGCCGATGAAAAACCGCCAGGATACAGGGTCGTTCAGCAGGAATATCCCCACCATGGCCGTAAACACGGTTTCCGTAGACATGTATACCCCGCCTTCAAACCCCTTACAGAAAAAGAATCCCTGATTCATTAAGAGCTGGGCAGTGATTGAAGAGAGTATGATCCCGGCTATCATCATCCATTCCGCGGAAGTGGCCGGTATGACCGGGGAGTGGATGCAATAGGGCAGGGTGAGCAGGGCGCCGGCGGCACAGAAGTAAAGATAAATGACCACTACCCCGTTGTGTTCCCGCAACGAGCGGATCATGGTAACGGTGAGCCCCGCAAACAAGGCGCCCATAATGGCCATGGCCTGCCCGAATGCTGACCCGGTAAACCCGAAATCAAACAGGACCGCCACCCCGGTGATCAGGGCAAGCATGCAGGCCGCCTGTTTCAGGTTGATCCTCTCCTTATAGATCATGATCCCGAAAACAGCTGCAAACACGGGATAGGCATAGAACAGGACCGATGCCGTTGACATGGGCAGTATCCGCAATGAGGTGACTGCCCCCAGAAAGGCAAGGGAACCGGTACAGCCCCTGAAGATCAGCAGGGGGATATTATGCCCCCCAAAGGGATTCTTTCCCCTGGGAGAGAGGGCCAGCAGAATCATCAGGCCCCCGGCGCACCTGATGAATCCGAAGTGCCATACCGTGTACTGCTGGGGCATGAGCTTCACCAGCACGCTCATCAGGGTGAAAAGAAGGGCTGCCCCCAGCATGTATAAGGGGCCTGCCACCCGGGTGCCTGTTGTGATTGATTTTATTTTCCGTGAAAATGCTTCCATGTCCAGAACCTTGATAAAACCCCTCCATACCACTGCCCGGCTGAATGTACAATGAAAAATTTTCAGTATAAAAGGACCAGGCCGTAGACGCCGGCTGATTCCGAACCGGATCTGCCTTTTCCCAGTGGTTCGGCCTCCCATCCGGCAAGGGTGATGAGTTTTCCCACGTTGATCCCGAACCCGGACATGGAGGGCCTTGCCCTGTCCGGGTGCCTGCACGGGGCATCTTTTGAGAGCCGACGGCATCCGGGAGTGTTGCCGCAGAAAATTTTTTTGCATGAGCCGCCGGCAAAGGCACGGGCCCGGGTGAACCCCATGGCCTGTGCCTGGTTTTCCACGGCAGCGGCAGTGGTGTGGAGCAGTTCAAATACTTCCAGGCGCTCATGGGAGTAAAGAACCTCCGAAGGGACCTCGATTTTAAAAAACAGGGCCCGGCTGAAATCCTGAAGCCATTTTCTGAAGACCGCGGGGCCCTGTACGTGGGGCGGGCAGCTCATGGACAGCCCGTAATTTTCACATTTGGGTTCACGGCAATGCCCGGCCAGGGCTTCCTCCGGGGAAATGCCGCGGGCCGGGAGTATCACCGCATCTGTTGCACCATGGTGAAAGGCCCTGACAATCAGCCGGGCGGTGCCGGCAGCAGGGCTGTTTTCAGGATCTGTTTTGGACGATGTCATAATCCCTCCTCTTATTTAATGCCGACGGCACAATACGCGGTATGGTTTTCATGTTTTTTATCCAGGATATCCGCCTGCCGGAAAACGCCGGATAAAAGGTTTACTGCGGCCTCAGGGCTGTAGGAGGTAAACACCTCCCGGTCCAGCTTCATTTTTTCCATGTCCGCCTCTCCCACAAACCCGATAACCAGCCTGCCCCCGGGTTTGAGGATATTGTGGATTTTGCCAATGGTATGGTCCGGATCCTCCCAGAAGTACAGGGTATTGACGGTAAAAACGCAGTCAAATGAGTCCGGGACAAAATCCGCAGTATCAAAGTCACCCTGCCTGAGATTCACCCTGCCGGCCCGGATATGCGCCCTGTTCCTTTTACGGGCCACGGCAGCCATGGTCCCGGAAAAGTCCAGGCCGTGGATACAGCCTTTGTCCAGATGACCGGCCAGTTCATTAATCAGAAACCCGGTGCCATAACCGATCTCCAGGGCCTGTTCATCCTTTTGGACAGCCAGTGACTGCTTTACGAACGCGTTGATCGCCGCATTACCCCTGTCAAAGACCCGGGACATGAAAAACCGGCCGAACACCCCTTTGGGCTGCCTGGCCTGGCGCGAGAAAAAACGGGTGTAGTTCATCTGTTTATATCCTCTGTTCCTATAAGATTATTCCCAACGTCAACTTTATATCAGTGAACCGCATTAAGCCACAGGGGGAATGAAAATTCATCACCCGTTTGGGGGAGGGGGCAATATTCTGTACCTGATTTTTTTCCCTTCATCTGTTACTGTTGCAGGACTGCCGTAATGGTGCATAATCCCGGGCAGAAACCATCAACTGACACAGACAGGTGAAACCATGGAGACTACGCAGGACCGTGCCTCATCTCAGATCATCCGGGGATATGTGTTTGCCCTGGCTGCAACCGCCATCTGGTCGGGGAACTTTATTGTGGCCAGGGGGGTGAGTGAATATATCCCCCCGGTGAGCCTGGCATTTTACCGGTGGCTGACCGCCGTACTGGTTTTCACCCCTTTTGCCCTGAAAGGCCTGATCCGGGAATGGCCGGCTGTCCGGCAGCGCCTTGGATATTTCTGCCTGACCGCTTTTCTGGGGATTACCTGTTTCAACACCTTTATCTACATTGCGGGACATACCACCTCAGCCACAAACCTGGCGCTGATCGCCATTTCATTCCCCGTGTTTATCATCCTCCTGGGCAGGGTGTTTTTTAAAGAGGTGCTGTTGCCGGGTAAAATCTTTGGTGTTGCCCTGGTGCTGGCCGGTGTGATCTGCCTGATTACCAGGGGGGAATTGTCGGCCCTGGCCGGGATTTCATTTGCTGTGGGTGATATCTGGATGCTGGCGGCATCTGTTATTTTTGCGGTGTACACTATTCTGCTAAAAAACAAACCGGCGGACATCTCATTGTTCAGTCTCCAGTTTACCTGTTTCTGCCTGGGCCTTGTCTTTCTGCTCCCCTTTTATCTCTGGGAACAGGCAGGCATCCGCACAGCCCTGTTAACCCGGACCACGGTGCCTGCCATCCTGTACGTGGGTATCTTCGCCTCCCTGGCTGCCTTTTTGCTGTGGAACAGGGCCATCCTGATTCTGGGGCCGTCCAGGGCCGGCATGGTCTATTACACCCTGCCGCTGTTCAGCGGCGGGCTCGGGGTGGCCTTTCTGGGAGAGACCCTGGGGATCATCCATCTGGTCAGCCTGGCGCTAATCCTGGGCGGTATCCTGATTACCAACAGGACAGATACGGGGAAATAATCAGACGCCTTGCCCGTGTTGCCCGGGCGAGGTACGCTATTTGCTTAGTCTTTCTTTCCGGGAGCGTGATTTCCCGCTTTCAGAATTCAAAGGAGAGACTATGGCTGGATTTCCCGTTTACCGGTTCAAAAGCCTTAGGGCAAGACATACGGCCCTGCTGGTCATTCCCCTGTGCATTCTCATGTTTACTGGGGGAATACTGACCTTTGTTTATACCCGCAACATCATGCTGGAGCAATGGAATGAAACCGCTGTTTTAAAGCTGCAGCGGGCTGCCCATGATATTGAGATGCGCTTGGCAAGGCCCATGACACTGCTGAATGCGCTGTTTAAGGCAAAGGCCGCACTCTCTCCGGAAGGAATTGTTGAGGTGCTGACCGCTGTTCCCGGCGTAATGGATGCTGCCTATACTCCGGCAGACACAGCGTACACCGGGAAGCGGATGAATGGTGCAGGGAGCCGGGGATACAGGCGCATGGCCTTCCACAGGTCACGGATTGCAGAGGTGTCACCGCCCTCCTATGATGCCGGGCTGGGAAAGGAGACCGTGGCCATGACCATCCTGCTTTCCGGCAGTGAGGGAAAGTCTCTGGGCTCATTGAGTGTTGTTATGGGATTTGACTATCTTCTGGAGGATATCAAACGGCTGGGATGGTGGCAGAGTGATCTTGCCTGCCTGGTGACCGGGGAGGGCAGGTACCTTGCCCACACCAACATGGATATGAGCGGCAGGACGGCGCTGGGAGAAAACGGCGATCCCCTGGAAACCGCCATCCTGGCGGAATTGACCCGGAAAAAATCCGGCACGGTGGGATCAGGGGAACACCCCCCTGAAAAGGTTGCCGGATTTTATTCCCTTGACCAGGTTCCCTGGGTGATCATCCTGTTTGCAAAGGGGGATACGGTGCTCAGGCCGATTATCCTCTACCGGAATGCTTTTTTCCTGGGAAGCCTGTTCATGGCCGGCATTATCCTGATCATGATCCGGTTTTATTCCGGCCGGGTGATCAGGGATATCGGCCTGATTTCGGAAAAGGCCGGGGAGGTGGCGGAAGGGAATTACGGTGCACCCATCCCCGTGCCGGGCAGGGATGAGATCAGCCGGTTGATCCGCAGTTACAATGCCATGGTAAGCGGATTGAAAGAACGGGATGCCATAAGGAACTCATTTGGCCGGTATGTGGATCCTGAATTCGCAAAAACACTGATGGCAAGGCCTGAGGCCGGGGAACTCGGCGGGACCCGCAGGGAAGTGGTGATCCTGATGTCGGACATCCGCGGGTTTACCCATCTGTCCGAGTCTTTGAGTCCGGAAACCACAATAGAGGTGCTCAACCACTATTTTTCCCGGATGATCACCATTGTCCAGGCGTACCAGGGTATTGTGGTTGACTTTTTCGGGGATGCCATCCTGGTCTTCTTTGATCCTGTTGACGGCCCTGTGGGGGATTCTGCCGCCAGGGCCCTGGATTGTGCCCGGATCATGCAGGAGCAGATGGACGGGTTCAACAGGGAGATGGCCGGCAGGGGGCTGCCGGCGCTTTCCATGGGCATAGGGGTTCATGCGGGCCAGGTTATTGTGGGGAACATCGGGGCGCCGTCCCGGACAAAATACGGCATCGTCGGGTCTGCCGTGAATATTACCAGCCGGATTCAGGGAAAGGCCGGAAAAGGGGAAATCCTGGTCTCTTCAGCCCTGCTTCCCTACCTGGACGGGGAATACCGTGTCAAACGCTCTTTTGCTGCCGAGCTTAAAGGTATCAGTGCCTTGACCGACCTCCACGTGATCCGGGGAATCAAAAATCAATTGTAGAATATTCTACACCTGTAAAGACTATTCTCTAATTTTTCCGTGTAAAACAGATCCCGGAATATGGTTCCTGTTGTAATTGCAGGCGGTTATCTTAGGTGTGTCCTGGCTGGCATGAATGCTGCTCATGTATGGTTCTCCATGAGAACGAAAGGACCTTTGACATGATGCAGCTTGCAAAAAAAATGATTTCTGGACTGATCATCCTGGCTGGATTTGCCTCGGTTTCCTGGGCAGAAACTGCCGGGGAGAACACAGGCCGGGCCATCCTGGCAAGATTGGAGACCCGGCTGTCCCTGCCGGACCTTCTGACCTATGCCTATGACACCAGTCCTTCCATTACCGCTTCAAAGCAGTCCTGGAAGACCTTTATTGAAAATTACAGGATCGGTACCAGCTATCCTGACCCCACCCTTGCGACAACCTATTATCCCTCACCCATTGAGACCCGCCTGGGGCCCCAGGACTGGAATTTTACCCTGTCCCAGGTGATTCCCTTTCCAGGCACCCTGTCCCGGAGGGGAAAGGTGCTGGAATCCGATGTGGCCATATCCCGGCTCAGGCTGGACAAGACCGTTAAAATCCTGGTGAGGGACCTGTCAACCGCCTATTACGAGCTGGTCTATATCCAGAATGCCATAGCCATAGCCAGGGCAAACCTGGCCCTGAATGAAAAATTGGTCCGGATAGGTGAGAACAGCTATGCGCAGGACAGGTCCCAGCTTTATGACCTGTCCAAGGCCAGTGCCCAGACCGCCCAGATTCACTATGACATCCACCTCCTTGAAGAGTTGGAAAAGACCGAGAAGGCAAGGATCAACACCCTGATAAACAGGGAGCCGGATGCGCCCCTTGGACCGGCCGGCGCACTGGAGGCAAGGGCCCCTGTATATACCCTGGAAGCGGTATATGAGCTGGCCATGGCCCACCAGGAAGATATCCGGATCGCGGACCTGGCCTTTGACAGGTCAACGGACGCGGTCAGGCTGGCTGAACTTGAGAATCTTCCCTCCTTTAAGCTCGGCCTGTTTTATGCGGGTATCGGCAATCCCGATGTGGCAAACCCGCCGGCCGATGCAGGGGATGACGCCGTCGGCCTCCAGCTGGGGCTGAACCTGCCCCTCTGGTTCGGCAAAAACAAGAGCCGGAAAGCCAAGGCCCTGGCGCTCAAGGAAAAATCCCGGGCAGAGAAAAAGATCGTCTCCAACAGGATAAAAGAGGAGATCAGCCGGCTCTGGTTTAAAATGGAAAACTCAAGGCGTCTGGTCACCCTTTACGAAACCCGGATGCTTCCCCGGGCACTGGATCAGGTTGCAACGGCCCGGACCTGGTTTGAACAGGGGCTGGGTAATTTTTCCGATTTCCTGGAAGTCCGGGCCACTGCCTATAATTTTCAGCTCTCCCTGGAAAGGGCCAGGGCGGATTACGGCCAGACCCTGGTAAAACTGGAGCAGCTGGCAGGTGTTGTACTGGACCGCAAAAAAACGCCGGAAAATGATACCGGTGAAAACGGTAAGGGAGAAACGCTATGATATTCAAACCGGCAGCGGCAGCACTACTGGCGGTGCTTGGGTTCGCCCTGCCTGCTTTGGCGGATTACAGCCGGATGACCGAGGAGCTGGAGACCTATTCACCTCCTGGTTTTTTTAAGCGGTTTGTCGACAATACAGGGGAAATCCCCCAGGAAAGCCGGGGGCCGGAGATACCTGAGGCATTTGACCGCGCCGTTGAGCAGGTCAGGGCCATGAAAGCGGCCCAGGAAGGGCAGGCCGAAAACTTTATGTTTGTCAGGCCTTCCCGTCCTCCGGAGGCCATGACCAAGGTTGCGGAAAATGATGCGGCAACAGCAGGCCGCTTGAAGAACCGGGTCCGCCTGGAAGAGGTGAGAATCCTGGCAGCCCTGCGGCATCCGGCTGTCAGTGCTGCCAGGAGAGAGGTCCGGGCTGCCCTGGCCGCCTATGACCAGGTCACGGGCCTGGATGAGACCGTGCTTGCCTACCAGGGGGTGACCCGTGGGGTAAACCCCAAGGCAGGGCCGGTGCCCATGAAGGGAAGCATCGGCAGTTCATGGCCCCTGCCTTCAGGAACCGCCCTTAAGGGCAGGATTGTCACGGCTGATGTGCAGATGGCAAAGATCCGCCAGGCCATTGTAGAAAAAAAGACGGTCACCCTGGCGTCCCGGGCCTATTGGGACCTTGCGCTGGTGGATGAATCAACTGCCATTACCCGGGAGACCATGGCCGCACTTTCACGGCTTAAGGATGTGGCTGCCGCCCTGTACAGGAGCGGAAAAACCGGGTTCCAGGATATTGCCCGGATCAATATCCGGCTGGCAAAGCTTTCGGAAAACCTGGTCACGCTCGGGGCAAAACGGGATTCCGTGTCCGTCCGCCTGGCAGAGGTATTAAGCCTTGCCCCGGAAACACCCATGGGGCCTGTTGCGCCTGTAACCGGTCTTAAAAAAGCGGCAGAGCCTGCCCCCCTGTACAAGGTTGCCCTGGCACACCGCCAGGAGCTTTTACTGATCCGGCAGAAGATCGATAAACTCTCCCACATGGTGGAACTGGGGGAATCCATGGCAAACAGGCCCTTTACCCTGGGGCTTTCCTTTTATGAAAATGACCTTGTCTCGTCCCGCGGCAGCAGCGGGCCAACGGGCGCTTTTCCGGAAAAGACCATGGCTGCAATGAAAAACAGCCAGCCCGTTAATGCCTTTAATTCAGTTGCCCAGCCCTGGCTGGACCAGACCCGACAGAACCTTGAAGCCCTTAAGCTCAGCCTCGGAGCCGGGGAGAATGCAGCGGTGCGGATGGTAAGGGATGCCTGGTTCTCCGTGGATAAAAACCGGCGGGAAATGCAGCTTTATAAAAATGAGATCATTCCGTTGAGTAAATCAGCACTGGATGTATCCACCCGGGAATACGAGGCCGGTGCCATCGGGTTTGCCGATGCGATTTCCGCCTACACCGACTGGCTTGAAGCACGGCTGGCCCTTGCTGAAAAACGGTCGGGCCTCGGCAAGGCCATTGCGGTCCTGGAACAGATGACCGGCACACAACTTTAAAACCAAACGGACAACAGCCATGATTGAGAAACGAAAATTCATACGACTGATAATCATCTCCATTGTATTGACCGCTGCAATTACCGGGACTTTAATGTTCACCCTGATGCGGCCGGGCGGCCATACCGCCGCACCGGGTCCGGAAACAGCCCGGGCATCAATAGAAGCCCGGGACGGAGACACCGGCACCGGGGGAGACAGGGAGATCATCTACTGGCGTGCGCCCATGGATCCCATGGAGATTTATGATGAACCGGGCAAAAGCAAGATGGGTATGGACCTGGTTCCGGTTTATGCAGATGAGGTATCCGGCGGCGCGGATACAGGCGGAGAGCGTAAAATCGTCTATTGGCGGTCACCCATGGATCCCGCTGAAATCTACGATGAGCCGGGCAAGAGCAAGATGGGCATGGATCTTGTGCCCGTGTACGAAGACGAGGTGGTCGGCGGGGTTGACATAAAGATTGACCCTGTGGTCCAGCAGAATATGGGGCTGAAAACCGCAGAGGTTCAAAAAGGCGGCCTTGCCACCTCTATCCGGACTTACGGCCATATCACCTATGACGATACCCGCACCAGTGTGGTGTCAGCCAAGACAGGGGGGTGGATCGAGCGCCTCCACGCGGATTATACCGGTTTTTTTGTTGAAAAGGGAGCGCCCCTTTACGAGATCTATTCGCCAGACCTTGTGGCGGCCCAGGAGGCATACTTAACCGCATTTAAGAACCATGCACGGCACAGGTCGGCGCTGAATGCGGAACTTCTGGCCTCAGCCCGGAAACGCCTCTCCTACTTTGATATCGGGGATGAGGAAATCTCCGGGATTGAAGCCGCGGGCCGGGTCTCCAAACAACTGGTGGTCCGTTCAAAGGTCTCGGGGGTTGTGACTGCCAAGAACGTGGTTGAGGGGATGTACGTCAGGCCCGGCGCCGGCCTGTTTACCATATCAGACCTGTCCAGGGTCTGGGTGGAGGCCCATATTTTTGAGTATGAACAGCATAAGGTGCGTGAGGGGCAGGCCGCTGAAATGATCCTGTCCTATCAGCCGGACAAGATCTACACCGGAAAGATCACCTATGTGTTTCCCTATCTTCAGCCCAAAACCCGTGATGTGGTGATCCGCCTTGAGTTTGAGAACCCGGATCTTATGCTCAAACCGGACATGTTCGCCAGGATAAAGATCGACACCGGGGAGGGGGATACAGGGCTTTTTATTCCTGCCGAAGCCGTGATTCATTCCGGTGACCGGCAGATTGTGTTTCTCCGGAAGCCCGGGGGAAAATTTTCTCCCAGGCAGGTCACCACGGGCATGGCCCTGGACAACGGGTCTTTGGAAGTGCTCACAGGCCTGTCCCGGGGAGATGAAATCGTGGTCTCCGGCCAGTTTCTCCTGGATTCGGAATCCAAGCTCAAAGAGGCCATCCAGAAGATGATGGACGCCAAAAATCCGGCTGCCAAAAAAACGGCTGCCGGTGAAGCGGAATCCGGGGATGATTTCTTTGATGACATGGAAGACTCCGGTTCCGGCCAGGATGACTTCTTCGAGGACATGGAATAGGGAGGCCGGTCATGATTGACAAGATTATAGAATGGTCGGTGAACAACAAGTTCATGGTGGTCCTGGCCACCCTCTTTGTTATTGCCGGCGGCATATTTGCCATGGTCAACACCCCCCTGGATGCCATCCCGGACCTCTCTGACGTCCAGGTGATCATCTATACGGAATATCCGGGCCAGGCGCCCCAGGTGGTGGAAGACCAGGTGACCTATCCCCTGACAACGGCCATGCTCAGCGTGCCCTTTGCCAAGGTGGTCCGGGGGTATTCATTTTTCGGGTACTCCTTTGTCTACCTGATATTTGAGGACGGCACCGACATCTACTGGGCAAGGTCCAGGGTGATGGAGTACCTTAACTTTGTGTCCGGCCGCCTGCCGGAAGGGGTGACCCCCAGCCTCGGGCCTGACGCCACAGGCGTGGGCTGGGTCTACCAATACGTGCTGGAAGACACCAGCGGCACCCAGGACCTGTCCACCCTGCGGTCCCTCCAGGACTGGTTCCTGCGGTATGAACTCACTGCGGTTCCCGGGGTATCGGAAGTGGCCAGCATCGGCGGGTTTGTCAAGCAGTACCAGGTGGAGGTGGACCCCAATAAGCTGCTCTCCTACAATATTTCCATCCGGAAGATCAAACAGGCGGTCAAGCAGGCCAACAAGGATGTGGGGGGCAGGCTCGTAGAGATGGGGGAGACCGAATTCATGGTCCGGGGCCTGGGGTACATCAAGACCCTAAAGGATATCGAGAATATAGCGGTTACCGTGGATGACAAGGGCACCCCGATTCTGCTCAGGGACATCGCCAATGTGGTGATCGGGCCTGAACTCCGCAGGGGCGTACTGGAGTGGAACGGCGAAGGCGAGGCCGTGGGCGGTATTGTAGTCATGCGCTACGGGGAAAACGCCCTGGAGGTCATCGGCCGGGTTAAGGAGAAGCTCAGGGAACTGGAAAAGGGTCTGCCTGACGGGGTGAGGATAGTCTCCGGCTATGACCGGTCCTCCCTGATTGAGCGGGCCGTGGACACCCTGAAAACCAAACTCACCGAAGAGATGATCGTGGTTGCCCTGATCTGTGTGGTGTTCCTGCTTCACTTCCGGTCCGCCTTTGTGGCCATATTCACCCTGCCCGTGGGCATTCTCATGTCCTTTCTCATCATGTATCCCATGGGGATCAACGCCAATATTATGAGCCTTGGGGGGATCGCCATTGCCATCGGCGTCATGGTGGACGCCTCCATCGTCATGGTGGAAAACGCTCATAAGCACCTGGAACGGGACAGGGGGAAAAAATCCCATGCCCGGATCATCATTGATGCGTCCAAAGAGGTGGGGCCGGCCCTGTTTTTCAGCCTGCTGATCATTACGGTCTCCTTCCTGCCCGTGTTCAGCCTCATGGAACAGTCCGGACGGCTATTCCGCCCCCTGGCCTATACCAAGACCACGGCCATGGCAGCCTCATCGGTCCTGGCCATCACCATTATCCCCGTGCTCATGACCTTTTTTGTCAGGGAATCCGTTCTGG
The DNA here is from genome assembly GCA_022361395.1 of Desulfobacterales bacterium. GTDB lineage: Bacteria > Desulfobacterota > Desulfobacteria > Desulfobacterales > Desulfobacteraceae > Desulfobacter. The sequence goes on along the minus strand of JAKSAX010000179.1, from coordinate 2,529 downwards.
ATCCCGGCGGGAAAGAGGCGGGCCTGTCCCGGAGGAAACGGCTCTGGATATGGACTGCAGGGGTTGCAGGGCCGCCGGCCTTTGTTCTGGTGCTCGGCCTGGCCGGTATGGATTTACCGAAGTATACCCTGGTGGCCGCACTGGTATTGTCTGTCTTTACCGGGTTGTGCCTGGTGCGCCAGCGGATCCTGCCGGAGAAGGACAACCCCCTGAACCGGCTGCTGATCCGGCTTTACCTGCCGATGATCCGGGCGGTGTTAAAGTGGCGGAAACTGACGGTGGTCCTGGCCCTGGCCGCAGTGGCATTAACCTGGTACCCCATGACCCGGGTGGGCAGCGAGTTCATGCCGCCCCTGAACGAAGGGGACCTGCTGTACATGCCCACCACCCTGCCGGGGATATCCATCACCAAGGCCAGGGAACTGCTCCAGCAGACCGACAAGATCATCCAGCGGTTTCCCGAGGTGTTAAGCACCATGGGCAAGGTGGGGCGGGCGGAAACCTCAACCGATCCCGCGCCGTTATCCATGATAGAAACCGTGATCACCCTCCGGCCAAAGGTTCAGTATGAGTGGGATGAAAAGCAGCGGTTTTTTTCCGGCTGGCCCGGGTGGCTGAAACTGCCCTTGGCCTTTATCTGGCCGGAGCGGGTCAGGGGAGAGGTTCTCCATGAGTGGCGAAAAAAGGAAATTTCCAGGTTCTTCAGCTCCTGGCCGGCTTTTATACAGGCCCCCCTTTCCCGGATCTGGCCGCTGGAGCGGTATATCACCATTGACGAGCTGGCTGCCGACCTTGAGCAGGCCGTCTCCTTTCCCGGGCTCACCAACGCCTGGACCATGCCCATCAAGACCCGTATAGATATGCTGTCCACCGGTATAAAAACCCCGGTGGGAATAAAGATCATGGGGCCGGATCTCACGGTGCTGGCAGATATCGGAGAGCAGATCGAAGGACTGCTGCGGAATACCGAGGGAACCCTGTCCGTGTTTTCCGAACGGGTCACCGGAGGCAATTATCTGGATTTCACCATCAACCGGGAGAGTATCGCCAGATACGGCCTCTCGGTCCAGGATGTCCAGGATATCATCCAGACGGCCATCGGCGGGATGAACGTGACCTATACCATTGAAGGCCTTGAACGCTACCCTGTGAACCTGCGGTATAACCGTGAGTTCAGGGACAACCTGGAAATGATCCGGAGGGTATTTGTCCCCACCCCCACCGGCGCCCAGGTTCCCCTGATCCATCTGGCGGATATCAGTATCCGGAAAGGCCCGGCCGGGATCAAGAGCGAGAATTCCAAGCGGACCGCCTGGGTCTTCGTGGATATAAAAGGGGTGGACATCGGCTCTTATGTCTCCCGGGCCAAAACCCTGGTCACTGAAAACATTGACCTGCCCACGGGATATTCCCTGGTCTGGTCCGGCCAGTACGAGTACATGGAAAAGGCCAGGAAAACCCTGAATATCATTATCCCGGCCACCCTGCTGGTGATATTCATCCTCCTGTTCATGCACTTTAAAAACATTGCCGAGGTGGTGATTGTCATGGCCTGCCTGCCCTTCTCCCTTGTGGGCGGGTTCTGGCTGATTCATATCCTGGGATACAACATGTCCGTGGCCGTGGGGGTCGGGTTCATCGCCCTGGCAGGCCTTGCCACGGAAACCGGCATTGTGATGCTGGTCTACCTGGACGAGGTATTCTACCGGCAGAAGGCGGCCGGGAAGATGAACACCCTGTCCGACCTCCATGCGGCCATCATCGAGGGGGCTGTGGAGCGGGTCAGGCCGAAAATCATGACCGTTGCCACCACCCTGATCGGGCTTCTGCCCGTGATGGTGGGCAGCGGGGCCGGTTCCCAGATCATGAAGCGCATCGCCGCCCCAATGGTGGGAGGACTGGTCTCCTCCACCGTCATGACCCTGATTATTATTCCTGTGATCTATGATCTATGGAAGACAAATACCATTAAAAAACAACCCAAATAAAAGAAAGGAAACTGATTATGACAACCCTTCACAAAACCATTATCATCCTGATTACCCTGCTGGCACTTACCGGCGCTGCCTTTGCCGCTTCACATGAGGACGCTTCAGCCATGAAAGGGCATGACGCTTCGGCCATGAAAGGGGGGGACCGCATCGGCGAACTCTTCCATGAATCCATGGTGGACGGCTATATGCTCTCCTACTATCTCATGGATATGAGGGCGCAGAAAAAAGAGGATGCAGCCGCCCACGGCAGCCACGGGGAAAAGGAGATGGAAAAACCCCATCACATCATGGTCTACATTATGGACAAAGATCATAAAGTGGTGGAAAAGGCAAAGGTGGGCTTCCTGATCAAAGGGGGGGTAAAAGAGAGTCAGAAGATCATGGGTATGTATATGAGCAAGGGCTTCGGCATCACCGCGGACATGAAGGCAAAAGGCACCTACACCATAGTGACCAAGGCAATGATCGGCGATACAAAAATCATGGATAAGTTTGATTATGAGATGAAATAAGGCTAAGATAACGGGTGATTTCC
>JAKSAX010000442.1 GCA_022361395.1 Desulfobacterales bacterium | reverse complement strand
GGCGTCTACCTTTTCCTGATAAAGATTATTATAGTGAGTATATGCATGGGCACAGCCCTTCAGGTTTTTTACTCAGGGTTGACCAGGATCATTATCCCGGGTACGCTTATTCCCAACCTCGCCATCTGCATCCTGACCGGCTTCTTTTTTCTGGCAGTGTTCGGCCTAGCCGGAAAGCTCTTTCGTATACCTGAAATCCATACTTTATATGAAAAATTATTCAGGAGGATTCTGCCATGGCAACCCGGAAAAAAATAGGTGCAAAAACCCTTGAACAGATCAGTGAAATTGCCCGGCGCATAAAGTCGGCCAGGTCAGTGGTGGCCTTCACCGGGGCCGGCATATCCACAGAAAGCGGAATTCCCGATTACCGGAGCCAGGGCGGATTATGGGATAAATTCAGGCCGGTCTATTTTGATGAGTTCATGTCTTCTGAAAAGGCAAGGGTTGAATACTGGAAACAGCGGCTTGAGATGGAAAAGGGCTTGAAACATGCCCGGCCCAACAAGGGGCATAAGGCCCTGGCCCGTCTTGAGCGGGCAGGACATCTCCGCACCCTTATCACCCAGAACATTGACGGACTTCACCAGGCTTCAGGCATACCCGAGGAAAAAATCATCGAGCTTCACGGAAATTCACGCCGGATCCGGTGCATGTCCTGCAGCGGCCTGACCACCTGGGAAGTGGCAATGGAGAGAATCAGCAGCGGTGAGCCGGCACCTGAGTGCAGTTGCGGGGGATATTACAAGCCGGATACCGTTTCGTTCGGCCAGGCCATGCCGGAACGGGAAACCCGGGAAGCGGCGCGCCTCTCTTCAAACTGCGACCTGTTTATTGCCGTGGGCTCAACCCTTCTGGTCCAGCCTGCCGCATCCATGCCTGAGTATGCAAAGAGCGCCGGGGCCTTTCTGGTGATTATCAACCTGTCGGATACCCCCTTTGACCCCAGGTGTGACATGGTCATCCGGGAAAAGGCCGGGCCTGTTCTGGAGGCCATAGCCGACAGGGTAGAAAAAGCAGGGGGATAAAGCCCCCCGCCCTCTCATTTAACCGTTACACCTTGAACTGCTTCATCAGGCCGGTAAACTGCTCAGCCATCTTTTCAAGGTCGGATGCCCCCTTGTTCAGGGTGTGGCTTTCGTCCTGTACCCTGGATGACATCTCCTCAACTCCGACAATGTCCCTGGCAATCTCAGACGCGACTTCCGCGCCCTGGGCCACACTCTGGTTTACGTCGGATATTTTCTCACTGACATCGTTAATATTTT
>JAKSAX010000332.1 GCA_022361395.1 Desulfobacterales bacterium | reverse complement strand
CGCCGAGAAAATAGGTAAAATACCGGCCGATAATCAGGCTGCCCCGGTCCTGGGAGGCGATCTCAAAACGCTGGGTGTTCCAGATCCTGAAAAACGGATCTGTCATCAGCACCACAAGGAGCATGCCGAATTTATATCCAAGGGAGTAGATCCCCAGTTCATGGCTGTCACAAAACTGCTGGATGAAAAACCGGTCTGAAAAATTAATGGTGAACAGGGCAAGAACACCTGGAAGCATGGGAAGGCCGAACCGGATCAGCTCTTTCAGTTTCCCGGGTGAAAAGGTCAACTTAAGGTGGGGCACCACCCAGATAAACAGCAATACCATATAGGAGAGTTTGGTAATGGCCATGCTGTAGATCATTCCCCAGATACCCAGCTTCAGCTTGACCAGAAAAAACAGGTTCAGGGACAGGGCCAGGAAGAAAGAGGCAAAAGAGAGGGAGGAATAGGTCAGGGATCTCTTCTTAACGATAAGATAGGTTTCAGGCACAATGAACATCAGCTGGAAACCGAGGCAGACGAAAACCCATTTCAGGTAGCCGGCATTTGCCGGGTCGTTAAATACAAGGCCGGCAATGGGTTCCAGGAAGAACTGGAAAGCGATCACGGCTGACAAAGAGACCATAAGGGAAAATAAAAAGGCCGTGCTGACAACCTCAACCTTATCTTCCTCGGATGAATAGTGGTGGTAGTATCGTATAATGGCCTCGCTCATCCGGAGCCCGATCATCAGAAAAGCCACATCCAGCACAAGTTCCAGCAATTCCAGGGTTCCGTAATCCGAGGGGCTGAGAAAACGGGTGTACACGGGGATCATGAAAAAGGCAGCCCCCTTTTTCAAAAGGTTGGCAGCCCCGTAAATGGAGGAGTGCTTTAAGGTGGTTTTCAGTTCAGACAGCATCAGCGGCACTGCCCTTATATTTACCGGATAAACACCTGTAAATTCCTTTATACACCGAGGTGGTCACCGCCCAGGTATGATTCTGCCTTACCCATTCCATTCCCTGACGGCCCAGTGCGGCCCGGGTATCCCCGGCCTGCATCAGTTCTCCCAATGTCCGGCTGAAACGGTCAAGATCCCCTGCCGGAAAAAGGAATCCCGTCTTTTCATGGGAAATCAGCTCCCTGTGCCCTCCCACGTCAGAGGCGATCAAAGCCTTGCCCATGGCCATGGCTTCAAGGGGTTTCAACGGGGTGACAAGTTCGGTGAGACGCATGGAATACCTGGGATAGGCAAGAATATCTATCATGGCGTACACACCGGCTATCCGTTCATGGGGAATCCGTCCCGGCATCACCACCCTGTCTTCAATACCCAGTTCAGCGGCAAGGGAGGTGAGTTCATCTTCCATTTCACCGCCTCCCACCAGGAGCAGGCGCCATTCGGGCCGGGATTCCGCCAGCCGGCCAAAGGCACGGACTAAAAGATCCAGGCCTTCATACCGGTAGAACGACCCTACAAACCCGACAACTTTTTTCCCCTTGAGTCCCCAGGAATCCATGAACTGCCGGTCAGGTTCCGCCGGTTTAAACTCCTCCGGATTGACCCCGTTGAACACCGGTGTGATCTTGGCCCCCGGAATCCCCCGGGAGACCAGGTCGTTTTTCAGTCCGTTGCACAGGATGCACACATGATCCGCATATTTGCAGACCCCGGTTTCCAGCCGCTTGGTAAGCCGGTACTTCCAGGAATTCTCCCTGTAGGTGCCGTGATCCACGGCAGCATCCTCCCAGAAGGCCCGGATCTCATAAACAACCGGTTTACCGAGTTTTCTTCCTGCCAGGATGGCTGGGATACCGTTTAAAATCGGGGAATGGGCATGGATAATATCAACACCCTCCGATACCGCCACCTCCATCACCCGCTTATACAGCCTGCGCATGAGTTTCCACTCGGACGCCATGGGTATGGATGAATATGCCACCCTGCCGGTGCGGTGGTAATCTATATTATTGATTCTCTCCAGGGATGATAGTGTGTCACCGGCGCTCTCCTCATGTTTGGGAGAGGTCAGGACCAGGGGGGAAAACCCCATGGCCTTCTGGGCCTTAAACAGGTTCCTGCTTCTGAAGGTATACCCGCTGTGCAGGGGCAGGCTGTGGTCGAGAATATTGAGTATTTTCAATTTGCACCTATCATTGTGCAGGGGGGAACATCGTATTCAAGCGCCCCCATGTCCGGGACATTATCCCTGGGGTTTCCGCAGGCATCTTCATAAATTTCAGGGAGCAGGTCTGCCCTGTTGATTATTTTATCACCGTCCACCAGGGAAAAGTCCCCGGAAGCCGGGTTTTTAAACCATTTTGAAAAATCGGCCACAAGGTTGTTTTCACGGGTGCTTGTACCGCCGTCCCTGTTTTTGAAACGGGAGGTGGACAGGTTGTTTTTCAGGACGGCAGAACTCTCTTTAAACCGGATATCAATGCCCATGGTCCGGTAAAGGGTGTTGTTGTATATTTTGGTGTCTGCGGCTTTGTTCAGATAAATACCCACATCGTTGCAATACATGATGAGGTTGTTTCGCATGATACCGCCAGTATGTTCCGCAGGCAGCTTCTGATCCCTGGCGTGTTTTGCCCCGGTGCCTCCCCCGCCGAAGGAGAGGCCTACCCGTGTGCCGCCCCGGGTCATGTATTCGCCCACCACCAGGTTGTTTTCAAACACCCCGCCCCTGGCATTGCCCTTAATGAAGGCGGCATAGCTGATCTGGTTGCCCAGTCCCTTTGCAAAATCACAGATCAGGTTTCCCCGGATGATCCACCCGTTACCGTCCACCACATCGATAAAAGTCACCGGTTTTGCCGTCCGGCGGACGGTGCTGTTATAAAAACTGGAATCCTGAATCAGCGCATTGTCCGGATAGGTGCGGCTTCCGTCGGGCTGGGGGGTGCCGTTGGCCTTGATCATGGAGTTGAACTCATGGACCCGGCTGTTTCTCAGGACAAAGCCCTTTCCCCTGCCGAGCACGTGAAAGGCGTGTTCCCCCTTGTCATGGTTTTCCCTTACCCCTTTTATATCCAGGTTTTCAAATATCAAGAACGGTGCATCAATCACAAACCCCTCAAAGGTATCAAACTCAATCTTGACATCACCGAGTTTTCCGGCCCTTACAGTCACGGGCAGCCCGGGAGTTCCTCCTTTTTTAACCTGTACGCTCCAGGCGGAAATCGGATAAACACCAGGTGACAGGGTGATCACATCCCCCGGTTCAGCAGTCTTTATGGCTGTCAGCACCCCTTTGGCATCGGATACGTTCACCATGCGCCTCTTCTTCTGGATAGTAATGGGCGACAATTGGGCAAACCGGTACCAGGGCAGTGGAATAGGCTGCCGGCCGTTGTAGTACACCACCGGGCTCAACTGCCTGTCCGGTCTGGCCCCGTGTCCTGTCCAGTTCGCATCCCCGGGGTCTGGAAAGCGGATATTGCCGGGTCTTGCCGAGGGAGGGTGTATTAATTTCCTGACCACCTTCGGGCTGACCCCGGATGTGGTGATCACTTTTGCCCCCAGCGCCTTGACCCCGGCCCCGCCCCTGGATTTATACAGATAAAACCCGCCCGCAACCATTCCTGCCAGGCTGAGAATCCCGAAGACAGCAAAAATATTCCAAATCATCTTTAAAAAGGATTTCACTGGGATTTTCTCCTTTGATCGTTAAAGAACAGGGGCAGGTAAGACCGCTCCAGAATCCTTTGCCAGTCGTGATGTTCCCTTACATAGCCCCTGGCGGCAATACCATAGCGTTCGGCTTCCGGCCTGTTGTTCAGCAGGTCAATGACAGCATCGGAAAATTCCTCTGCCCCGTCCGCAACCACAAGGTCCCTGCCGGAGACCGCACGGTTTCCCTGAATCGCCACAGAGGTGCTTACCACCGCCTTTTCCATGGACATGGCCTCAAGCACTTTATTCTGGACCCCCCTGGCAATCCCAAGGGGAACCACGCAGATATCTGCGGATTTATAATACTGCCGGATATCATCCACAAAGCCCGTAACCGTCACCCCGGGTTCCCGGGCCAGGGCAGTAACCCGGGGATCCGGGTTACTGCCCACGATACAGAATCCGGCCCCGGGGAATTTTCGTCTTATCCCCGGCAGGATCTCCCTGGCAAACCAGCAGACACCCTCTACATTTGCGTAGTAGTCCATAGCCCCGGAAAACATCAGCACCGGCCGGTTTTCCGTCTCAACGGCTGTGACCCGGGAAGGGTCAAAATAATCGAAATCCACCCCGTTGGGAACCACGCTCACCCCCCCGGCCCCGGGGAAAACCTTTTTAAAAAGCTCGGCCTCGGCTGCAGATACGAACAGGGAGTGGAGAAAGGCTTTGGAGACCTGTTTTTCAAATGCCAGAAGCCGCCGCCCTTCAACCCTGTAAACCGCACTCATGGGAAAGGGTGATTTTCTTGAGTACTGCAGCCATTTATCCGAATCCAGGTCGCAGAAATCCATGATCAGCCGGGTTGATGACGGAATTTCCCCCGTTTTTTTCATCACATATCCGGCCATCGGGGATGAAAAACAGACAATGGCATGGTAGGATTCCGATGAGGTCCACTCGTCAACGGTTTGCTCAAAATCCGGATGATAAAAATATCCCTGGGAGATACTCCTGCCCCGTAACAGCTGCCATCCCCCCCTGAGGGTTGCGGACAGCCGGTTCAGGGGGAATACGGCCACCCGGCGGCACATCTTGGCTAAAGCGGTCCTGTGGGCAAGATCAGCCGGATCATCTGCCAGGGTGATCAGATCTATATCTGCCTGTTCTGCCAGGAAACGGACCTGATGGAAAGAACGGATCTTATCCCCTTTGTTGGGCGGATAGGGAATCCTGTGGCACAGGTAGAGTATCTTAAGTTTTTTCATCCCAGGTATTTTGAAAGAAAGGGGCCGATAAAACGGGTGAATGCCGGGGGCATTTTCCGCCAGAGTTCGATCTTTCTCTGGTATTTCGGGTTGGCGGGGCTCAGGTTCGGCATCTCCTGTCCCGGACCCAGTACATATTGATATGCCAGGGGAACCGGTTTAAATCCCCAGTGTTTTTTAAAGCTGAACGAACCGGTCCCGATTTTACTTCTTCCGAAGTCAAAAACCGTCAGCCCCGTATCCACTGCCAGCTGCATCAGTTCCCAGTACATGAAGTCATTAGGCGCCAGGTGCCGGGATGAAAAATCGGAACCTGCGTAATAAGGGACCATCCTGTCTTTGTACATAAGGTATAATACACCGGCAACAGGATCTCCCCCGGGCGTCCTGACGACCAGGATACCTGCCTTATCCCCGAATTCCGCCAGCATGTTTTCAATCAGCCGGCGTGGAAATACCGGGGTGCCGAGACGGTGGAAATTTCCGGCCAGAAGTGCATAGAATTCAGGCACCAGGTGGTGCCCCCTCTCCGAAACCAGCCCTTTTTTAATGGCCTTGCGGACCATGGCACGGGATTTTCTGGGAATGGCCTTTAAGTTCATCTCATGGTCCGGAAACAGTTCTTTGCTGAAGTTGTAATAGAGATCCTTTGTTGCAAGTCCCGGATGGGCCCTGGTATTCCTCAGCTCCACATAGGCAGCACCTTTTGCCCGGGATATCCCGGATATTTGGTCCAGCAGCTGTGAAGCCGCTTCCCGGGACCCGGCCAGCATCCCCCCGGTCTCGGCAAAGGCGACTGAGACGAAAAAATGACCGAAGAGCAGGCTTTTCATCTCAAAAACCGGCAGGACCCCCTGGATGCCGTCCCTGTTTTTTGCAATAAAATAAAAGCTATTATGGCCGAACGTTTTTTCAACTATCCGTTTCCAGGCTGCCAGATGAAACAGGGTCCCGCCGGGATGGGTATTAACATAGTCATCCCATAGAGGGGCATCTTTCCCTGTAAACGGTACGATCTTAACTGGCGAAGAATCTTTCATTGGGATTTTTGGCGGTTCAGCCGGTTGTTTCCTTGAGATGCAGCCGGCAGGTGGTAAACCGGGCATTTGCAAAACTGCGGATTAAGGCGCTGATTTTATACTCCATCTGATCCAGGTTGATATAGTGCCTGAACCTGAATCCGGCAGGGGCCTGTTTCACCCTGGGCTGGTCTGGGTCAAACTCCCAGGGGTGGGCATAAAATACAAAGGTCTTCTCCTTTTTCAGCACCGCCTTCATACCCTGCTTAAACAGCTGAAAAGGAAAAAGCCTGAAATACCCCCCTCCGCCCAGGGGCAGGACACGGCTGCCCAGTTCCAGGTTGGATACGGGGATTTCATAAAAATCCGGGCTGATCCGGTACACACCGTTCTGCCTGGTGATCCGTGAAAGATCAAGATGTCCGTACCGTCCGTGGGAACCAAAAGAGTTGTAACTGGCATCGTACAGGTATCCGGCATCCCTGACCAGGCCGAGGGTCTGTTCCGAGATGGAAAAACTGGGGGCCCGGTATCCTGTGACCCGGGTTCCCAAGATATCTTCCAGGAGCATTTTACTGTAACCAAGATCTTTGGCAAGGGCCCCGGCAGTCATAAGGGGGCAAAGGTCATGCCCATATCCGTGGGAGGCCACTTCATGCCCCCTGGATACAATTTCCCTGACCAGTGCCGGAAGGCGCCGGGCAACCCAACCCAATATGAAAAAAGTGGCCTTTGGTTTGAACCGGAATCCGTCCAGAAGCTCCAGAATCTTTACCGTGTTATCCTGAACCCTGAATTCACGGTTGCCCCAGCTTTCATATGAAATGCAGGACTTGAAATTTTCAACCTGGAACCAGTCCTCGACATCAAAGGTCAGCAGTATATTATAGTTCTCTGCCGATGCCGTGGTATTCAAACCCTTCCTCTGCGACCTCTTCGGGATCGTACTGGTTTCTTCCGTCAAAAATCACAGCGGATTTCATGCGTTGTTTCATCTGTCTGAAATCCGGCTGGCGGAATGCTTTCCATTCCGTGACCAGAATGCAGGCATCTGCATTTTCCAGGGCCTGGTACTGATCCGGGGCCAGGGTTACACGGTCTGCCCATTCAGCCGGTATTTCCCTCTTTGCCTGGGACATGGCCACAGGATCATAAGCCAGAATCCGGGCCCCCGCTTTTACCAGGCTTTCCATCAGAACCATGGACGAGGCTTCCCGCATATCATCGGTACCCGGCTTAAAGGCAAGCCCCCAAAGGCCGAATGTCTTATCAGACAGATCCCCCCCAAACCGTTTTTTCACCTTATTGCCCAGCACCTCTTTCTGGAGGGAGTTTCTAT
>JAKSAX010000592.1 GCA_022361395.1 Desulfobacterales bacterium | reverse complement strand
GCACCGTCAAAGGGGATCTCCACGACATCGGCAAAAATCTTGTGGCCATGATGATGGAAAGTGCCGGCCTTGAAGTCCATAACCTGGGCGTTGATATTGCCCCGGAAAATTTTGTCGAAGAGATCAAAAGGAAAAACGCCCGGATCGTCTGCCTGTCCGCCCTTTTAACCACCACCATGCCTGCCATGAAACAGACTGTGGATGCCATTGTGGAATCCGGCCTGAGGGAGCAGGTAAAAATCATGGTGGGTGGCGCCCCTGTTACCCAGGCCTTTGCCGATGACATCGGTGCGGACGGATTTGCTGCCGATGCAGGCTCCGCCTCAAAAATGGCCAAAGCCTTCGTTAATTAATAAAGCAAATACAGGGGTCCGCTCCGGCGCTATCGAAAGTTAAGTTCCAGTGAATGGTCAGGTCAACTGGCCGTCGGTCCGGCCACCCGGTGTTTTTGATTTGTCCCTTCCCTGTGCTGCATACCCATTACCTGCAGCACAGGGATTTTCATATCCGGCGGTATTGCCAGCCCCGGGAAAAGCGTCATCCCCCCACAAGCCCGAGGCCGGATCCACAGTATTGCCTGCAGATTCAGCCATGGCTGTCAGACATTACCCGGCAGTGCCTTCAAATGATTACCTGGATGTTAATACCGGGTTGGCGGAGTAAAAAATACTCTCACTTTTCCACCCCTGGGGATGCGGCTGATCCGCATGGAGAACCAGTTGAAGCTTACGTGAATTCTGGTATTTTTCGTACAAAATGTAAGTATTCGGACCAATGGTACGGATATGTCTGCTTTTTGCCAGATGGGGCTGAGTGGCGGGAACGTCCGACCGAAGCAGCTTTCCCCGCCTTGAATACTCGGCATAGGTATGGTCTGAAACTTTGACGTACCGATGCCCTGTTGCTGTGTCAAAATAAGCATCGCACCCGGTGCGGGGCACTGCAGATTCACAGCTGACAGCGGGCAGAGCGGTTGCCAGATAAAGGGAGATAAAGATAAAAGCCGCAATTGTTTTCATGGTAATTTTCCTCCTTGTTTAAAGGTTAAGTTTCCGGTTTGAATATGGAAGTATAGGGTGCTGTATGCTCTATCGCGCTGATTCGGAGATAAACCCGCGAATTTGAATTTTCTGTAACATGTGCCAGTTTAATTTTATACTGTCAGATCTGACAGGTATTCATCCAGATCGCTTCACAGCAAATGAAATCCCTTAGAATTCAGCATGATAAGAAAATTGTAAAATCAAAAAATACGTTGAAAAAAATCTCAACTTGTGTAAGTTTTAAAAATCAACTCCCCTTTTGATTCAGATAAGTTTTTAATTCCGCCCTGATTCGTCGACCTGTTTACCTATTTACTTTTCACTATATTTAGGAGAACACTATGACGTCTTACCATAAACTTATTTCAAAACAGGATGCGCTCAATATACTAGATTTCTGCCATGATGCGATGTGCGTCACAGATCCGGAATCGTATAAATCCCTGTTCCTGAAATTCAAAAAACTGCTCCCCTTTGAGCATGCCTTCAGCTACTATATGCCCCTGGAAACTTTTTTTGCCACACCAAATACAAAAAAGCTTCCCCCGTCCAGGTTCCATTGGTTTGTCGAGCTTTATCCACCCGGTATTATCGAGGAGTATTACGATAAAAGCCTCTGGATGAATGATCCCATACCGGCTGAATTTGTGCGGACCATGAAACCAGCCAACTGGCAGATCTCTTTTAAAAAGGGAGAGGATGACAGCGTTGAACGGCTTGTTAAGGATTTCCGGATCATTGACGGCCATACCTACGGCCTTATGAATCCCAAGCTCGGCTCCATTACGGCGTTCTCGCTTGCTTACGAATATTCCGATAACACCGACCGGATTGAGAAGATCCTTGAAATCATCACCCCGCATCTCTGTGAGGCCTATAAGCGCAGCCTGGGTGCGGAACAGATCAACCGAATCCACCTGCACACACAGCTCACAAAACGGGAGGTAGAAATCATGAACTGGATAAAACTGGGCAAGACATCCTGGGAGATCTCGGTAATTCTTAATATCAGTGAGCGCACCGTCAATTTCCACACCCGGAATATCGTTAGAAAACTGGACGCCTGCAACCGGACCCACGCCGTGGCCATTGCCTGTTGTGCCGGGCTTATTGAATTCTGACAAACACCGTGCCCAGGTTTTGAAAGACCTGCCCAATGCCTGTCCCTTACCTCATGTTTTCCGGACATGAACAAGCGGTTTCCGGCCTTTAAAAAAAATCTGTCCACAATTTCTTGGTTTTAATTTTTATCGCTCAAAAAATTGTTGACAATCTTACAATTTTCTATCATTGTAAGATTGTTGACAATTTAACAATACCATATCTTAATTAGGGGATATCGTGAACAGACACTGCATCACCGGGATTAAAACCCTTGAAATAATGGACAATAGAGGCAACCCAACCATCCGTACTTATGTAACCGTGGATGAGTGTTTTACCGGTATTGCCGATGTACCCAGTGGATCTTCCACCGGATCTTTTGAAGCAAAGGAGATCCGGGACGGAGGAAACAGGTATAACGGGATGGGGGTAAGAACCGCAATCAACCATATTAATACTGAAATCACCCCTGCCCTGACCGGACTGGCCCCCACGAACCAGAGGGCCATTGACCGGATCATGATCGACCTGGACGGTACCCCGGACAAATCCCGGCTGGGGGGTAACGCCATTCTCGGGGTCTCCCTGGCCGTTGCCAAGGCCGCTGCCCTGGCCCTGGGACTTCCCCTCTACAGATACCTGAACAGCGGGGCCCATGTCCTGCCCGTGCCCCAGGCCTGCCTGCTGAACGGCGGCCTCCATGCCGGCAATGACCTGGACATCCAGGAGTACTGCGTCATGCCCGTGGGGGCTGACAGTTTTGCCCACGGGGTGCAGATGCTCAGCGAAATATTCAAATCCCTGTATGAGATTTTACTGGCGCGCATGGGTAAAACCGCCACAAACAGCAGTGAAGACGGCGGGTTTGCCCCGCCGCTCAGCTCTTCTTTTGAGGCCATGGAGATTCTGGAGCAGGCGGCAGACAGGGCCGGATACGTAGACAAGGTCTGCTATGGACTGGATATGGCGGCATCAGGCCTGTGGGACCCGGAGAAGAAGGTCTATCAATTCGAAGGCAAATCACGGACCACTGAAGAGATGATCCAGTGGACGCAACAGCTCACCCGGGCCTATCCTAAAATCGTATCCATTGAAGATCCCCTGGACGAAAAGGACTACAGCGGATGGACTGAATTCACCAGGCAATTCAAAGGCCGCCTGGTGGTGGGGGATGATATCTTTGCCACCAATCCCGGGCGAATCCGTAAAGGGGTTGAAGAACAACTGGCCAATGCCGTCCTGTGCAAGGTAAACCAGATCGGCACCGTGACCGAAGCCTGTGATGCAGCGCTCATGGCCCGGGCCAACGGGTTTCCCGTGGTGATGTCCGTGCGTTCGGGTGAAACCGAAGATGCCGTGCTGTCCGATATCAGCGTGGCCCTCAACGCCGGCCTGTTTAAGACCGGGGGGATCCGCGGCAGTGACCGGGGAACCAACTACAACCGTTTTATTGAAATCGAAGATGAACTGGGACCTCTGGCAGTCTATGCCGGACACCACTATAAAGGAAAACTGAATTAATGGGCGCTCTTGACTATGACACTATCCGGATACCCGGGGCCGTAAAAAACAGGGAAGAACTGATCTCCCACGGTCTTGCCGCGGGCAGGGAAGCCTGCCTGGACATCATGGACCACGCACTGGCGGCTGTGGATCCCTATCTTGCCACCCACGGGGCCGTGCGGCTGGAAGGGGATAACCTCATCATGGACGGGCGGTCGGTCTTTCTTCCCGCCATTGAGCATATCTACGTCATTGGTGCGGGAAAGGCCACCATGCGTCAGGCCGTTGCCCTGGATGAAATCTTAGGAGAAAGGATCAGTGACGGCCTGGTGGTGGTCAAACACGGGCAGAAAAAGGAACTCTCCCATATCCGGGTAATGGAGTCTGCCCACCCCGTGCCTGATGCGCAGAGTTTTGCCGCAGGCGAAGAAATCATGGCCATCGCCCGGAAGGCCGGGGAAAAAGACCTGGTAATCTGCCTTATGTCCGGCGGGGTCTCCGCCACCTGCTGTGCCCCGGTACGGGGCATTACCCATGACGACAAGGTGGAAATCAACCGCCTCCTGGTCCAGAGCGGCGCCCAGGTCACGGAGATCATGACGGTCCGCCGCCATCTCTCCCGGATAAAGGGCGGGCGACTGGGGCTTCTGATCCGGCCGGCCGCCTGCATGACCCTGACCGTATCCGATGCCATAGGCGATCCCCTGGAGTGGAATGCCGACTGGACCCATCCGGATTCCTCCACTTTTCAGGAAGCTGTTGACATTCTTCACAGATACGGCATCTGGGACCGGGCACCGGAACGGGTGCGGCATTATTTTAGCGAATTTTCACAAGACAAGGAAACCCCCAAGGAGCTGGACCGGCACAGGTTCTGGTACTGCATGACCGTCAAGACCTCGGATATCTGGAAAGCGGCAAGGGAAAAGGCAGAAACACTTGGATTCTCCGCCCATGTCCTGACCACTGAACTCAAAGGGGAAAGCCGGGAGGCCGGCAGGGTCATCGCCTCGATCGCCAGAGAAGCCGGACAGTCGGGCATGCCCTTTAAAGCCCCCTGTGCCCTGATCGCATCCGGGGAGACCGGGGTCCGCATCAGCGGCTCACCCAAGGGCGCCGGCGGTGCCAACCAGGAGTTGGGCTGCGGTGCATGCCTGGACCTGACCCCTGAAGACCGGGTGGTGATCTGTGCCCTGGATACCGACGGCACGGACGGCCCCACAAAATATGCAGGATCTCTCACAGACGGGTTTTCCACGGCCCGGGCAAAAGAACTGGGCCTGGATTTTCACAGGGAGCTTATGGAACACAACAGCACGGAACTGCTCAAACAGACAGGGGATATTGTATACACCGGCCACACCGGCTCCAATGTCAACGACCTGGTGGTCTGCCTGGTGCTCTGATACCGGAACTATGATGGTTATTATGGCAAATATCTTGATTAACCCGTCGCTCCGGGGTAGTTTTGGTCAACAATTGACCATTTATCCCACAGAACGGAAAAGGATATACAGATGAAAGAGACTGCCAAGATATTCAGCCAGCAAAACCGCCCCACCATGACCCAGATCGCTCTTGAAAATATCAGGGAAGCCATTGAAAAAGGCTGGCTCAAGCCCGGGGAAAGGGTGGTGGAATCCCGGCTCTCCAAGGAACTGGGCATGAGCCGCTTCCCCATCCGGGAGGCCCTGTGCTACCTGGAAAAAGAGGGACTGGTGGAGACCATTCCTTTCAAAGGGGTCAGGGTGGCCCGGATCACGCCCCAGGACATAGAAGACCTGATGACGGTGCGGTGCGCCCTGGAAGAACTGGCCGTGAAACGGGCCATCCGGCGTATGACGCCGGAAAAGATAAACCGGTTGAAGGAGATTATGGAGCAGATGGAAGGGGCATTGGCAGAGGGCAATAAAGAGGATATTCTCAATGCCGACCTCTACTTTCACCAGTCCATCTGTGAATTTGCCGAAAACAGCCGCCTGCTCAACGCCTGGCTGCCCCTGGCCAGCCAGATCAGGGTCTGCCTGAGAATGGAATATCCGCTGTTTCCGACCTCCGAAGAGTTCGTGAACACTCACGTCCCCCTGCTGGAAGCGGTGGAAGCCGGCGACGAAAAGACAGCGGTAAAACTGGTACAGGATCATATCTGCGGTGCCACAAACCGGATCATACCGGGGCACCGGCAGGAAAAAGACGATTCCTGAACCTTCAGGAACATGATTTAAAAGGGAGGGGAACGCCCCATGACAAGCTATCAATTTCCCGAGATGGTCCGGGTCAGACAAACATTTGATACCCGGAAACTGACAGACATCAGCAGCCATATTTCAGACCGGATTGACCAGCTTTCCCCTCAGCTTCCCGTTTCCCCGGGACAGACCGTTGCCGTTGCCTGTTCCTCCCGGGGAATATCCGATTATCCCCTGATTCTCAATACCCTTGTTACAAAACTTAAAGGTCTGGGCCTGAAGCCCTTTCTTGTACCTGCCATGGGCAGCCACGGGGCCGGTACGGCCCGGGGACAGAAAGAGGTACTCCTCCACCTGGGACTGACACCGGAAGCTGTTGGCGCAAAGATCCGCTCCTCCCTGGACACCGTCAATATCGGCACCACAGAACAAGGCATCCCGGTTGAGGTGGACCGCCTGGCTCTGGAAGCCGATCACATTGTCCTGGTGAACCGGGTGAAAAAACATACGGATTTCATGGGTGAATTTGAGAGCGGCCTGATGAAAATCATGGCCATCGGCCTGGGCAAGATCTCAGGCGCAGGGGTCTACCACAGGGCCATGATGAATCTTGGCGCCTCCGAGGTTATCGGGGCCGTGGCCCGCCATGTTCTT
>JAKSAX010000604.1 GCA_022361395.1 Desulfobacterales bacterium | reverse complement strand
TCGTCCTTTACGGCCGCCAGGGCCGTGGTTGAGAAAGCCCGTGAGGCCTTTGGCAAACTCGATATCCTGGTCAACAACGCCGGAATAAACTGGGACGGGGTGTGCTGGAAAATGAAAGAGGAGCAGTGGGACAAGGTCCTGGAGATCAACTTGAAGGGGTATTTCAACTTTACCCGTCATGTGGCCCCCCTCTTCAAGGCCCAGGGTTCCGGCAGGATCGTCAATGTCACCTCCATCAACGGAATACGGGGGAAATTCGGCCAGTCCAACTATGCCGCATCCAAGGCAGGGGTTATCGGCTATACAAAGGCGGTGGCCAAAGAATTGGGAGCCTACGGTGTGACCGTGAATGCCGTGGCCCCCGGCCTGATCGAAACCCCCATGCTGAGAGACTCCAGGGACAGGGACAAGATCGTTGACATGGCCATGGCTGAAATCGTGCTCAAGCAGGTCGGCCAGCCCGAAGATTTGGCCAATCTGATCTCGTTTCTGGCATCGGACAAGGCGCGCCATATAACCGGCGAGGTGATTAAAGTAGACGGCGGCCAATATATCTAATGCGCGGACGAATACTTACCCATCTGCTTCGTTACTGCGAAACTCTGAAATCCTCATGTACTCAACGTACACTCCGGTTTCAGAGTTCCTTGCGCCTTGCATATGGACAAGTCTTCATCCGCACACTGAACTCCTATATTGAATAGAAAAGGAAATAATACCCATGGGACGCGTTGCCATAATCGGTGTCGGCCAGAGCAAATTTGTCAGGAGTTATCCGGGATCCATCCGGGAGCTTGCCTTTGATGCGTATAAAGAGGCGGTAACAGATGCGGGGATAACAGCGGGAGATATTGATGCATCGGTCTTCTGCTCAGCACCGGAATATGACAGGCAAAGATCGCCTTCAGCAGTGATTGCCGAATATCTGGGGCTTAATCCCCAGCCGACTTTTTACGTGGAAACCCTGTGCTCGTCTTCCAGCACCGGTTTAAAGCTGGCCCATGCCATGGTGGCCTCAGGCGCCCACGACACGGTGGCCGTGATGGGGCTGCAAAAGATGTCCGAAATCACCTCTGCCGAATCCCAGGAGCGAATGAGCCGGGGGGCGGATATCCAGTGGGAAAGCCCCTTCGGCACCATGATGCCGGCCTACTACGCCATGCATGCCCAGGCCCATATGGATAAATACGGCACAACCTTTGAGGACCTGGCAGCCGTTCGGATCAAGTCATCCACCTACGGCCAGCTCAACGACCGGGCGGTCTACCGAAAAGCGGTCACCCCTGACATGTTTACCGATCCCGAGAACATGATGTCAGGCCCGGTGGCAAGCCCCCTGAGGGTGGGCGACTGCTGCGCCAATGCAGACGGCAGCTCCTGCATCATCGTGGCCAGTGAGGAAAAGGCAAAGCTGTTCAGCAAAAAACCGGTGTGGATAAAAGGGGTGGGCGCAGCCACAGCCTCTGTCAACCTGGCCGGGAGGGATCGCCTGACAGGCCTGCTGGCTGCCGAACAGGCAGCGGATGCCGCCTATAAAATGGCCGGGATCGGCCCCGGGGATATTGATGTGGCCGAGGTACACGATTGTTTTACCATTGCCGAACTCCTTGCCTATGAAGCCCTGGGCTTTGCTGAGCCCGGCGGGGCAAAAGAACTTATCCGGGGCAGGGAAACCTATAAGGAGGGATGTATTCCGGTAAACCTGGACGGCGGCCTGCTGTCAAAAGGCCACCCCATCGGTGCCACCGGCGGCAGCCAGATCAGGACCATTGTACTGCAGCTGAGAGGCGAGGCCGGCGACATTCAGGTACAGAACCCCGAATTCGGCCTGGTGCATAACATCGGGGGTGTGGGTATCTACGGCAACGTAACCATTTTAGGTAATTCATAATAAAGGGAACCGGAAAAAAGATGGGCAAAAAAGAAAAGGATATCCGCTTTGGCAAATTCGGCACGGTCAGCTTTACAGAAACCACCCGGGTCAACGACTTCATCGACAACCTGGAACAGGGAAAGGTCATGCACACCTGCTGCAAAGCGTGCGGTGAACATTTTTTCCCGCCCCGGGCCGACTGCAGCAAATGCCTGGCAAGTGACATGGAATGGCAGGAGGTCAAGGGGAAAGGCAGCCTTGTATCATACAGCCGCCTGAAGTATGCACCGGCCGGATTTGAGGAAGACCTGCCCTACACCATTGCCCTTCTGGATTACGGCAGGTACCAGGTCTTCGGACGCCTGGACGGCCGCCTTGATCCGGATGAGGTAAAAATCGGCATGGACCTGTCCACGGTGGTAAATGAACTGCCTGACGGACGGCTCAACTACGTGTTTAAAAAAGTCTGACTTAACAATACCATCCGGTCAGGGGGTGACCCCTGCGCCTGCTACCGGAAACACCATGTCATAAAAATAATTATAAAAAACGGTGAAAACCGGCGTCAGGATGACAAAGGCAAGATCCAGGGTCAGGGCCTGCAGAAAGCTGAAATCCATAAAGTACATCACAGCCGGTATGGACACGAAGAG
>JAKSAX010000358.1 GCA_022361395.1 Desulfobacterales bacterium | reverse complement strand
CCCCTATCTTCAATGCGGTGATGTGTCCTACCATGTCCTGGATGTCTTTTTTGAAGTTGAATCCCTGCTCTACACTGCAGTCATAATTTAATTCGGCCATTGTCTTTCTCCTTTATCTTTGTAGTTGTTTCTTTTCTGTCCCGCTCTTGGGAATTCTCTATTGCAGATGCCGTGCCAAAGCAAAAAAAAACTTTAATTATCAACAAGTTAACACACCAAAACAAGCATTCAGACAAATAAGTTGGCGGTCTTTTTGATGAAAATCTGATTTTAACCCATAAAAACACCAACTTTTTTATCTCTTTAACGACATAATATGCACTTACAAATTTATTTTGATCATTTGACCATTATTTCATTGACAGCACAGATATCAAACCCTATGTTATGGTCAAATGATCAAAACACAGGAGATCCAATGCCCAGACCCAAAAGAAGAAGACGCATCATGTCCAGGCCGGCTGTAGATACCTTCGGCCCTGAAACAGCCTCACAAAGGGAAGGAATCATCCTCTCCCTTGAAGAGTTTGAAGCCATCAGGCTTATTGACTACGACGGTATGGATCAGAGCGGAGCCGCAGAGGTGATGGGGGTATCCCGCCAGACCGTGGGCCGGATTCTCAAGGCCGGAAGATCAAAGGTGGCAATGGCTCTTGTGGAGGGCCGTGGCCTGAAGGTAAGCGGAGGCTGCTACAAAATCAGGGGACGGGGACGATGCGGCAGGGGCAGAAGGAACCGATAAAATACAAACCCATCGAAAGGAGGTGATATTATGCCAGGATTAGACCAGAGAGGACCTGACGGAATGGGGTCCATGACAGGGCGGCGGCAGGGCGTTTGCAAAGGCCGCGGCACCGCGAACGGCAGAAGAGGCTTCCGGGGTAACGGCCGGTCATGCAGGTGTTACGACACGGAGGCAGAACTGAAGGACAGGGCCAGGATACTGGAAGACGAACTCAAAACAGTCAAAGACCAGTTGAATGCCATGTCTGAAAAAGAATAACCCTTAAAAGGCCCGGCCTGCATCAGGCCGGGCCCTGATTCATGCCCTGGCAAGCACCAGCGCATCCACCCGATCCGCGCCTGCGTCCGTCAAGGCCCCGGCAGCCGCATCACATGTGGCGCCAGTCGTATAAACATCATCCACCAGCAAAACCGATTTTCCCTCCAGAGACTCACGGCCTTTCCATTTAAATGCCTGTTTCAGGTTTTTCCTGCGCTCAACGATGTCCAGCCCGGTCTGGGTAGAAGTCTGCTTTACCCGGACAAGGCCCTTGGCATCAATGGTCCAGTCCGGGGGAATCCCGTATTTTTCCCTGTACAGGGATACAAAGTTGCGGACCAGGAGATAGGACTGGTTAAATCCCCGTTGCCGCGCTTTTTTAAAATAAAGGGGAATGGGAACGATAAGATCGATTTTTTTGCCGGCAAGGTAGATGCCAAAGGCATGGAACAGGCAGGATTCAAAAGGTCTGGCCAGACTCAGCCTGGAGTTGTATTTAAACTGGCCGATCCCCTCCCGGACCACGCCTTTGTATTCAAAGGCCGCCCTCACCCGGCTAACGACCGGAGGTCTTCTCAGACAGTCCTCACAAAGGTGGGACTCACCTGTCCGGGAGGTAAAGACCTTGCCGCAGCAGGGGCAAAACGGCGGAATGTAGTGGGGAAGTTCGTTACCAAGGCATCCGGTGCAATAGCAGGATGACAAAGAGCTTTCCCCTTTTCCGGTCAGTAGAGTTCTGCACTTAAGACATGTACCCGGAAATACCAGGGCCCGGAATTCATTGGCGATGAGTTTGAAAAGATTGAACATACCCTTCCACTTCCGGTTTCAGGTTGTTGTTCTATCTTAGGGACCGCGCAAAAATAACTTCACCTAAGTCTGTTTACAAAAACCCTTAAAACATTGGGTATTTTGCAAACAGAAGGTGAACTAATTCCTGCGCGATCCCTTAATGAACTAATTTACCAGAAGACGCTGGCGCTTGGCCTCATACATGGCAATGCCGCCGGCCACAGAGGCATTCAATGAATTTATCTTTCCTGAAATGGGAATGGACAGGATAAAATCACACTCTTTTCTCACGCCAGGACGGATGCCCTTATGCTCACCGCCGACAACCAGAGCCAGGTTACCGGTGAGCTCCGCTTCGAAAAGGCTCTTGTCTCCGCCTGCATCCAGGCCGGAAATCCAGGCGCCCTCTTCTTTTAAATCCCGCATCAGGGAGGCCAGATTGGTGGCCATGAAAATATCCGCATGCTCCATGGCACCGGCAGAACTTCTGGAAACTCCGGGTGACGGAAGGGCGGAACGGTCCTTGGGAA
The DNA here is from genome assembly GCA_022361395.1 of Desulfobacterales bacterium. GTDB lineage: Bacteria > Desulfobacterota > Desulfobacteria > Desulfobacterales > Desulfobacteraceae > Desulfobacter. The sequence goes on along the minus strand of JAKSAX010000358.1, from coordinate 5,433 downwards.
TAACAATATAATCCACGTCAGCACAGAGGGCGGTCCGGATCAGAGCCCCAAGGTTATGGGGATCTTCAATGCTTTCAACAATGAGAATAAAGAAGGGGGTTTCCCGGTCTCTCAACTCTGTCCAGATATCGGGAATACCTCTTACGGGAAAGGCAGATACCCTGGCGCAGATACCCTGGTGATTCCCGCCTGCAGCCAGACGTTCCAAGGTTTCCGGGGGGGCATTCTCAACAGGCACCCCAGCGTCAGCGGCAAGCAGCGCCACCTTTTCCACCCTGGGGTCCGATCTCTTGTCCGAGAGGAAGACCGATTCAAACTTCCGTCTCCCGGCCCGCAGGGCCTCATACACGGAGTGGAACCCGTACAGAACCTCCTTGCCGGAACCGGATTTTCCCGCCCTGCCTTTACCTCCCCTGAAGGGCTTATTCCTCTCTTTTTTTTGCCCCGGTTTCAGCCTTGGGGATTTATATTTTCCGGGCTTACCCATTAGGCAGCTCCCATCTCAACTTCAAAAATCCGGCAGAGCGTTTCAACAGCCTCGTCCAGGAGGTCATTAACCACCACATGATCGTAAAAAGAACGCTGTTCCATTTCATCCCTGGCATTATCCAGGCGCTTCCGGATCACTTCCTCACTGTCCGTGTTCCTGGCTGTAAGACGTTTTTCAAGGACCTCCAGGGAAGGGGGCATGATGAATACGGAGACGAGCGCCAGTCCTGAATCCATTATCTGGCGGCCGCCCTGGACATCAATATCCAGGATAATGCTTTTGCCCTTTTCAAGACTCTCTTCCACAAAGGCGCGGGAGGTCCCGTAATAATTTTCGTGGACCCTGGCCCACTCCAGCATCAATCCGTCATCAATCAGGTCCCGGAACCTGTCCTCGTCCGTGAAAAAATAATCCTTGCCGTGGGTTTCCCCTTTTCTGGGGGGACGGGTGGTGTGCGAAATGGAATAGGATAATTCACCAAAGCGTGCCAATACCTCACGGATCAAAGTGGTCTTTCCTGCTCCGGACGGTGCGGAGACCACAAACAGTTTTCCCTGGCTTGCCATGCTACTTTCCCTTTGCCCCCTCTTCCGCCTCAGCCTGAATCAGTGATTCAAACCTGGAGGAGACGGTTTCCGCCTGGATGGCGGACAGGATCACATGGTTGGAATCCGTGACAATAATGGCACGGGTCTTTCTGCCGTGGGTGACGTCAATGAGGCGCCTGTCGTCCCGTGCCTCATCCTTGACCCGTTTCATAGGGGAGGAGTTGGGGGATAGAATCGCAACCACCCGGTCTGCCACAACTGTATTGCCAAAGCCGATGTTTAATAAAGCCTGCTCCATATTCATCCTTTTATTTGGTGCCTGAACGGAAATTCCCCCAGGCACGTTTTTCGATCAGTACGATTACTCTATATTCTGAACCTGTTCCCTGATCTTCTCCAGTTCGGACTTAAGATCCACCACCCCGTGCGACAACCGGGCATTGCCGGCCTTGGAACCAATGGTATTGAACTCCCGGTTGAACTCCTGGATCAGAAAGTTAAGCTTTCTGCCCTGGGATTCATCCGCATCCATAATCTCACGGAACATTTTCAAATGGCTGTGAATACGGACAACCTCTTCGGACACATCACTTTTATCGGCCAGAACGGCCACTTCCTGGGCCAGGCGGACGGGATCAATCCTGTCTGCATCAGCGGTCAATGCGGCCAGCCGCTCTTCGAGTCTGAGTTTATAGGTCCCGGGAACTGAGCCTGCCTGGATTTCAATCTCCTTCATCTGCCCTTCAATCCAGTCCAGGCGGGTATTTAAATCCTGAAACAGGTTCTCCCCTTCCTTTTTCCGCATCCGGTCAAGGTCCTTTGCCGCGGTTTCAGCCGCTTCACACAGCACCTGTTTCAGCAGCACCTCATCCACCTGCCGCTTGGCAGGCACAATCACCTGCCTGGCGCCGAGAACGGTATCCAGGCCAATCTCTTCAGACAGTCCCAGACTCTCCTGAACCTGTTTCAGGGCCTTGAAATAAGAACGGGCCTTTACCTCGTCCACCTCAAACAGGTCCTGCTCCTCCGAGGTGTCGGTGAGATTCATCCGGATTTCAATACGGCCCCGGCTGTGGAACCGCCCCATGATTTTCTTGATATCCTCTTCAAAGGGCTGGCAGGATTCAGGCAGGTGAATTGAAAAATCCAGGTACCTGGAATTATAGGAACGCACCGTCAATTCAACGGTAAGGGCATCCCGGGTGCAGGATGCCGTGGCAAAAGCGGTCATGCTTTTAATCATAGGGGTTTCCTCTTATACGACTTTAGGTCCAGACGGTATTTCTCCCTGACCTGGCCCAGAAACCGGAATACTGCCTCCGAAGCATAGTCAGGATAGGTCCAATCCAGGGTCTTGAACCCCTGCTTGCTCCACATCAGGGTCAGATCCGCATAAATCTGCCGGCCGATGTAGACCCTGTGGGAGTAGTCTTTTCCCGTTGCCAGAATAAATCTCGACGCCAGCAGGTATCCCGGGTCGATATTCACCCGCCGCTGCCCGTCTTCGAGATAATTATTTTCAATGGCGTTGGTCCTGAGCTTGATGGATGCCAGCTGCTCCTGTTCTATCAGGGGTTTGAACGCAACTAATCTGCGGAACAGGGGCACGCCCATTTCCTTATAGTAATAGTCGGTAAAATTAAAATCAAGCCATTTGGACATAATGTCCACAGGCCCGCCAATCTTTTCAAGGCCCGTGAATATCCGGTCAAAAAGGCCCTTGTCCTTCATGAATACAGAGACGACCAGCTTGGCCGGATCAGGCGGTTTGGGGGTGCTCATCCCTTGGGCTGCCCCTAAATGCTCTTTGCTTCTTCAATGAGCATAATGGGAATATCATCCCGGATCTCATACAACAGGGCACAGGCCTCGCAGACCAGACCGTCCTCTTTCTCCGTCAGGGTAACCTCCCCTTTGCATTTGGGGCAAACCAGTATCTCAAGCAACTCTTTGGAAACTGCCATGATAAGACTCCTCTTTAAAATTTATGCGCGGGCAACGGCTGCAGGGGAAGACGAGGGGATAGTCTCTGCCCCGGAACTGCCTTTAGCTGCCTGCATGGATTGTAATTCATAGTAGGCCCCTTTCTGGGCCATGAGTTCGTCGTGGGTACCCTGCTCTGCAATGGCACCGTTTTTCAACAGAATAATTCTTGAGGCATAATCAATGGTGGACAGCCTGTGGGCGATGACAAAGGAGGTCCTGCCCTTCATCAGGTTTTCCAGGGCCTTCTGCACCACTTTTTCCGCCTGGGAATCCAGGGCGGAGGTGGCCTCGTCCAGGATCAGGACAGGCGCGTTCTTGATCAGGGCCCTTGCAATGCACAGCCTCTGTTTCTCCCCCCCGGACAGCCTGGAGCCCAGTTCCCCGATCACCGTGTCATACCCATGGGGAAAGCGCTGGATAAAATCGTGGGCAAAGGCAGCTCTGGCCGCGTCTTCAATTTCCCGGTCCGTGGCATCCATCTTGCCGTACCGGATATTTTCCCGTACAGTCTCATTAAAGAGGATCGGCTCCTGGGTTACAATGGAAATATGGGCTCTCAGCGAATCTATGGTCAGATCCCTTACATCGTGCCCCGCAATGGTTACCCGCCCCCCGGTCACATCGTAGAGCCTTGGGACCAGATTCACAAGGGAGGTTTTGCCGCCCCCGCTCATGCCCACAAGGGCCAGTACCTCACCCGGGGCCACGGTAAAGTTGATATTGTCCAGGGCCGGGTCTTCATCCGGAGCATAGCTGAACCTGACATCCTCAAAAGCCACGTCACATACCGGTTCATCCAGGACAACAGCATCTTCTTTTTCCCGGATAACGGTCTCCTCCTCCAGCACATCAAAAATCCTGGATGCCGCAGCCACCCCTTCCTGGATGGTATTGTTCAGCTTGGATAATTTTTTAACCGGATCGTAGAGCATCATCACGGCGGTTAGAAAAGAAAAGAATATCCCCGGGGTGGAGGTGCCGTTGATGACCCGCATGCCACCGAACCAGATGATAAAGGCAATCCCCAGCCCCCCGAGAAACTCCATGACCGGAGAGGACAGGGCTTTGGCAACCACCTTTTTCATTTCAAGCCGGAAAAGTTCTCCGGTTTTCTCCTTGAACCTCTTTTTTTCAAAGTTGCCCAGACTGAATATTTTAATTATCTTGGCCCCGGTAAAGGTCTCGTGGAGAAAGGCGTTCAGGTCCGCCATTGTCTCCTGGGACCCGGTGGAGAACCTTCTCACCCGCCGGCCGAAAATAAGAATAGGGTAAAAGGCCAGTGGCAGAACAATAAAGGCGCCCAGCGCCAGCTTCCAGTCCCGGTAAAAAATGACGCACAGGAAAGCAATCACGGAGAAAAAATCGCGGAACAGATTGATGACGGCTGTGGATACCATGCCTTTGACAATATTCACATCATTGGTGATCCTGGACATGAGCGCCCCGGTCTTTTCCTTATGAATGAAAGCAATGGGCAGATCTGTGATCTTCTCATAAAGGCCGTCACGAAAGTACCGGATGATCTTCTCACCGATATAATTCATCAGATATTCAGATCCGTATGTCCCCGCCCCTTTGAGGAAAAAAACCAGGATGGCAAGACCGGGGATCAGCAGCAGCATCTCTTTGTTTTTGGCAATAAAAATATCATCCATTACCGGCTTGACCAGCAGGGCCATGGCACCGTTGGCACCGGCCACCACAACCATGCACAGGGCGGCCAGTGCCAGCATTTTCCAGTATCCGGATACCATATCTATGATTTTTTTCTGCCTGTCTTTGGAAAGCCCGGCTTTTTTTGTTTCCATGGGGTATTGAATCGCTTTCTTTTTATCCGCTTTTATATTTGGAGGACCTATTGTCAATCCGTTAAAAACATGAGACCATAACGCCCCATGACAAAGTGTGCATTTATACCCAATTTTTTAAGATTTTACAATATCCTCTGGCAGGCGGCCCTGCCTTTTTTAAGGCGGAACCGGCGGCTTGCCCCCTCCTTTGACAGGCGGGTGCGTACAGGCCATCTGAATCCGGCGGATATATGGATCCAGGCAGCGTCGGCAGGCGAGGCTTTCCTGGCCCTGTCAATCCTGCACACCCTGGCTCCCGGATCCCCCTTAAGTGTACTTGTCACCACCACCACGGACCAGGGCCTTGATATCCTGCAAAAGGGGATAAAGACAAGGCCTGTTCATACCAATCTGGATATTACCCTGGACCGGTTTCCCTTTGATATTCCCGGCACCGTATCATCTGCCGTCCAGCAGGTGAATCCAGGGACCATGGTGCTTCTGGAAACAGAACTCTGGCCGGCCCATCTCCATGCCCTGAAACAGAACAACACCCGGATACTTATCCTTAATGCCCGCCTGTCCGCCAGGAGCGGAAGGCATTATAAGGCCACCCGTT
>JAKSAX010000348.1 GCA_022361395.1 Desulfobacterales bacterium | reverse complement strand
GTTAAATTGAGATACCCATGACAGATCCTTATTTGATCCTTCCCGTTGCGATTGTTTTTGCCGGTGCTGCCCTGGCTGTCTTCACCGGCAGGATGAAGATGTCACCCGCAGCCTCCGGACTGGTACTCAGCCTCTTTCCCCTGGCGGCATTTGTAATGATCCTGCGGCTTCTGCCGGGGCTCCAGGCCAACCTGGTCTATGTATGGGAAATCCCCTGGTTTAAGGGGTTTTCCTTCAGCCTTTATGTGGACAGCCTCTCTGCCTTTTTCGGTCTCCTGGTCTCCTTGATCGGCACCCTGGTGGTGATTTACGCCGGATACTACTTCAGCCACGCCAAAGGCAGCTGGCGGTTTTTTACCTATATCCTCGGGTTCATGGGTTCCATGCTGGGCCTGGTAATGGCCGGGGACCTGATTACCCTCTTTGTATTCTGGGAGGGGACCAGCATCATCTCATTTCTGCTGGTGGCCTATAAGTTTTCCGATGAAGAGGCCAGAAAAGGGGCATTTAAGGCCCTGTTCATCACAGGGGGCGGGGGGATCGCCCTGCTGCTGGGATCCCTGTTTATCATCCATGTCACCGGGGATGCCAGGTTCATGGTGATCCTCACCTCGGGAGAGGTGCTGAGAAACTCGGGGTTTTATCCGGTGATCCTGGGGCTGGTTGCCCTGGGTGCCTTTACAAAGAGTGCCCAGTTCCCCTTTCATTTCTGGCTGCCCGATGCCATGAGCGCCCCCACACCGGCCTCTGCCTATCTTCATTCCGCCACCATGGTCAAGGCCGGGATTTATCTCATGGCCCGGATGAACCCGGTGCTGGGGCTCACCGAGACCTGGTTCTGGCTGCTGACCCTGGCCGGTATGGCCACCATGCTTACCGGGGCTGTCCTGGCACTGAAACGGACAGATTTAAAGGCCATACTGGCCTATTCCACTATCTGCCAGCTGGGAATCCTCATGATGATGATCGGCCAGGATATGTCCATTTCATTTAAGGCTTTGATTATCGGCGTACTGGCCCATGCCCTTTATAAAAGCGCCCTGTTTCTGGTGGCAGGCATTGTGGACCATGAGGCCGGTACCCGGGATATTAACCGGCTGGGCGGGCTTGGGAGATCCATGCCCCTGACCTTTGCTGTGGCTTCAGTGGCAGCCCTGTCCATGGCCGGCCTGCCCCCGATGTTCGGTTTCCTGGCCAAGGAGACGCTGCTGGCCACTGCCATCCATCCGACCCTTCCCGTATTCATGGCCTGGATCTTTACTGCCTCGTCCGTGGTGGCCGGGGCGTTTATGCTGGCCATATCCGGACGCCTGATCTGGGACACCTTTATGGGTACCCCCCGGGACCCGGGCATCAAGGCTCATGACCCGCCGCTGCTCATGCTGGCGGCCCCGGCGGTTCCTGCGCTGCTCTCTCTTTTCCTGGGACAGTTTCCCGGTGTCAAGGAGGAGGCCATTCTCCTGGCCAATGCCGCCGGTGCGGCATTCGGATCTGATGTGGCCGTGAACCTGGCCCTCTGGCACGGGCTGAACGCCCCCCTGGTCCTGTCTGTTATTGCCGTTGCCGCAGGATGCGTGATTTTCATCCGCAGGGAACAGGTGATTCCCCTGCTGCTGAAACTCAGGGTAACCCTGACAATGAATGCCGGGTTCGACCGGGTGATGCACACCATTGACGGGCTTGCGGCCAAGGCTGTGTCTGTCCAGCAGGGAAAACTGCGGACCTACCTCATCGTGATCCTGACCGGTACCCTGGGACTGGTGGTGCTTTTCAACGGATTTCCGCCGCCCCTGGATATAGCCGGCCTGTCAGGGGTTGCATTGACCACGGCCACGGAAATGGCCCTGCTCCGGCTGGTGGCCCTGTTCCTGGTATGCGGGTCTGCCCTGGCCTGCATTGTCATGCCCAAGGATTTCAATGCCATCCTGGCCTTCGGGGCCTCGGGCCTTGGCGTGGCCGTGCTCATGATACTGGAACCGGCAACTGATGTGGCCCTGGTGCAGATTGTGGTGGATGTCCTGCTGGTAATTATTCTGGTACTGGCCCTGACCCGCCTGCCCGGGGAGAAGCTTGAACGGATTCAGCGTCTGGCATTCAAATCCGGCCAGCCTGACCAGGTGAGGGACGCGCTGATTGCCGGAGCCTTTGGCCTGGTGGTCATGTTCATGTCCCTGTCTGCCCTCTTATCCAGGCCCAGGGTCAGTGAGCTTTCCCCGTTTTTTAAGGTGACCACGAAACCGGCCACCGGGTCCTCATCCATTGTGGGAACCATTCTTACTGATTTCAGGGGGCTGGATACCCTGTTTGAAATAGCAGTCTTCGGTATTGCCGGTATCGGGATTTACACCCTGATCCGGTTTGCCGCAGCCAAGCATAAGGATTTGATCAGGGACAGGGAACCTGCCGAAGCATCCGCTCCCCGGAGGTCCCTGGGGGTCGGCGGTGCCAGGAAGACGCCCCTGCTCAGGGTGCTGGCCCATGTGATGCTGCCCCTGACCCTGGTTATAGGGATCTGCGACGTTCTCTACGGCCATGACCAGCCCGGTGACGGGTTTACCGCAGGGGTGATCATCAGTATCGGTATCGGATTCCAGTACATGGTGTTCGGCTACAACGAGACCAAATCCAGAATGCCGTGGGTCAGGCCGTCGGGGCTTGTGGGATGGGGGCTGGTTCTGGCCCTGGTCTCAGGGGCGGGCGGCCTGTTTATCTCCGGATTCTATTTTTCGCCTGCCGATTTCGGAAAACTGTGGGGAATTCCCCTGCCAAAGGGAATTCACCTGAGTTCATCAATGATATTTGAGGTGGCCATCTGCCTGAGTGTGGTGGGAAGCGTCAACCTGATGCTGAATATCCTGGGCCGGCCTGCCAAACCAAGCCGTAAGGAGGGTTCATGGAGATAATAACCGCTTTTGCCATCGGCCTGACCTTTGCCGCAGGGGTATTTCAGATCCTCCGGCGAAACGTGATCCGGTCTGCCATCGGCCTGATGCTGCTGAGCAATGCCATCAGCCTCTACCTTTTATCAACAGGGGCGTGGATCGGTGAGAAGGCCGCCTATGTCGGGCTGGCATCCGGAGATCCTGTTGATCCGCTTCCCCAGGCCTTGATCCTCACCGCCATTGTCATAAGCCTGGGTACCACCTCCTTTGTACTGGCCATGCTTATTATTGTGAGCAAACGGTATAAAACCTGTGACTCGGATGAATTAAAAGGCCTGTCCAAATAAACTGACCATGAAAAATAATCCCGGACATACCCCAGGAGAAAGACCGTAATGGAACCCGCTCATATTGTAATTCTGCCCGTATTTATTCCAATGATCTCCGGTGTCATCGGACTCCTGTTTTACCGGCTGCCTAACATTCAGTCATGGATCGCCCTGGCCGGGATGGCTGTTTCCCTCTGTGCGGCCCTCCTCCTGTTCACCCAGGTCCGCAGCAGCGGGCTGCCCCTGGTTTTCCAGGCAGGCGGATGGGATGCCCCCTTCGGCATTTCATTTGTGGCTGACCTCTTATCCGTATTTTTTGTGGTCATGAGCCAGGTGGTGCTGCTGGCCGGTGTGATCTACGCCACGGGGGCCAGGGATGCCTGTGTGGGATACCCTGCCTTTTACCCCTTGTTCATGTTCCTGGCCACAGGGCTTACCGGCGCCCTGCTTACCGGGGATATTTTCAACCTCTTTGTCTTTATCGAGCTGCTGGCCATTTCAAGTACCGTTCTTACGGCTGTATCCGACGACCGGTTCGGTACGGAAGCCGCCTATAAGTACTTCTACATGAGCCAGCTGGCCGCCTTTTTTATGCTGATTGCCGTGGGCGCCCTTTACGTCACCTGCGGCACCCTGAACATGGCCCACCTGGCCGTGATTATCCCCGGTCTTCCGGCAAAGACCATGGTTTCCCTGGCCGCGGCTTTCCTGACCGCCACCTTTATGATAAAAAGCGCCACCTTTCCCTTTCACTTCTGGCAGCCGGATTTTCACACGGCAGCCCCCACACCGGTGTCGGCCATGCTGTCTTCCGTCGTGGTTAAGCTGGGCGTATACGGGTTCATCAGGATGGCCATGCTGATTTTTGTTCCCCATGCCTCCCTGATCCAGACCCTTTTAATGGTTCTGGGAATCGCGGGTATTGCATACGGCGGCATAGCCGCCATTGCCACATACAACGTAAAGCGAATGCTGGCCTATTCCACCCTGGCCCAGGTGGGCTTTATCCTGGTGGGTATCGGCTGGGGAACGACCTTGTCCCTGACCGCCGCCCTGATCTTTGCCTTTAACCACAGTATTGTGAAGTCTGCCATGCTTATGCTGGCAGGGCACCTGGCCTCCAGGGCCCCGGTGAAATCAGCCGATTTCAAGGTGGTGACAGGGGTGGGCAGGGCCTTGCCCTTTACCGGTGTCCTCTTTTTTATCGGCGCCCTGGGCCTTGCGGGTATTCCCCCCACCAACGGGTTTATTTCCAAGATGATGGTGTTCAACGCCGGTATTGAGGCCGGCCATGTTTACGGCCTGGCGCTTATCGGTATATCAGCCACCTTTACCCTGGTCTACTCCATGCGGGCCTTTATGCGGATTTTCTGGCAGGCGCCCGAAGCGGGTACAGCCGTAAAACCCGAAGGAGATAGGCGCATGGCGCCTTTTTTATTGATTATCATGGTGCTGGTGCTTGGGATCATGGCCGGGCCGCTGGTGGACCTGGCCGGGGAGGCGGCAGGCCGGGCCGCAGATGCACAATCCTATATTCTGGCTGTTATGGGAGAAATTAAATGAATAGAATAATTTTAGGGGTGATGATTCTGCTGGCCTACCTGGCCCTGTCCACAAACATCAGCCTGTACAACATCGGATTCGGTGTGCTCGTTGCCCTGGGTGTGCTGGCACTGGTGCCTTTCCGGAGCCAGCCCGTCCAGGCCGGTGACATTCCAAAGGGATTTAAGGCGCTGGTGCTTTACCTGCTGCTGATGATTAAAAATACCATTGTGGGGGGGCTTCAGGTGGCCCGGCTGGTGCTGGATCCGGCCATGCCGCTTAAATCCGGTGTGGTGGCCGTGGACCCCGACTGTGACCATGAGCTGGGGCAGGCGCTAAGCGCCCATGCCATATCCCTGTCACCGGGCGAACTGCTCATTGAGACGGATGAATCCGGGACCATGTATATCCACTCCCTGGATGTGGCGCAGACCGAACGGGTGACCAGGCAGGAGCAGAAGTACAGGCGCTCCCTGCTGAAACTGATCTTCGGGGAGGTGTGATGCAGTCTCTTGAATCCATACTGACGCTGGTGCTGTACGGGGCGCTGTTTGTCCACGTTGCCCTCATGGCTGTTGTGGCCTTCCGGCTCTGGAAGGGGAAACATGTGATCGACCGGCTGATGGCCTCTGATGTGCTGAGCAACCTGGCATTGGCGGTACTGGTCCTGGGCGCCCTGATCCACCATCAGAATATTTTTCTTGACGTGGCACTGGGGCTGGCTGCACTCGGCTTCATATCCGTGGTGGCCTTTGCCCGGTACATTACGGATAAACGGATGTTTTAAGGATGCAATTTATGGAAGCAATATTGAACCTGACCGCCATTATTCTGGTGGCCGGGGGGACCTTTTTCAGCCTGGTCGGGGTATTGGGATATTTCAGGTTCCCCGATGTATATTCAAAACTTCATACCACAGGAAAGGTGGGTGTATTCGGCGTGGTCTTCCTGCTGATCGCCTCTGCCGTCAGGGAGAAGGCCACCTGGGGGTATGCCCTGGTACTGATTTTCTTTTTGCTGGCCTCAAGCCCTGCCACCTCCCATGCCATTGCCTCGGCAGCCTACCGCATGGGAATAAAGCCTGATGGCAGGATCCGGAACGATTTGCCTGATTTTGAATCAGATGATGAATCAGCAGGCGCCGGGGTAAAGGCGGGCTATAACCGGAGGGGTGTTAAGAAATGACGGAAGAGAAGACAAAGATCAGCGCCATTGCCATGAACGAAGCCCAGCTCCTGCTGGCGGAAAAACGGACGGCCCTTGCCATACTGCGCACTGGAATCGCCCTGTTGGCCCTGCCCATGTCCATTACCAGTTTTCTGATTGCCTTTTCCAAACACTACGATGTTTTTTCCGTCCTCCACTTTCTGATCCCCTTAAGCCTGCTGAACCTTACCCTGGGGGGCTTTGGGATTTATCTCATCTATACCTCGGTGAAGCGGATGCATAATTACGACCGGCTGATCCATAAAATCAAGATAGAGCACAGTGTGATCGGGCAGTTTATTGACTGACGGCCTTTTCCGCAGTTTTTTGGATTATCGGTAAATCAAATAGATATACCTGATCTGTATCGGAACTAACGATTTGATCGGCAGGGTTTCCGGTGTTATTTTGCTTGTCCACACTAACTTACGCATAACACAGAAGGGAAACCCATGATAAATCATTTGATACGAACAGGCGTATTTTTCATCATCCTGGCCATCTCAGGCCTTGGCGGCGCAACGGCTGCCGAACTTAAATTCACCGCTATTCCGGACCAGGATACGGCCCGGCTTGAACAGCGGTTTGGCAAAATTGCAGATTATCTTACCGGCAAAATGGGAATGGATGTGACCTATGTGCCGGTAAAGTCCTATGCCGCCTCTGTCCAGGCCTTTAAAAACAATGAGGTGCAGATGGCCTGGTTCGGCGGATTGTCCGGCGTCCAGGCACGGCTGGGCGTGCCCGGTTCCGTGGCCATTGCCCAGGGTGCGGAGGACGAGCATTTTGTCTCCTATATAATTGCCCATCATTCCACCGGGCTGACTGCCGGATCCGGCCTGCCCAAAGGGATTGCCGGCAAAACCTTTACCTTTGGGTCAAAGGGGTCCACCTCAGGCCGCCTCATGCCCGAGTACTTCATCCGAAAACAGTTTAACCGGGCGCCGGACGATCTTTTCGCCAAGGTCGGGTTCAGCGGGGACCATTCCAAAACAATCGCCCTGGTGCAGTCCGGCAGTTACCAGGTCGGTGCCGTGAACTTCAAGGTATGGGAAAAGGAATTGGCATCAGGTAAAATAGATTCCACCCTGGTCTCGGTGATCTGGAAAACCCCTGAATATCCGGATTACAACTGGACCGTCCGGGGGGATGCAGATGCAGTCTTCGGCAAAGGCACCATCCAAAGGCTTCAGCAGGCCCTGATAGAGATAGAGGATCCGGCACTCCTGGCTGCCTTTCCAAGGGAAAAGTTTATCAAGGCGGACAACGGCATGTACCGGCCCATCCTGGAGACGGGCAGGGCCATCGGGATTTTCAGATAAAAAAATGTTAGTGACCCCGCCGCTGACAGAAAACCGGCAGGTGACACCGGTTCTTTCCCTGGAAGGCGAAGACATCGCCTACGGGGAGTTTATTGCCCTGGAAAAGATCTCCCTGGATATTTTTAAAGGGGAGAAGGTGGCGCTGATCGGACGGAGCGGGGCAGGGAAGACCACCCTGCTTCGCCGCCTGTACCAGCTTCAGCCGGACCGGTGCGCCTTTGTCCACCAGCATTATGCCCTGGTGCCCCAGCTCTCCGTGTTTCACAATATCTATATGGGACAACTGGACCGGATAAGCCTGCTGGAGAACATCAGGAACCTGGTAAGGCCCTCAGGCAGGCGGATGGATGAGATCCGGCCCATTGCCGCCGGGCTGGGCCTTGACGACAGGCTGATGACCCGGACCGGTGCGCTTTCCGGTGGCCAGCAACAGCGGGTGGGCATCGGCCGGGCATTGTTCCGTGGCGGTGATATCCTCATGGCGGACGAACCGGTATCGTCACTGGACAGGGTGCAGCAGGAGGGTATCATGGCCCTTCTCACGGACACGGATAAAACCGTGGTCTGCTCCCTCCATTCCATTGGCCTTGCCCGGAAGTACTTTCACCGGATCATTGCCGTCAAGGACAGGACCCTTGCCTTTGACCTGCCGGTTGGACAGGTCTCTGAGAGCATCCTGGCCGACCTGTACGGATAGTTTATGCAGCGAACCAGTATTGCCTTTATCCTTGTGGCCCTGGCCGCCCTGGCATTTTCCGATATTTCCGTTACCACCTTTGATCCCTGGCTGGAACTTGCGCGGCTGGCCCGGGGGCTTGCCACCCCGGATTTTTTCAGCCTCCCCGGCCTGGCAGAGGCAGTGGGCAATACCCTGGGTTTTGCCCTGATCGGCATGCTCGGGGCCGTAATTTCCGGGGGCTTTCTTTCACTCTTCTTTGCCCGGACGCCGGTGCGGCTGTTCTGTGCCTTTATCCGCTCGGTTCATGAGTTGTTCTGGGCCTTTATCTTCATGCCGGTTACCGGCCTGAACAGCCTGTGCGGGATTCTGGCCATTGCCGTTCCCTATGCCGGGGTCCTGGCCAAGGTGTATGCCGAGATCCGCCAGGAGGCAGACCAGGCCCCTGCCGAGGTTCTGCCCGGGGGAACCGGCACCCTTTTGGCCTTTTTTTATACCACCCTGCCGGCCACCTATGCGCATCTGAAAAACTATACTGCCTACCGGTTTGAGTGCGCCCTGCGGTCCAGCACCATACTGGGGTTCATCGGCCTTCCCACCCTGGGTTATCACCTTGAGACCGCCTTCAGGGAAGGGCTTTACAATGAGGCTGCCGCACTGCTGTACATCTTCTATTTTATGATCATCTCCCTGAAGGTCTGGGCAAGGGCAAGGATCATTGTTTTACCCCTCCTTGCAGCCGCCTTTTTTACCTCCTGGGAAACGGCCTTTTCCCTGGATAATCTCATCCGGTTTTTCACCTATGATATCCTGCCCTGGCCGGTCCGGGCCCAGGGGTATTACGACGGGACACAGGCCCTGGATTTCTCTCTGGCCGGGGTCCTGTCATGGGCGGGGAATATCGGTCTCACCCAGGCGCTGCCGGGTATCTGGCATACCTTTCTGCTGACCCAGACCGCCCTGGTCCTGACCGGGGCCTTTACCCTGGCCGCCTTTGTGCCGGCCAGCCGGATATTTTTTTCTTCCCGGCTGACGGTGCCGGCCCATCTGGGGCTGGTCATACTCAGGACTACCCCCGAGTATATCCTGGCCTACGTCGGGCTTCAGCTCTGGGGGCCTTCCATGCTGCCGGCCATCTTTGCCCTCTCCCTTCATAACGGCGGTATCCTGGCCTATCTAACCGCAAAAAACGCAGATCTCCTGGCTTTACCCTTTGATACCGCAAAAAAACGGATGAACCGTTATTTTTACGAGGTCCTGCCCAGGTGCTACGGCCGGTTTCTGGCCTTTTTATTTTACCGGTGGGAGGTGATCATGAGGGAATCGGCCATCCTGGGAATCCTGGGCATTACCACCCTGGGATTCTATATTGACAGCGCCATTGCCAAGGATCACCTGGATACCGCAGTCCTGCTGATCCTGGTCACTGCCCTGATGAACATGGGGGTGGATACCCTGTCCCAGAAGATCCGCACCCGTCTGAAAATCTCCGCCCATGTTACAGGAGTGCCGGGGTCCTGATTCAAAAAGCTGCATAGCCTTCCGGACGGCCGGAAGGCCGTTTTACATCCCCGTGTCGGTTTGCATTTAACAGGTCTGTGTTTACCTTAAGGGATCGCGTGAGAATTAGTTCACATTCTGTTTGTAAAAGACCCAATGCTTTAAGGGTTTTTATAAACAGATTAGGTGAAGTTATTTTTGCGAGCTCCCTAAGCTGAGTCATCAAAAATTTGTTATGGCAATTGTCAAAATATGTTTAAATGCAACTTTATTTGCTGTAAAAAACGGGGCAGATGCCAATAAAGTTGTGGTATCCGGGCGGAGTATCCTGCAGAAAAGGTGAAAACCGGTTCTGATTCCCGGTATTTTCCGGCAATTTGTGGAGAAAATGTGTGGGTTCTTAATAAAAATGGAGATCCGGTATGGGAATTGCTATATTTGTCATCTAAGAGAAACCGGTAAATTAACACATAAAAGAGCCGAGGAGGAAACATGAAACCAGCATTAATACAGCCCATGAAAAAAAACTGGAGACGGAAGGTCAACAAAAAGCATACGAAGGATGCGCCGTGCAATAGTACCGGATGCGGTGTGGAGGATCTTCTGGCTGAAGCAACCCTGGCCAATTCTGATTTTGAATCCCTGTTTAATCACTTTGTGGAAAGAACAAGATGCGATACCGGGCTTTACGAATTATGGGGAAAGGCGTCCACTGTTGATGCGAGTGGGAACAAAACCTATGTCACGACCCAGCACGGGCGGATCATCATGAACAAAAAGAAGCGTAAGGTAACCTCTTACGGCTCGTTAAAAGGCGCCCCCCGGATAGAGCAGAAATGTTTGACAAAGTATAAAAACCGTGCGGCTGCAACCGGAAAAGCCCCTGCCGGGTATATTAACGACGTGGTCCGGGGAACGATCACCTTCAGAAATTGTGCAGATATGCTCGGTGCGCTGAATTACATAGAGAGCAAGGAGAATAAGGCTGTCCCGGGGCTTAACTTCAAGTATACCGTCGTCAGAATCAAGCAGATATACGACCCCAGGAGTTCGCTGCTCTATGGGGATGTCAAGCTGAATATCCAGATTAAAACCGCCAGTGTTGCCCATAATTGCGAACTGCAGCTGAACCACCTGGAGATGATCAAGGCAAAGGGAACAACTGCCGGCCACGGGGCTTACGAGTCCTGGCGGAACATGGACGACGAGCACTGGAAGAATGAACAATCCGAGATGCCGGCTAAGGTTGAGAACATGACCGGTGAGTACCAGAGAAAAGCCAAGGAGATCATCAGAAAATCCCAGGGTGCCTACTCCAATGCCGCCATGACGCTGACAAACGACAGTAGTTACCAGGCCATGCTGAACAAGGTAAAGACCTGGAGCAGTCAGATAAAGGCTAAGGTGAACGAGCATACCATTAAGTGCTATGACGGCACCTATGTCCACTAAGGACAGTTTCTGTGCAGAACCGGCCTTTCCTTCTGGAACGGCCGGTTCTGTATTCTTTTATTCTGTGAACCTGTGCATCGGGCTCCTGGGAACCAGGAGGAGTCTGCCGAGAACTGACAGGGAACCGGACGGATCGTCCAGACAGATTTCCCGGACTGTGTTGATGACAAGGGCGGCTGAGGTTTTTCCCCAGAACCAGTCGGCCAGGCTTTTGCTGTCCGCGGCCCGGCCAGGCCAGGCGCCGGCCGCCTCAAAATAATAGGCCTTGATATCTTCGCAGGCAAGGGGAGCCTGTCCGGCCTGGAAATTCACAGGGCAGGCCACCGGCGCAGGTCCGATATTACCGGCCGGTACATCTTCCGGAAAATCTTCAAGTACAGGTCCTGCCGGTGCCTCAAAGAGTTTTAAGGCGTGTCTGAGAACCGAGCATTGAAACCGGGCGTCATTGGGAACCCCCAGCGGACGTCCCAGGTCAAAGGAGACCCACAGCGCCCTGGGCGGTTTAATGATTTCAGTGTGCTCCCGGATCAGGCTGATCTGGGTGGTTGCAATTCCCTATGGCTGGTTCCGGTCTCAGGGCACAGGCAGTTTAAGCCATTCATTTTGGGGCTTCAACCTAAAAATTTCAGGGAAAAATTTAATCCGGTGGAAAAATCCCTCGTTCCGGATAAAATTATGGGGTATAAAGAAAAAATGACGATAATCAAGACAGACTGCCACCCCTCCTGGGACGCCTTTCTGACCCCTGACAGGATGAGTGAAATCAGGGAGATTGAAAGGGCAATCGGAGAAAAAGAGGCCTTCACCCCGCCGGGGGACTCGGTCCTCCGGTTTTTACGTTTTGATCTCAACGGTTTAAAGGTCTGCATCCTGGGGCAGGACCCCTATCCCCAGGAAGGTGCCGCCACCGGAAGGGCATTTGAGGACAAAAGAGTCTCAGGCTGGAACAAAACCGGCCGGAACGCCTCATTAAGGAATATTCTCAAGCTGCTGCATAAGTACCGGTTTAATGCTGACACGGTTTCAAGTCTCGGCAGGGTCAGAAAAGATATTGAAACCGGAAAATTTAATATCCTTGAGCCGGATCAACTGTTTGACCACTGGGAAAATCAAGGGGTGCTGATGCTCAATACGGCATTTACATGCAAGGTCGGATCAAGGGAGGTTTCCAATTCACATGCCCTGTACTGGGCTGACTTCACCCACAGGCTGTTGAGATTCATAGATGCTGAAAAACCCGAATGCCGATGGTTTTTATGGGGAAAGCAGGCCCAGGATTATGCGCCTGTCCTGGGAAATCCGGATTATCATTTCATGTCCGATCACCCGAGCCTGAACTCGGAAAAAGAGGGGTCATTTTTCCATGAGAACACCTTCGGCAGCGTCAGGGGGATACATTGGATCAATTCAGGATGTTAGGCTTGGTATCAAAATAAAATCGTCCAAAATTTGAATTAAACTTAAACCGGGCACAAAAAGCATCTGTTTCAATGGACGATTTATTTATGTTTTTGTGCCTTAGGATAATAAGATTTTAAGAGGAATTGCTTTTATGGGCAGAGCCGGAAATCTCATTTTATTCACGAGTCTATGTTTTGCTGTTGTTTTAACCTGCATCCCCTTTTGTTTTGCCGACGCGGTCGATGCGGCCAACGCCGGTATGGAGGCCAATAAAAAAGGGGATAAGGAAAAGGCAAAGGTTCTTTTCCGAAGCGCCCTGAAGTCCAATGAACTGTCAAAAGAAAACTATATTGTCGTGAACAATGAACTCTGTGGGGTGCTATGGTCTGAATCAAAAAGAGACCAGGCCCTTGACTGCTATTCCGAAACCCTTTACCTGAGCCCTGATGATCCTGTGGCCCGCCTGAAACGGGGTACCCTATATCACCAGACCGGAGAGTATGATAAAGCCGTTAAAGACCTGACCAGGTATATTTCCGTGGCCCCAAGGGATCATATGGGCTATATTTACCGGGGAATATCCTTCCGGGCATCAAAAAAATATGACCAGGCCATCTCTGACCTGAGTCATGCCCTGTGGTTGAGGCCCGGGCACGGCGAGGGGTATATTCTCCGCGGCAATACCTATTTCAGGACAGGCAACTATAACCTGGCAATGGCTGATTTTAAAAAAGCCGTTAAAACCGGCCCGGAAAACCCGTATGCCTACCAGGCCATGGCATGGCTTTTTGCTGCCTGCCCGAACAGGGATTTCCGTGACGGGGCAGCGGCGGTGGAACTTGCGGAGAAAGCATTAAGACTTGAAACCGCTGATACTCCCGATCCTGTTATCCTGGCCACCCTGGCAGCGGCCTATGCTGAATCAGGGATGTTCCGGAAAGCCGTTGCCACGCAAAAACAGGCCGTGGCCCAGGCCGGAAGGGGCAAATTTTCTGATATATCCAAATTTGATGTATCCAAAGAGGAACTCGGCCGCAGGCTTGAACTGTACAGAAACAGCCGGGTGTATGAACCGGAATAAGCTTTTTAGCTATCCGGTTTAATTATCCGGGGTCCTGTCCGCCGGATTTCCCTCCAAGCGGCAGGTGGATGATGAATTTTGTCCCCTTCCCCAGGGTGGATACCACATGCATCCGGCCGCCGTGGTTTTCAGTGATGATAAAATAGGAGACAGAGAGGCCGAGACCGGTGCCCACGCCCACCGGCTTTGTGGTAAAAAAGGGTTCGAATACCCGTTTCCTTGTTTTCCTGTTCATTCCCGGGCCATTATCTCCAATTTCCAGCCGTGCTGATTTCTTTTCCTTATCCAGGCCTGTTCTGATGGTGAACCGGGGATTTGGAACGTTTGCCTCCTGCATGGCCTGGGCGCCGTTGCGGAAGATATTGAGAAGAACCTGCTGTATTTTGGCACTTTCACAGGGGACCGGAGGCAGCTGCCCGTCATAATCTTTTTCAATTTCAATTTTTTTAAAATCAAAGTGCTTTTTTAAATCAAAATCCGCCCCGGCCAGATCCAGAGTCTTGTCCAGGAGATCCGAAAGATTGTGGGATGAGAGTTCGGCATCGGATATCCGTGCAAAACTGAGCATGTTGGTCACAATGTCGGCCATCCTGCTGCCTGATTCGTTAACAGCGGAGATGAGCTGGGGGATATTGCGTCTCTCCATATAGGCTTTCATGTTTTCCATGGCAATGCCGGCTTTTTCCGCCGCCCGGACATTGGCCGGCATTTTTAGGTCGGAAAGGCGGTTGGACAAGAGGCTGGCATTCTGGAGCATCCCTGCCAGGGGATTGTTGATCTCATGGGCCATGCCGGCGGCAAGGCCGCCCACGGACATCATTTTTTCAGACTGGACCATCATCTCCTGGGTCTGTTTGTACTCGGATATATCCCGGATGGTTTCCTGGAGAACGGTCCGCCCCCCCAGCTCCAGGCGCGTGGCAAGCACACTGGCAAAAAAATCTTCCCCGTTCACCCGTTTATGGGTCCACTCAAACAATGTGGAGCCGGTTTCCAGGACCTCTGCAATCACCAGGTCCGCCTTTTCCCGGGACGGCAGGCCGTCCGGCTGGTTTTCCGGGGAGAGGTCGGCCGGGGCAAGGTTGAAAAGCGCCTCTTTGCTTGGGATTGCGAACAGCTTCAGGGCAGCCTGATTGCAGTCCAGATATCCGTTCTCAAGATCCCGGACCAGGATCGCATCCATTGAGGATTCAAAAAGATTCCTGTACTTATTCTCACTTCTTTCCAGTATCTCCTTGGTCTGTCTTATTTCTGTGATATCCTCCTGTATCCGCACCTGCATCCCGTTGATCGCCTGTACCACCTTTTCCAGTTCATCCTCTGAACTTTCCGCTGCTGCAGGCCGGTCAAGGACCAATGGGGATCCCAGGTTGTTCAAGTCAAGATTCTGGGTGTACCGGGCCATTTTGCTTAAATGGCGTGATACCAGCCTTTGGAAAATAATGAGAAAAACACCTGATATGAGCAGGGCGATCAACAGTCTTGAAACCACAATGATCAGGGCCTTTTCAAACAGGCGCTCCCGGACCCCCTCCAGGCTGGCTGCAATATGGAGGCTGCCGATCAGGTTGGTTTTTCCGTGGTGGCGGTACTCAAGGGGGAAACTTCGGGAGATGCTGTTCTCCCCCGGAGGCAAACCCGATGCCGCAAGGATTTCTCCGGTCTCTGTCTTTACATGGAGATATTTGATATCCCTGAGTTTCAATGCCCCTTCCAGCTGAAGGACAACCTCATCCGCCTCCAGGTTCCAGGTGCTTTTTGTGATGCTTTTTAAATCGCTGTCCCGTACCTGTAAGATCTGTTCCTCAATGTGCCGGATCTCGGTTTTATAGTCCAGGTACAGGTGGATCCCGGCCTCTGATATGGCAAAGAAGAATCCGCAGAGCAGAATCAGAAACAGAACCTTTGATCCAATGGGGATATTATTCATGTGAGTGGCCACTGTTGACTGTTTAGTCCATTCTGTACTTTGTCATGATACGCCTGTAATCGGGGGACTTCCGGAAGCCGACCAGGGCAGTTGAAAAGGCCATGGTCAGTTCGGCGTGGTTCCGGGCCTTTGAAAATCCCGCGTACAATTTCTGCGAATGGAGGAGGGGGTAAAGGAAACGGATTTTTCCGGATGCATTGTGTTTCGCGGCAATGGTTTTTATTACGGCGATATTTCCGGCGCCCAGTTCATTCCTTCCCAGCAGCACCTTTGTCACCACCGCCCCGGTTTCCGTGCTTGCATCTTTTTCAAGAAAACGGCTTCCGTCAAAAGCCGGCCCATAGCTGAACCCGTTTGTTACGCCAATGGTATACCCTTTTAAGGCGTCAAGGGAGCCGTTGAAGTCGATCTCTCTGTCCTTTAGGGTAAAAAGGGCTGTCCTGCTCATGCTGATGGGCTCGTCCGGGTAGTAAAGGTATTCCATCCGCTCTTTTACCTTCAGGGCTGAAATCACGACATCGGCAAGCCCGTTTTTTACGGAATGCAGGCATCGTTTCCAGGGCTGGTGAACAAACTCCACCCGTAAACCCATGATATCCATGACCGTCCTGAAGGTCTCGATCTCAAAGCCTGCCGCTTTTCCGTCTTCCACATATCCATAGGGTTCCCAGGTCGGGAAGACCGCGATTATTTTTTTTTCCTGTGCAGCCGGGGGATAAGAAGAAAAGAGGACAATGATTAAAATGACTGCTGTAAATATACAGTTTCTCATAGGCGCCTCCTTGGTGGGATATCTGCCATAATAACATTAACCCCCCCAATATTAAAGGAACAACCTCTGCCGGGGCAGGATTTCCAAAATGCAGGGTAATGGCATCCGCTTCAATCGGAACCCTTATCAACCTGAAAAAAAACTTTGGGTTAACACTCATTTATGGTAGGGTGCCGGAAAAGAACCAACGCTAAAACAACCCGGGAATACATGTCTGATCCCAGCGAAAGAGACGATGGCCTGCCTGCCCGCGAAGGGGGTATTGAAACCGCCTCATTGATCCGTTTTCACATCAGGAATACCTTTGGTATTTTTCTGGTTCTCGGCTGTCTGATTGCGGGTATCCTGGTGATCATGGCCCTGGATTTCAGCCGGAATGAGACCCGGGAGAGAGCGGTTCTGGAATCGGATTTCAGGGAAAGGACCGTGCATCTTGACTCCCTGCTGTCACAGATTACCGGCAGCCTGGACGCCATGAAGTCCCTGGCAGAGTCAGATCTTGAGGCCACCCGCCACCTGGACGGCCCGGCAGGTCGCCTGATAAATGATCTGGCGGATGAACCGCCCATGCCGCCCCTGGCAGGCTATTTTCAGCAGTCCGGCGCCTATTTCCACCTGGACCGCCGCCCCGGGTGGAGTGATGCCGGAAATCTTACCGGCTGGGGGGTATATGTCCAGAGACCGGCAAGGGTGAAACGGGAGATACGGGCTGCCCTGATGTTGAATCCCCTGTTCTCATCCGTGCGGAAGACCATTAAAACCTCAGCCTGGCTCTACTATATTTCAGCCGGCTCTTTCATCAACCTCTATCCCTGGGTTGCCTCATCCGAGTGGAAATTTGACTCCCAGATCTATCTAAAAGAGTTGTACCAGTTTTCGCTGCCCGGGAAAAACCCGGGAAAGGGTATCTACTGGACCCCGGTATATGTGGATGGGGCAGGCAAGGGACTGATGACCACCTGCGGTGTTCCCGTATATGACCGGGATGACCACATGGGGGCTGTGGCCATTGATCTGACCGTGGATTTTTTAAATACCATTGTTTCTGCTTTCCGCCCGGGCCGCGGCACCCTGTTTTTGGTGAATGACCAGGGCCAGATCCTTGCACATCCGGAAATCGCCTCGTCTTCCGATGCGGTTAAGTCGTTTTTCATGGCCGTGCCCGGCAATTTAAACCTGACATTGGATGACCTGAAACAGGCTACCCCGTTTAAAATCCTTGAGACCCAGGGGGTAACCCTGGTTTATGCCCGGTTGGAAAACGCACCCTGGAATGTGGTTTATCTGGAACCCCTGCCCCCGGTCCTGACCCGGGTGATTGACCGGATAGGCCCTGAACCCATTTTTTTGTTTCTCACCCTGATTGTAATGATACTGGCCGTGTTTTTCATCAACCAGACCCTGTTTGTAAGGCCTTCGGATATTTTTGTCAGGCATATTGTCCGGTTAAGCAGGGGACGGTTCGACAAAAGGCCCGGGCTGGTCCCGAAGATGTGGCAGCCCTGGTTTGCCTATATTGAAAAGGTATTCAGGGAAAATGACACCCTGACCCGGAAGATTCAGACCTATAATGAAGAACTGGAGGACAGGGTGGCCCAGAGAACCCGGGAACTGGTCCGGCTGAACCGGACGTTGAACCAGGAGATCCTTGAACGGGAGCGGGCCCAGGATGAGGAGAAGAAAACCGGTGTGATTCTCGATCAGGCCATTTCCGAGTCCCCCTCCGGCATCATCATTGCCGACACCGATCTTTCCATTCAGCGTGCCAACAAGGCTGCCTTTGATATCAGGGGGGATACCGGTCCGGAGCCCGGAGAGACCGGCATTCACACCCACTTTAAAAGGTGGCGGGTCTTTGATGAGGCAGGCAGGCCCTGCCGGGGACGGTCCCTGCCCCTGTACCAGGCAATCCGGAACGGTAAGACAACCCGGAACCGGGAGTTGATTGTCAGGGATGACAATGGACAGGACAGGTGGCTGTCGGTAAATGCCGCACCGATCAGAAATGCGGACGGGCGGATTTTATCAGGCATTGTGATCTTCCACGATATTTCATCCCTTAAAGAGCGTGAGATTGACCTCCACAGGAGCGAACAGCAGTACCGCCGCCTGAAAGACCTGTATAAGCAGCTCTCAGATGCCTCTTTTGAGGCGATTTTTCTGTCCAAGGACGGAATCTGCATCGGCCAGAACAAAATGGCGGAGAAGATGTTCGGCTACTCCCTGGAAGAGGCGTTTGGCCGCCCGGGCATTGAATGGATTGAATCAGGATCTCGGGAGATGGTGGCAGCGAAAATTGCCGCCGGTTTTGAGGGGCAGTACGAGGCCATGGCACTGCGCAAGGACGGAACCAGTTTTCCCTGTGAAATCCAGGCCAGGATGAGTGTCTCACCCAAAACCGGGATCCGCATCACCGCATTAAGGGATATTGCCGACCGGAAGCGGGCTGAAAAGGAAAAACTTGACGCCCTTGCCTTTGCCGCAACCCAGGCCAAACATGCCCTGGTGGGGCAGGTGGCCGGTAAAATGGCCCATGATTTCAACAATATCCTCGGGGTGATCATGGGAAATACCGAGCTGGCCCTGACAGAGTGCAGGGACAGGGAACTCGAAAACACATTGGCCCTTATCCTGGGACAGACCATCAGGGGGAAAAACCTGACCCGGAACCTGGTGGCCTTTGCCCGGGACCAGGAGCCCAGGCAGGCCCGGTTCAGTATTAATAAAAAAATAGACCTGGTGGTGGATCTTCTCCGGAAGGACCTGGCAGGCATCCGGGTGGTAAAAATCTACCAGGATGAACTGCCCGACCTTATTGCCGATCCCGGAATGATCGAACACATGCTGGTGAACATGCTTCAGAACGCCGTCCATGCCCTGGGAAAGACCCGGAAGCCTGAGATATTCATCCGGACATTCGGGAAGAAAAACATGCTGGCGTTTGAAATCCGGGATAACGGATGCGGTATTCCGGCGGATCACCTGGACAGGATATTTGAGCCCTCCTTTACCCTCAAAGGAAGCCGGGATGTCAGGGGGGATTACCTGCCCGGGGTGCGGGGCACCGGATACGGCATGGCCAATGTCAGGAAATACCTGGAGCAGCACAAGGGGGAGGTTCATGTGCAGAGCACCCCCGGCCGGGGAACCCGGTTCATCATTGAGCTGCCCGTGATTGACCGGGAACTGAGTCCTGAGGAAAAGCAGGAGATCTCGGACCAGGGCGTTCTGCCGGGCCGCAATATTCTCCTGGTAGAGGATGAGGCGGCGATTTCGGATATCCAGTATAATGTTCTGACCCAGCCCCCCTGCCGTCACCGGGTGGATGTTGCGGACAACGGCAGCAGGGCCGTGGACCTGTTTTCATCCAAACCCTATGATCTGGTGAGCCTGGATTATGTGCTGCCCGGAGAGTTGAACGGTATTGATGTTTATCAGAAGATCCGGGCGGCAGACCGTCAGGTTCCCGTCCTCTTTGTGTCGGGCAATATTGAGTTCCTGGAATCCATCAAAACCCTCAAAGCAGAGGACCCCTTTATAGACCACCTGTCAAAGCCCTGCCTGAATAAAGAGTATAT
This sequence comes from Desulfobacterales bacterium, assembly GCA_022361395.1. Classification (GTDB taxonomy): domain Bacteria; phylum Desulfobacterota; class Desulfobacteria; order Desulfobacterales; family Desulfobacteraceae; genus Desulfobacter. The sequence goes on along the minus strand of JAKSAX010000348.1, from coordinate 670 downwards.
CCGGGCCGTTCACGGCCTGCTGAAAAATAATCCCCCGGATTCCGAAAAAAGAGGCAATTAAGGGACCGCGTAAGAATTAGTTCACATTCTGTTTGCAAAATACCCAATGTTTTAAGGGTTTTTATAAACAGACCAGGTGAAGTTATTTTTGCGCGATCCCTAAGGCAGGGTTACCCTGAAGGTGAGCCCGGATTCGGTATTTCTGGCCGAAATCCTTCCCTGGCACCGTTGTACCTGTTTCCGAGCTATGGTCAGTCCCAGTCCTGAGCCGGGAGCCCGTTGTCCCGGGCGGCGGAAAAAGGGTTTGAACAGCATGCCGATATCTTTACTCGATAAGGGGTCACAGGGGTTGGTTACTGAAAATCTGAGACCGGTTTTTGAGTCTGACCTGGCCCGGATGACAATCGTCTCGCCCTGTTCCGTGTATTTAATGGCATTGTCCAGAAGGTTGGACAACACGGATTTGAGTACGGATTTGTCCTGCCGGACGGTTAGGGGCCCGGGCATATCCAGATCAAGTCCGAGCCTGTTCTGTTTGAGCACAGCGCTGTATGATGCCACATGGCTTTTTACAAACTCCGGGAACCCGAATCTTTCCAGGGTGAGGTCTGATTCCTGGTAATCCATCTTTGACAGGGCCAGCATATGTGCCACAAGGGTATCCAGGTTC
>JAKSAX010000466.1 GCA_022361395.1 Desulfobacterales bacterium | reverse complement strand
GATGCGGCCGGTGAAAAAGGCATCCAGGCCATCTCCTTTACCGGGGGCGAGCCCATGCTCCTGCGCAGGGATCTGCCCGAACTCATTCGCCACGCAGGCCGTGCAGGCATTCCCTATATCCGTACCGGCACCAACGGGTTCTTTTTTGCAAACCATGACCGCCCGGATTTCCGGGACAAAATCCAAAGGATTGCTGCGGAGCTGGCAGAAACGCCTCTCAGGAACTTCTGGATCAGCCTGGACTCGTCCCTTGCCCATGTCCACGAAGAGATGCGGGGGTTTGAAGGTGTGGTCAAGGGAATGGAAAAGGCCCTGCCCCTGTTTCATGCCGCCGGTCTTTACCCCTCGGTCAACCTGGGATTGAACCGCAATGTCAGTGACCGGACCCGGACCCAGACATCTCCCACCATCCGGGACCTTGACACTCCGGAAGATTCCCCATTTTACAGGACGTTTTCACAGGGGTTTGATGCCTTTTACCGGACAGTGGTCAACCTGGGGTTCACCATTGCCAATGCCTGCTATCCCATGAGTATGGATGACCACAAGGACAAACAGGGCCTTGACCCTGTTTATGCAGCCGCCTCCCCGGATCGGGTGGTATGCTTTACACGGACGGAAAAAGCCCTTATGTTCAAGGCCCTTATGGATACCATCCCGAAGTTCAGGTCAAAGATCCGCATCTTCTCCCCCCTGACCTCACTGCACACCCTGTACCGCGAATATTGCGGGAAGGACGCCAAAGCGTTTCCATGCCGCGGGGGCATTGACTTCTTTTACGTGAACTGCACGGACGGCAACACCTACCCCTGCGGATACAGGGGAAGGGAGAATCTGGGCCCCTTTCCTGACCTGGATATAGACGCCCTGGATACCAAGAGCCGCTGCCTGGCCTGTGACTGGGAATGTTTCAGGGATCCTTCAGAACTCGGGGGGCCGGTGGCTGAAGGCCTGACAGCTCCCTGGCAGCTGGCGGCCAGGCTGGCAAAAGATCCGGTGTACACCTCCCGCTGGTTTGAGGATCTCAGGTATTACAAGGCCTGTGATTTTTTTGACGGGCGGAGACCGCCCAGAGCATCATCACTCCGCCGCTTTTAAAAAGGCAGCAATAAGCGGATGGGGGCGACTCGGTTCTGAAGATATCTGCGGCTGGAAAAGTGTGCCAACATAAAAATTATGCGTTGATCCCTCCACAATCCTGACCCCGCCGTCATAACCGGTTCCTGTGATGGTTAGCCTGCTTTTTCCGATGATATCACGGAATTCTGGATTTAGCCCGTAATTGCATACAAACCGCTCAACTGCCTCATCCTGTCCATAAGCCCTCCGGGCAATCGAACCCGGCAGGATTTTAACGGGTTGTGTTTTCCCCACAAGAGAACATGTTAATTTGGAAATCACATGGGTTCCCCCATCCGGTCCCCTCTCCTCATGGCCTGCATCATTGAGGGCCAGTACATTTCGTGCATACTCTACCAGAGCATATTGGAAGCCGGCTCAGGTGCCCAGGAAGGGCCGGTCCTTCTCCCGGGCGAACCGGATGGCCCGGAGCGCCCCCTCCACGCTGTTGTAATCGCAGGGTGCGGCAAACAGTGCATCAAATCCCTTCAGCGTCTTTTCGCAGGTTTCACCGGCCAGGGGTCCGGTCGGAATCCAGTCGGTGCTTATTGTGACGGATAAAGCGTCTGCAGCATGGCCTAAGGCTGCGTTCGTGGCAAGATGGTAACTTATATCCGGGTTATATTCCCCTATTATTCCCACTCTGATTTTCCGGCTCATTCTATATTCTCCTTCACTTAAACGGTTAACCTATGCGTATCAGATTTTTTGCATCATTTCTAACCGGATTATCAGAACAGGGGGTTCGGAATTTCCGAACGCAGATCGTTTTTGGTTCGCTTTTTTTACGATCCCGTCCATATCGTACCTGCGGCGCAGACGATATACCACATAGTATCATTTTTCATTTTTTGCTTTTTTTTTAGTAAAACTTACTATATAGTGCCGTTTCGATAAATAATCCGGTAAAAAATTGACTATTTTCATGCTTTAACAGTTACAGTGAGATTTGAGTCATCAATGAGATAATTTACTAATTACATTACGAAAAATCGGAGAACCTATGTTTAAGAATTTACGAATCAGAACGAAATTGATAGGTGGTTTTGGCCTAACCATTGTAATCACATTGGCGATCGGTATCACAGGATGGTACGCCCTGAACAAGGTAATGAATGTAGCCACGGTCCAGTCAGAGATTCTTGAAATGGAAAAGGGACTTGAGAACATTCTGATTTACCAGGAAAAATATAAGCAGACCGGAAACATTGACGACTACAAGGCTATCCAGAAGACAGTAAAAACGGTTAATGAGAGACTGGAACAATTAGACCGCTCAGCAGAAGATGCAGCCACCCTTGCAACTGTTGAAAAAGCGGCAAAGGTGTATACCGCCCTCTTGTCCGATCTGAAAACCAACAAGGAAACCAATAAGTCACTTCTTGGAGACCTCAAAAGAATCGCGGCAGAGATGAGCGATATTTTCGGACAGAACATTGATTCGGAAAGTGAAAAAATCCGGAACGGGATTTTATCGGCCAGCCAGACCTTTCTCAAAGACTACTCCTACAAAAGTGTTGAAGAGACTGTTGAACTCGGGTTTAACACCGTCACCTATTACCATGCCACCGGAAAAACCAGGGAAGATGCCCTGGAGTTTCTCCGGAACCTCCACTTTGACGGCAACAATTATTATTTCGTCATGCAAAAGGACTATACCCTGATCGCCCACGGAGCCCGGGCAAAACTTGAAGGCATGAATTTCAGCAAGGTCAAAGATAAGAAAACCGGAGAAACCTTTATGGTTGACCTTGTGGAAAACGCGATAAAAGACGGAAATTCCACCCAGGAATACTATTGGACAAAACCGGGCAAAAAAGACGAAATTTTTCCCAAGGTAACCATGGCCAGGTACTTTGAACCCTGGGATATGGTCATTTGCGCCGGTGTTTATATAGATGATATTGAAAAAGCCGGCCTTGAAATGGGCAGGATCGTCACCAAAGGATTTGAAGAAATCTCTGCCATCAATACCCTGGAAAAGAAAATGATTTATGCCAGGCTGGCAAGCCTTTACCATATGATGTTCAACGCAGGGGAACAGCAAACCCTTGACCTTCTCTCCGAGATTCACGGGTCCTCAAGCGCCACTGAAGAACTAAAAACCGCGGCAATGGGATATATGGACATCTGGAAAACCTATTCTGCAAACCTCACACTGGCACAGGGCAATGTTAAGAAGGCAACGGAAAATGTCCAGACCCGGATAGATCTCATGGAAGAAATATCCGTCAAGATCAGAGGGGTGATGGATGCAACGGAAGATTCTGCCAAGTCCGTTATCCTCTTTTTCATAGCAGCGGGGCTGGTTATCGTTGTGGTAATGGCATTTTTGCTTATCCGCTCCATACTGACCCCCATAAAACAGACCAATGAAATGATCAGGGATATTGCAGAAGGCGAAGGCGACCTGACCAAACGCCTGACAATCGACTCCCGGGATGAGGTGGGCGAGCTTGGAAAATGGATTAATTTGTTCATCGATAACCTGCACGCCATGATCCGGGATATTTCCAAAGGTGTTGAGACCCTTACAGGGGAATCCGGCCAGCTCTCTTCGGTCTCGGACCAGATCGCCTCAAGTTCGGATCAGACCGCCCAGAAGTCCAACACCGTGGCTGCTGCTGCCGAGGAAATGAGCGCCAATATGAACGGTGTGGCAACCGCATCCCAGGATACAACGGGTAATATCCAGACCATTGTTGCGGCTATCGAACAGATGCGGTCAACCATCGAGGAAATATCCACAAACATGGCCAGGGGAAACACCACAACCCAGAACGCGGTGGCCCAGGCAAAGAACGTATCCGCCAAGGTCGACGAACTCGGCAAGGCTGCGGCCGACATCAACAAGGTCACGGAAACCATCGCGGATATCTCGGAGCAGACCAATTTGCTGGCGCTCAATGCCACCATTGAAGCAGCCCGGGCAGGTGAAGCCGGAAAAGGGTTTGCCGTGGTTGCAGGAGAGATAAAGGCCCTAGCCCAGCAGACCGCTGATGCCACCAGTGAAATCACCGGCCGGATAACAAATGTCCAGGGAACTACAGCAGAATCCGTGACGGTAATCGAGACCATTGTGGCGGTCATCAATGAAATCAACGAGATTGTCGGCACGGTTTCCCAGGCCATGGAAGAGCAGTCAGCCACCACCCTTGAAATCTCTGAGAGTGTGACCCTCGCGGCCCGGGGTGTTGAAGATGTAAATGAAAATGTCACCCAGACAAGCGTCGTTGCCCAGGGTGTTACAGGAGAGATTGCAGAGGTCAGCCAGGCCGCTTCCCAAATAAATTCAGGCAGCAGCCAGGTAAGGCAGAGTGCGTCAGATCTCTCCGAACTGGCCGGAAACCTGAGCAGGATGGTGGGCCGGTTTAAAATTTAAGTTGCAGAGGGTTCAACAGGGCAGGCCATCAGACCGGCCTGCCCTGTTACCATTATATATAGACTTTAAAACCCGTGTTTCTTTACGATCTCATCGTAGGTGCCGTCCTCTTTAATCATTTTCAGGCCCCGGTTGAAATCTGCGATGATTTTTTCATGTCCGGACACCTTGCGTGAAATCATAAAATGCAGGGTATTTGTTTTAAGCAACGGATTTAAGAGTTCGATCTTGCCTCCGTATTCAGGAAGCTTGGATTTGACTTCGTAAAGAATGACATGGGGGGAACCAATGATCAGGTCCACCCGGCCGTTCATCAGCTTTTTAATATTTTTTACCTGGTCAGTGGTCTCATCCTTTGCGATGTAATCGGCAGCATCAAAGGCTTCCGTGTTGGCGTACCCCTTGATCACGCCGACCTTATACGGGGCGAGGTCCTTAAGGGTTTTATAGGAGATATTCTCTCCTTTTCTGCTGAAAAGCCCGACTCCGGATGAGGCAAAGGTATCGGAAAAAACAAATATCTTGTTTCTTTCGTCATTATAATATGCACCAAAAACGCCCTGATACTTTTTCCCCTGCTCACCCAGCACGATTGCCCGCTTCCAGGGCATGTATTCTATTTTCAGGCTATAGCCTGCTTTCTGAAAAGCCGCACGGCTTAAATCCACGGTAAAACCGTCATTTTCCAGTGACGGGCCGTAATAGGGCTCCCACTCCACGGTAGCAAGGGTTATTGTTTTTGCCTCTGCTCCAATTACGTGAAATCCGATTACACAAAACATTAAAACCAGAATAAATCTGAAACCTTTTGTCTGCATGCAGACCTCCTTTGATATTTTGGTTCTGTTATCCCGGTTATAACAGCCTGAAAATTTGCTCCGGTTCATTTTTTCCGGAACATATTTGTGTTATCTGCTATAACCGGTTAAAATCACAAACAAACCAGCAACAATACGAAGTTCAGGTAAATCTCATACTATCAATGGGTAGTTTCACAAGGAAAGGTGTTAATATTGAGATACTACTATAAATTCATATTCGTCTGCAACCATATAAATTATGGATTATCACACTCGGGCCGGGCCGGTGCCCAATACCGGATAGGAAAATGAATATATCCGTTGCATAAAAAAGAGAGAAGTAGCTGAAATCATTATAAACCGGGTGTAGTATTCAGATACTACCGGTGCCGCTCTTTTTTATGATAGCATTCGTCAGAATGGGGCGATATCCCTTGAACCATTTTATACGTTAACCGCTGATTAAAGGAGGAACAAATGGCTAAAATCTTAATGATCACAGGTGATTTTACCGAAGACTACGAGACCATGGTACCGTTTCAGATCCTGCTGGCTGCGGGACATGAGGTGGATGCAGTCTGCCCGGACAAAGCGGCCGGGGAAACCATAGCAACGGCCATTCATGATTTTGAAGGGCATCAGACTTACACTGAGAAGCCCGGGCATAATTTCACTTTGAACGCCTCATTTGACGAAATCTCTCCCCGGAACTATGATGGATTGGTGATTCCCGGCGGCCGGGCGCCTGAATACCTGCGGCTCGACAACAGGGTTATTGAAATGGTTCAGCACTTTTTTACGGCAGACAAGCCGGTGGCTGCGATCTGCCACGGTGCGCAAATGCTTGTTGCGGCAGAGGTGCTCAACGGGCGCCAGTGTTCAGCCTATCCGGCCTGTGCGCCTGAAATAAACGCGGCCGGAGGAGAGTATAAGAATTTAGAAATGACAGAGGCCTTTACAGACGGGAACCTTGTCACGGCACCGGCATGGCCGGCAAACCCTGCCTGGATGGCACAGTTTATGGCGCTGCTCAATTCTTAAATAAAAGAAGAGGAGGTTTTCAATGTGCCGGTTATTTATTAATGCCGATAGTGAACTATGGAAAAGCCGCACCAGATCCCTGCGTATAGACGGGGTCTCCACCAGTATCCGCATTGAAAATTTCTTCTGGTCAACCCTTAAGGAGATCGCCGCCCGGGACCGGATGACAGTGAGCCAGCTCATTACCAGGCTTTATTATGAATCCATAGACGCAGAACATGACCTGGGGAATTTCACCTCTTTTCTCCGGGTCTGCTGCGCCCGGTATCTTTCACTGATATCCGCCGGAGAAATATCCCACGCCCTGGATGAGGAGCTGGGCAACATCGCCGCTGACGGTATCCTGGAAAGGGAACGCATCCGGTATCATCATCGGGAAAACCTGTTTAAATCCCTGCTCCGGGACTGCCGGAAAAACTGACCGGCAACCGCCACATCTAATTTTTCCTTGCACCTTCATTGGCCAGAAGATATAAATCCAGTGGAAAAACATTTGGTTTTAATTCCAGTACTGCGCCATCATCAAAGGAGACGTACCCATGAGCTTTGAAATGTGGTTAACCTTTTCATCCATTGCGCTCCTGAATATCATAAGCCCGGGACCGGCGATCCTGCTTGCCATATCAAACGGGGTCACATCCGGACCTAAGGCGGTTTCCGCCTCTTCAGCAGGCAATGTCTTGGGATTGCTCTTTGTATCATCGGTATCCCTGTTTGGTGTGGGCGCCATACTCCAGGCCTCTGCATTTTTATTCATGCTCCTGAAAATGGCAGGGGGAAGTTATCTTATCTATTTAGGCATTCGAAAGTACAAAAATAAAGAGGGATTTTTAACAGCCGGTCATAAGAGCTCATCCACTGAAGACATTGCATCCTTATCCAAGTTTAAGGAAGGATTCCTGATCGCGGCAACAAATCCGAAAGCCATCCTGTTCTTTGTGGCCTTTTTCCCGCTTTTTTTAAATGTAGACGCCCCTGTATTTCCCCAGTTCATTATCATGACACTGACATTCATGATCCTCTCCTTTATCTCTCTTATGGCCTATGGGTATCTTGCAAAAACAGCCAGACGCTGGCTGGCGGATATTCGCATGGTCAGGGTCTTCCATAAGGTTACCGGCGGAATTTTTATCGGTATGGGACTGTTTTTACTTCAAGTGAAGCGGAACCAGACCTGAGGCTCAGCTCCCGGTTTCCACAACACTATCCAGGTTCCCTTTTGGGAATTGTGCTCCATGGGATGTTTTATCCGCAGCCCCCTGCCCGGGTTGAAAAGCCCGACCTCAGGACTAAACGAATATCTTCTCATTTTTCTCTGTTGACGATTACATCCGAACATGCAATTATTCAAAAAAATTATTCCATGGGATCGTGCAAAAATCAATTCACGCTCTGTTTTGCAAAACACCCAACGTGAAGTTATTTTTGGGCAATCCCTATTTCAAGTACTGACATTCGTCTTTTTCTAATTTTCATTATTCAGCAGGAGGGACTATGGCGGTTGGGTTCGAGTTTGCCATTGTATGGAAGATATTCAAAGATCATAAAATTGAGGATTCCAATGTTAACAGCAGGATGTATAAGCTGCAAAAGGCTGCAGTGCTCTACGATGCGCCAAGTGGATGGCAGATGACTGCCGACGGAGATGAGATTGAGTTCATCGTCGATCAGATTGAAGCTGACCAGCGCGGAGAGGGAAGCGTCCGGTCCAGGCTGCGTGCATTGATACAATTCATAGACACCATCACCAATGGCAAGCTGGCCCCTCAGAAGCAATACCTCAGGAACGCCGATCTATCCAAAACCCTTGTAAAAAGCAGTACAAAATTTGTCATTAACACCGCCGACACATTTCAACTCACCGCTAATCCCCAGGCATCTGCCGGAATTCGCCTGGGACGGATCAGAAAATTGTTCAGGATACTCTCCGATCCAAACTCAAATGCAGCAAAACAGTTTATCGGTGAACCCGATGAGGTCAGAAAATTTATTTCCAGGCAATACGGGTATATCTGTATCAACCATACACAGATCCGTGATTCCGGATGGAAGGCCCTGCGGCCAAGCCCGAATCTCAGGGGGCTTGCCACTCTGATCGCCTTTTATATCCAGCAGGGAAAGGGCAAAGGCGGGGTAGGCGCGGTAAAGTACCTGTTCTGGGTGATGTGCAGAACCAGTTTTGCCGCCTTATTCAAATTAATTGAGCCTGAGGAAAGGGAGTACTATCAGGCTGATCCGGAACGGTGGGTGAGCTTTATCTGCAATGATATCATGCAAAAAGTTCCGGAAACAGGCAGGGTAAACCCGGGACGGCCGTTGATTGAGCGTACAATTACGGAGCAGGACCCCACCAGTGTATTCAAAAAAGTAAGGGTCAATATTCCCATCACCATAGGGGACTGGCTGGTCACCATGATAGAGGGCGCGGATCTTTTATCTGCGGCAGCCCACCCCATCAAAGGCAAGAGTGCCACCAAGCAAAACCAGAAGCTCTATACCGATTCCAGGGGATACGGGCATCGTCTCCGGGGGGTGGCAGGCCTTGGAGACAAGATGGATAACGTAACCTACAGAGGGCGTGTTGAAAAAGCCCCGGTATTTGAATTCAGATACAGGCAGCGTTTCATCCCCTGCGGGGAATGGCCTGCTTACGGTATTGAAATCTACAGATTTATTGACCGGTTGAACACCGGTAACAGACAGGCGGCCCTGGACCTGGGTTTCACCATGTAATTCGACATGAGACCAACGGTGGAAAGGTATCGGCACTGAGCCGCGGAGATACTCAATATAAATGCAGGCACCCTGAGGCGCCGGATGAAGCGTCAGGAAATTTCATTCGGCCGGAAACGGAAGGCCTGAAAAAAACGGGCCTGCAATGAAAGTCCCTAACGGTGACTTGCCGCAAGACCGATGCCTGCCCCGATAAAACTGGTCCCGATCACCCGTTTAATCCACCTGCCCACCGAGGCCCGGGAAAAAATGGAAACGATTTTCTGGCCTCCCAGTGCATAGAGCATAAAGCAGACAAAGGCAATTACAGCCATCACGGCCAGCAGCAGGCTGCACTGGGCCAGATACCCTGACTCAGGATGGATGAACTGGGGGAAAACAGCCGTGAAAAAGATAATGGCCTTTGGGTTGCCTGCCGTGACCATGGCAGACTGGAAAAACAGCTTTTTTAAAGGGGTATTGCCCCTGGTCTTATCTGCTGCAGTATCACCGGAAACACCAAGATCCGGAGCCATAAGAATGGAAACACCCATATAAACAAGATAAGCGGCGCCGGCCCATTTAATCACCAGAAACACCGTTTCCGAGGCCAGCAGGATGGTACCCAGCCCCACAATGGAGACCAAGGCCTGAACCATGGTCATTGCCACATTCCCCAGGGCGGATGCCATGGTCCGTTTTGCCCCGTGCTGCATCCCGTGGGTCAGGGCCAGCAGCATGCTGGGCCCGGGAATGATGGATGCAACAAAGACTGTCGCTGAAAACGCTATAATGAAATTTAAAGACATTAAGTATTCTCCTTTTCTCAGGGCAAGGTCAGTTCGGACAGCCAGTTGACAGCCTGCCTTATCTGTGCCCCGTTGGGAAATGTTTTTTCCCGGTTTAATTTTTTAGACACCTGAATCATTTGGATACCGGGGAAAAACTTTTCAAATATCTTAAAATTCGGACTTAAACTGTTTTCGTTCCACTTTACTTCAACCATAAGGCTTGGCCTGTTTTCCGATATGATGCAAAAGTCAATTTCCCTGCCCTCTTTATTTCGTAGATAAGATAGAGACCTGGACTCACCGTAACAATCCTCTCTGAACTGAATTTCCTTTTTCAGGGCGCAGGCCACTGCATTTTCCAACCGGCATCCTGAATCCCCCATTACCTGGCCTGTGTCGTAAAAATAAAATTTAGGGGCTTTCTGAATGGCCCGGGCAATATTTTTATGAAAGGGGGGCACTTTGAAAACAACATACATATTTTCCAGAATAGTAAGCCACCGCTTGACCGTTTTATCAGAACACTGAAGGTCCCGGGCAAGCGAACTATAGGAAACAGGGCTGCCCACACGCTCCTTCAGGAGCTGGATTAACATCTCGATTTGTGAAATCTGCTGAACATTTTCCAAATCAATCAAATCCTGCTTTAGAATAATATCCAGGTGGGATTTCTTCCACCGGTTATAGAACCGTTGTGTGCCGTTCAGAAAGGGCTCGGGAAATCCGCCGAACGCTAAAAGCCTGTCCAGTTCGTCCTCAAGTTTTTCCGGGTTCAAAAAACGCTGAATCTCCTTGAGGTCCAGGGGGTGCATTCTAAACTGAAAAAACCTTCCTGCCAGTGAATCCCCGACCTTTTTGTATGTATCAAGCTTAGCACTGCCTGTCACAAGTATGGATGGAGGGATTCCTTCTGTATCATAGACCCCTTTTAACCAGGATTTCCATTTTTTTACCTTATGCAGTTCATCAAAGATCAGCAGGGGCTTTGACCTGTCCCAGCTCTTTTTCTGAATGCTGAGACGGTCTTCGGCACTGTCCATATTGAAGTAGTCAAATTCATTGGACAGCATTTTGGATAAGGTTGTCTTGCCTACCTGCCTGGGGCCTGTCAGAAGAATGATTTTTTTATTCAGGTCTTCCTGGATATTTTCTGATAAGTACCGTTCCATGCTGACTATTTTGGCATGCACTCCGGAATAGTCAAGACTTTTTCGGAACAGACTCCGAAAAAGTCACAGCAAAGAGCATTTGCCCGACAGCTTGCCTTCCTGCTGTTCTTACTCATAAACAGTGTGCTTCTTGGGATCAAAGGCTTCGCGAATCCCCTCCCCGGTGAACGTCACCGTCATCAGCGTCACCACAAGCGCCCCCACAACAGAGGCTGATATCCACCAGGCCTCCATGTTCTGCCATCCCTGGGAGAGCAGTTCCCCCCAGGAGGGGGTCGGGGCCGGCAGGCCGAACCCGAGGTAGTCCAGGGAAGTCAGGGCCACAATACCGCCGGAAATGGCAAAGGGGGCGTAGGTGACAATCACGGAGATGGTATTGGGGATGATATGCCTGAATATAATCCTGAAATGGGAGGCCCCGAGAGAACGGACAGCCAGGATATACTCTCTTTCCTTTTCCTTATAGGTCATGGTCCGCATGACCCAGGTAATGCCGATCCATCCGAAAAAAGCCATGATCAGAATGAGGATCATGAAGCTGGGCACCACAATGGAGGAGATAATGATAATCACGTATAAAAACGGGATATTGCTCCATATCTCTATGATACGCTGGAAAAACAGATCAAACTTTCCCCCGAAATACCCCATTGAACACCCGATGGTAATGCCTACGGTGTAGTTGAGAAAAAGCAGGATAAAGGAAAAAAGAATGGCTGTCCGGAATCCGTAAACCAGCCGGGCCAGGATATCCCGCCCCACATTATCCGTTCCGAGAAAATGGCGCTGGGAAAATGAAGGGGGAAACGGGGGATATTCATTAAGCCGCAGATCATTTTCATAGGGATTGTAAGGCACCGGCGGCATGAGAACAAACCCGCCGCTGACTTCTTCCTGCATCTTTTTCTTCAGATCCCGGTAGTTGGTCTCATAGGCATAGTCCAGGCCGAATGTCCTGCCCGGAATCATCTCGCCGTAAGTGGGAAAATAAAAACTGCCGTCATGGTACACCACAAGTGCCCTGGAGTTGATAAAGACCTCTGCAAAAAAGGAGACCAGAATAAGGGCCGCGATAATCACAAAGGACCAGAATCCCCTGGATATGGAACGGAAGCGCCGAAGCTTCTGAACTGTAACCGGGTTCAAAAATGACATGGATTCTCCTATTTAAATCTTACCCTGGGATCCACCAGGGCCACACAGAGGTCGGACAGGATATTGCCGACCATGAACAGCAGGGAAGATATCACCAGGATACCCATGACAACCGGGTAATCCCGATCCACGATGGACTCATACCCCAGCAGGCCCATACCGTTGATGTTGAACACCTTTTCAATGAGGAAAGACCCCATGAGTATAATGGAGATATTGTTCCCGAAACTGGTGGCAATGGGAATCAAAGAGTTCCTGATGGCATGGCGAAACACGGCTTTTTTAAAGGGCAGTCCCTTGGCAATGGCTGTCCTGACATAGTCAGCGGACAGGTTATCCATCAGGGTGTTTTTCATAAGAAGGGTCATGACCGTAAAAGAGCCGATCACATAGGAGAACAACGGCAGCACTGTATGCCAGGCCACATCCATGACCTTTTCCCCCATGCTCATCTCGTCAAAAAAATCGGACACAAGGCCGCCCAGGGGGAAAATATCAACACGGGAGGCAAAAAAGACCAGGGCGAGAACACCGGCCACCCAGCCGGGAATGGCATAACCTGTAAAAATAACCGCCGATGAAATATTATCGAACCCGCTGTTGTGGCGGACCGCCTTTGCCACGCCCAGGGGGATACAGATCCCGTAGATGAGGATAAGGCTTAAGACCCCGAAGTACAGGGAAATGGGAATCCGTTCCCGGATCATCTCCCACACAGGATCATGGTACCGGGTGGACCGGCCAAGATCCCCCTGGACCACCCTGGCAAGCCAGATCACATAACTTTCCAGAACCGGCTTGTCAAAACCGTAATATGCTTCAAGCTTTTTTATCTGCTCCCGGGACAGGGGCTGTCCCTCACCTGCCCCTGCCCTTGAACGGCCGCCTTCCTGCCCGGTCTGCATGGCCCTTGTTTCCGCTATGATCCGCTCAATGGGACCGCCGGGCACAAACCGGGTAATGGTAAAGACCATGACGGTGATACCGATAAAGGTCGGTATCACCAGGAGGAGCCGTCTGATAAAATAAGCGGTCATGACATGGTATCAAACACCGATGCCAGGGCCTTGTCCAGGTTTTCAGGCCGGGTACCGCCGGCCTGGGCCATGTCCGGACGTCCGCCGCCGCCGCCGCCGACAATACCTGCGGCGGTTTTAACGATATCCCCGGCTTTGTAGGTTTTGGTCAGGTCATCGGTGACCATGGCGATAAGCAGGGCCTTGCCGCCGGATTCCGCACCCAGGAGAAGGACACCGGATTTCAGCCTGGCCTTGAACTTGTCTGCCAGATCCCGGAGCTGGGAGGGGTTCTCAATCTCGACTTTTTTGGAAAGCACTTTAACACCGTTGATCTCCCTGATGCTCTCCTCAATGCTGTCAACGGACTTGGAGGCCAGTTTGGCCTTTATGGCCTCAAGCTCTTTTTCAAGCGCCTTTTTCTCTGTGATCAGGGTCTCCACCTTGGTGACCACATCATCCTTGTTTCCCTTGAGAAGTGCGGCAGTGGTTTCTATGGTCCTCTGATCCGCATGCACCGTATCCAGGGCAGCCTGACCGGTCACGGCTTCTATACGGCGGACGCCCGAGGCAATCCCGCCTTCGGACAGGATGCGGAAGAGCCCGATATCACCGGAGGCTGCGGTGTGGGTGCCGCCGCAGAGTTCGTTGGAAAACTCACCCTGGGAGACCACCCGGACCGTGTCCCCGTATTTTTCTTCAAACAGGGCTGTGGCACCGGCCTTAACCGCTTCGTCCATACTCATCTCTTTGGTATGGACCCCGTGGTTTTCCCTGACCCGCATATTAACCTCGGTTTCAATGGCAGCCAGTTCTTCCGGGGTGATGGCGGAAAAATGGGTAAAGTCAAAACGGAACCGGTCGGGTGTCACAAGGGATCCGGACTGTTTTACATGGTCGCCCAGGACGCTGCGCAGGGCCGAGTGAAGGATGTGGGTGGCAGAATGGTTGATAGCGGTTGCCTGGCGCAGGGCTGCATCCACTTTCAGGGTGAACCTGTCCCCTTTCCGGCACTGGCCGGAGGCCACCTTTCCCTTATGGATAAAAAGGCCTGAAAGATCTTTTACCGTGTCCCCTATTTCAACGGTGCAGTCTGCATTCTCAAACACCCCTTTATCACCGACCTGGCCGCCGGATTCCGCGTAAAATACGGTCTCTGCGGCGACCAGTTCAACATCATCACCCGGGACAGCGACATCCGCCTCTTTATCCGCCTTGACCACAATGAGGAGTTCGGATTCTGTTTCAAGGCTGTCATAGCCCTTGAAAACGGTTTTCACACCGGCAGAGGTCAGGGGTTTATAGGCATCCCCCACACCTGCAAATTTTTTCTTGGACTTGGATCTGGCCTTCTGCTCTGCCATGGCCGCGTCAAACCCGTCCATGTCCAGATCAATATCCGTCTCCTTGACATGGTCCACAATGATATCCACGGGAAAACCGAATGTGTCGTAAAGCTTGAAAATAACATCCCCCGGGATAATTTTTTCGTTCTTGGACTGGATGCCTTCAATGGTGGCCTCCAGAAGCTTCATGCCGGTCCCCAGGGTTTCCAGGAATTTTTCCTCTTCGTTTTTCACAACGTTGAGGATAAATGCGGCTGAGTCCTTGAGTTCGGGATACGCCTCATCCATGATGGAAAAAACCGTCTGGACCGTTTCATGGAGAAATGGTTTGACAAGGCCGATGCTTCTTCCGTAACGGATGGCCCGGCGCATGATGCGACGGAGCACATAGCCGCGGCCTTCGTTGGAGGGCAGGACACCGTCGCTGATCAGAAAGGCGGATGCCCTTGAATGGTCGGCAATGACCTTCATGGCCACTTCCACCTCCTTGGACTCATTCCGTTTTTTGCCGGCAAGCTCGCCCACCTTTTCCATGATAGGGATGAAGAGATCGGTATCAAAGTTGGTGGGCACATCCTGGAGAACGGAAATGATCCGCTCAAGCCCCATACCCGTGTCGATACTGGGTTTGGGCAGCGGCGTCATCGTACCGTCTTCGCTTCTCTCAAACTGCATGAATACCAGGTTCCAAAGCTCCAGCCACCGGTCGCAGTCACAGCCAACCGCGCAGTCGGGATCGTCGCAGCCGAATTCGGGGCCGCGGTCAATATGGATCTCGGAACAGGGGCCGCAGGGACCGGTATCCCCCATGGCCCAGAAGTTGTCCTCCTCGCCCAGGCGGGATATACGATCTTCGGGAACCCCCATCTTGTCCCGCCAGATCTCATAGGCCTCGTCATCATCCTTATAAACGGAGACGTGGAGTTTTTCCCTGTCAAACCCGTAACCGTTGGTAAGCAGGTCCCAGCCGAAGTCTATGGCCTCTTCCTTGAAGTAGTCGCCAAATGAAAAATTGCCCAGCATTTCAAAAAAGGTATGGTGGCGGGCAGTATACCCGACATTTTCCAGGTCGTTGTGCTTTCCTCCCGCTCTCACGCATTTCTGGGAGGTTACCGCCGTGGAATAATCCCGTTTTTCATCACCGGTAAACACCCGTTTGAACTGAACCATACCGGCATTGACAAACAACAGGGTGGGATCGTCCTGGGGCACCAGTGAAGAGGATCTTACATGGCGGTGATTGTGTTTTTTAAAATAGTCTAAAAAGATTTTCCTGGCTTCATTACCTGTCATATTATTGGCTCCTGGTTTCTGGCGCCCGGCGCTTAGGTCCCGGGTTCTGCTCCAAATTCATGCTCTGTTCATGCGCGTTGGATAAAGTTCAAATTATACGTCCAGCAGACTTTCCTTTTCAGCGGTGGCTTTACTGCTTTCCGGTCCTGCAATTCCCAGTTCCGTACGCACCTTGACCTCAATGGCATCAAAGATATCAGGATTATCGATCAAAAATGCCTTTACATTTTCACGGCCCTGGCCGATCCGCTCCCCTTGAAAGGAGTACCAGGATCCGCTCTTGTCCACGATATTCAGCTCAACCCCCATATCCAGAAGATCACCTGTCCTGGAGATGCCCTCTCCGTACATCAGGTCGAACTCCACGTTCTTGAACGGAGGGGCCAGCTTGTTCTTGACCACCTTGACCCGGGTGCGGTTACCCGTGATATCCTGGCCTTCCTTAATGGCGGCGGCTTTTCTGATCTCAAGGCGCATGGATGCGTAAAACTTCAGTGCATTACCGCCTGTGGTGGTTTCCGGATTACCGTAAACCACACCGATTTTCATACGGATCTGGTTGATGAATATAATTGTGGTGTTGGTCTTGCCGATGGTGGCGGTGAGTTTTCGCAAGGCCTGGGACATCAGTCTGGCCTGGAGGCCCATGTGGGAATCCCCCATCTCCCCTTCGATCTCTGACCGGGGCACCAGGGCGGCAACAGAGTCTACGACCATGATGTCGATACCGCCGCTTCTGACCAGCATGTCTGCAATCTCAAGGGCCTGTTCTCCCGTATCGGGCTGGGAGACCAGCAGTTCATCACAGTCCACCCCGAGACGCTTGGCATAGGATACGTCCAGGGCATGCTCCGCATCAATGAATGCGGCAATGCCGCCGGTCTTCTGCGCCTGGGCAACGGCATGGAGCGCCAGGGTGGTTTTACCCGAGGATTCTGGCCCGTAGATCTCAATGACCCGCCCCCGTGGATATCCGCCCACGCCAAGGGCCTTGTCCAGGGCCAGGGAGCCGGACCGGATTACAGGCACCTCTTCTATTTCCCTGCCCCCCAGTTTCATGATCGATCCTTTTCCGAACTGACGCTCGATCTGGCTCATGGCCGTTTGAATCGCCTTTTCCTTATCTTTGTTTTTATCCATCCCTTTTTCTCCTAGCGTACCCCTACAGCAGTCCTGTCAGGTGTACCATTTTAAGCAGAAGTGCCGAGAGCACCCCTGCCATTATATCATCCAATACCACTCCGGCGCCGCCTGAGAAGTTCCTCTCAAAGTACCGGACCGGTAAGGGTTTTATTATGTCAAAACACCGGAATGCCGCAAACCCCGTGATCAGCGTCACAGGCGTCACCGGCACAAGACTCAGGGCAATGCAATACCCTGCCATTTCATCGATTACGATACAGCCGGGGTCCTTGAGCCCCAGCAGTTTTTCCGCCCGGTCGGCAATCCATACACCGGCCAGGACCAGGCAGACCAGGAAGAACGCCGTGGTTCCCGGTGCAAACCCCTTTGCCAGCCAAACCATGATGCCGATCAGGGGCAGGCCGGCCAGGGTGCCGAAAGTGCCCGGTGCCACCGGTATCCGGCCAAGGCCGAATCCCGTGGCCAGGAATAAGGTAATTTTATCCGAAATCCCCATCAGGATTCTCCGTATCCGTTTTGTATAATCTGCCCAGGTCCCTGTCAAGGGGATTTGCCTCTGCCAGGACCCTGTCATAGACTTCCCGAAGGGGGATATCCAGCTCTACAGCCTTTTTTCTGCAATCCTCATACTCAGGCACCCGCCTGACCCTGCCGTCCGGATCCGTGATCTCCTTCACCCGGACCCTGCCTAAGCCTGAACCGGCGCCGGTCTCAACGGTCAGGTTTTCCCGTTTCAGTATCATCCTGTCACAGGGCTGAACCCGGACGCCAATGGCTGTGGTCTGGGTCAGGATAATCCCTGCCAGTTCCTCTGCGTCATCCTCCCGGCAGATCACCTCAATCCGCGTACCGGGCCGGCTCTTTTTCATGAGAACAGGGGCAAAGCTGACATCCAGGGCCCCCCTGTCCATAAGCAACTCCATGACAAACCCGCTGATCTCCGGATTCATATCATCCACGCCGGTGGTAATGACGGAGACGCTGTCCCTTAAAATATGGGGCCGGGATTTTGATGCCGGTTCTTCTGCCAAAGGCTTGCCCAATACCATCCGGAGAAGGTTGGGCGCGGCAGAACCGGTGATCCGTTTTCCGGACCCGTACCCGACACCCGTAATCTCCATCTCAGGCATGGGACCGAAGTTCCGTGCCAGGGTGGCCACGATGGCAGCCCCTGTGGGGGTGACGATCTCGGTTTTGGCATCGGACCGGGTCACGGGCATCCCTTTCAGGATGGCCAGGGTTGCAGGCACGGGCACCGGAATTTTACCGTGGGCGCATTCAATGGTGCCTGATCCCAACGGAATTTTTGAAGCCTCCACCCGGGTAACACCAAGATAGTCAATCCCCAAAAAGGTGCCGATGATATCCACCAGGGAATCAATGCCGCCGATCTCGTGAAAATGGACGTGCTCTATATCCTTGCCGTGGATACGGGCCTCGGCTGCCGCAATTTTTTCAAAGGCTGTCAGTGCATTCTGCTTTACTGCCCGGGGCAGGCCTGCCTGTCCGATCATCTCTTTAATATCTGTGTAATGGCGGTGGGCGGTATTGTCGGTCACATCCACAAAGAGGTTGACCGCCCGCAGGTGACTGCGGAATACAATCTCGGACCTCAGTTCAAACCCATCCAGTACCGGCCTGAGTTTCCGGGTGAGCCAGTCCAGGGGAACGCCTAAATCCACCAGGCTTCCCAGGGCCATGTCCCCGGAAATGCCGGACACCATGTCCAGGTATAAAATCATTTCCTTACTTATCTCCTGCGGCATGGATCTGAAGGATCTCAAGGACCAGGTCGGCCGTATTGAGCATGTCCTGCAGGGTAATGGACTCGTTCAGGGTGTGAACATCAGTCATTCCGGTGCCCAGGACGCCGGCCACAATGCCCTTGCCGAAAAAGATGTTGGCATCGGCACCGCCGCCGATGGTCTTGCTTTCAAGGGGACGGCCCAGCTTTTCGGCGGCCCTGCGGGCCAGGGTAATGGCAATATGGTCTTCCGGGATATTGGTATTGGGAAAATCCTGCTCAACAATTACCTCCACCCTGGGCAGGTCCTCGCCGTCCGCCCTTAGGGCGGCGGCGGTCTCTTCAAAGGTGGAGACAATATTCTGGGTAATTTTTTCCAGCATATCTACATCATGGGATCTTGTTTCACCGTGGATTTCCACATATTCGGGAATGATATTGGTGGCCATGCCGCCGGAAATCAATCCCAGGTTGCTGGTGGTTTCATCGTCAATGCGCCCCAGTTCCAGCTGTGCAATGGCCTTGGAGGCGGTGTAAATGGCGGAAATCCCTTTTTCAGGCGCGGCACCGGCATGGGCGGCCCTGCCGTAGACCTTGGCTGTGATTTTATTGGCGGAAGGGGCACGGGTGACGATGCCCTCTGTATCTGTTGAGTCCAGGATATATCCGAACGTTGAATCCATGAGTGACAGGTCGATCTCCTTGGCCCCCATGAGACCGATTTCCTCACAAACGGTAAAGACGACCTCAACCGGCGGACAGGGCAGGTTGTTCTCGGCAATGACCTGCATGACCTCGATGATGATGGCCAGGGCGGACTTGTCGTCAGATCCCAGGATGGTGGTGCCGTCGCTTCTGAAAACCCCGTCTTCAAACCGGACCTTTACCCCTTTTCCCGGGACCACGGTATCCATGTGGCCGGAAAGAAAGATGGGGGCTGCATCCACAGTTCCCTTGAACTTGGCCACCAGGTTGCCGCAATCGCCTCCCACTTTTTCGGCAGCATCGTCAAACACCACCTCGGCCCCCATTCCCGTTAATATGGTTTCAAGTTCCCCGGCAATCTGCGCCTCATGACGGGATTCCGAATCAATCTGGGCAAGCCTGGTGAACAGGTCTCCCAGCCGTTTTGCATTTATCATCATGACATCCTTAATTTATCTTTTGTCTTACCGGCTGCTAAAGGCAGCTCCGGGACCAAAATTTCATTTATACTAGACTTCACCGCTGATTGCCACCCCTGGCCCAGGGCAATCGCATATAAACTTGGCACGGTTTTTAATTCTCAAAGGTTTTGGACACTTATAGGCCAGTGCAAGCCCCCCTGTGACTGCCCGTAAGAAAGCAAGGCTTTGAAAATATCAGGCTTGAAAATAAGGGGGCTCACCCGGAGCGGATAGGGGAAAGGGTAAACAGAACTATAGTGGAAGACGGCCCTGTTTTATTTTTTCTCAGAAAAAATTTCTGCCATCATGCACCGTGCGGATCCGCCGCCGATGGTTTCGATAACCGTCAGGTCCATGGGAAGAAGCTGCCCGTATTTTCCCATGCGTTCCCGCTGCTCTTCGGTAAATCCGTCATAGGCTTTTTGTGACATGACGATCAACGGCCTGCCCCCGGCGGAGTTGACCTGGAGAATATTACCGCAGAAATGATTTTCCATCTGGTCCATGGAAATTTCAATCACCTCAAACTCTTTCTCAAGTGAGGTCCTGACTCTTTCCCGGTCCTCTTTTTTGACGATGCAGTCCAGGCAGATCACGGCGTACTTGTCCCCGATACTCATCATGACGTTGGTATGATAAATGGGATTGCCGGTGGAGCTTTGGGTATCAAACATGATGCCCTCTTCAAAAAAACGGAGGCTGATGAAATTCTCAAACTGATCCTGGTCGCACCGCTGGGACTTTGCCGCATAAACCACTTCTGCCCTGTGATCGATTATCATGGACCCTGTGCCTTCAAGGAACCGTCTCTTCTCATCCAGTTCACCCACATGGAGGACGTTTCTGATCTTGTATCCGTTGGCCTTGAGCAGCTTTTCCACATCCTCGGGCCGCCGCTCCACCCGCCGGTTCATGGCAGCCATGGGGTAGGTGATCATGGTCCCGTCATGTTCGGTGGAAAACCAGTTGTTCGGGAAGATGGCGTCCGGGGTCCTGACATAGGGCTGTTCAGGCTTCTCCAGAATAAGGACCGTCACCCCTTCGGCCCTCAGTTTATCCACCATGGCCTGGAACTCTTCATTGGCCTTTTGGTTGATCTCCTGATCCGACATCTCCAGATGCTGCTGAAATTCATTATCCCGGCCGGTTTCCTCGTTAAATCCGAAATCGTAAGGCCTGACCATCAGAATAGTGTCAGTTGTCCTGGATACATCTAGCATAGTTACGCCCTCACCCCTTGGTTGTCATCTTAAAAAATACTGATATGCCGATTGATGGATTCAGGTATCATTTTCTTTGGGCACAGTCAAGAAGGGTGCCGGAAACCACACCGTGACACCGGCAGGCCGTGGCCACAAAACAGGGTCCCCTGTGGGATGCGATCCGGTCCAGCAGGTCAAACAGCGCCTCCGGTTTATAGCCGCCCACGCCCGGGCCCAGCTGAACACTCTGTATGACAAAGGGAACTGTTCCCGGAAAATCCACTTCGGACAAAAGCCTGAACATATCCTTTTTCCGCGGTTCCCCGGTTTTTGTACATTTATCATCCGGTTCATTGCAATTGGGCGGGCAAAGAAAATCGGCATGGCTGACATAGAGGTCATATCCTGCCCCGTGCATGCAGTTGGGAAGCTGCGCCTCAATCTCTTCAGGTAGCGTGTGAGGCTTCATACGGCCCTCCCCTGCCCTCAACCGGCACCACTCCCAGGCCAGGTGAACCGGAACCGCCGGTACAATCCAGTCCGGCCCGTTCGCCCGGGTCAGCCGGTCCCGCAAAAATTCAACGGCATCACAGGTTTCAATTCTGCAGCCCAGGGCCTTTGCCCGGACAAGGGAGTCGTCATCCTGATCCACCAGGGTGACATTGTACTGGCCGTCCTGTTTCAGGAGCCACCTGGCCGCCCGGATTCCGAATTTTCCTGCGCCGATGATCCATACGGTTTCCATACCGGGCTTATCCTATGAATTCATTAACATTGTCAAGGCAGATTGCCGGAAGTGTCCGTGAAAATCATTGACAGTCACAAAGTTATAGTTTACGTAAACGTTAACTATTTATTTTTTACTGAGGCGCGCCATGACCAAAAAGACCCAGGAGAGCTACACCATCTCACAGATTGCGGATCAACTGGATATCAGCACCCGGACCATCCGGTTTTACGAAGAAAAAGGGCTGATCAAGCCCGGCCGCACCCGGGGCAACCAGCGGGTTTATACCCCCCGGAACAAGGCAAGGCTAAAGCTGATTCTCCGGGGGAAACGGTTCGGGTTCAGCCTGGATGAAATCGCGGAAATGATAGGCATGGCCGATAACCGGGTTGAAGAGGCCGAACAGATTGAAAAGAGCCTGGCGTTCGGCGATGCAAAGCTAAAGGAGATTCAGGAACGGAAAAAGGAACTGGTATTGTTGGAACAGGACATCCTGGCCACCCGGGAGAAACTGATCAAACGGAAAATAGAGCTTGAAAAACAGGAGGATAAAAATGAACGCCATTGAACGTGTTGAAAAAAACGCAGCCCTGTATCCGGACAAAATTGCACTTTGCGATATGTCAACGGAATTCACTTTCAGTCAGGTCCTTGAGAAATCAAGGCAGGCTGCAGCCGTGTTCCAGGACCTGGGGATTTCCAAGGGCGATGCCGTTGCCATCATGGGCCAGAACTCCTTTGACTTTGTCTTTTCCTATTTCGGCGTATTACTGGCAGGCGGGGTTGTGGTTCCGGTCAATCACAAACTTACCTCCCCTGAAGTAACTTATATCCTCGAAGACAGCCGGGCAAGGCTGTTCCTTTTTGACGGCAGCCTGGCAGCCGTTGCAGGGGAAATTGATCCCTCCATCAAAAAAATGTCACTGGACAGTCCGGCTGAAGGCTTTCCTTTTTTAGGCGCCTGTGCTGCCGCCCCCTTTGAACCGGTTGAATTAAAAGAAGACGACCGGGCACAGATCCTCTATACCAGCGGCACCACAGGCAACCCCAAAGGCTGCATCCACACCCATAAAAGCGTGGTTTCAGCGGGAATCACCGGAGCCCGGGCCGTTGACCTTAACGAGACGGACCGGATGCTCATTGCCATGCCGATCTGGCACTCCTCCCCCCTGAACAACTGGTTCATGGGCATCACCCATGCAGGCGGCACTGCCGTAATCATCAGGGAATACCATCCCCTGCACTTCCTGGAGGCCATAGAAAAACGGCGCTGCACCGCCTACTTTGGTGCGCCCATCTCCTATCTCATGCCCCTGCAGATGATCCCTAACTTCAATGAGTTTGACCTGTCCTCCATGAAAGCCTGGATTTACGGCGGCGGCCCCATTGCACCGGAAACCGTTAAAAAACTGACTGCAGCCTACAGGTCCGACAGGTTCTTCCAGGTATACGGCATGACCGAATCCGGTCCCACCGGTGCCGTGCTCAGGCCTGAAGACCACAAGGAACACGCGGGCGCTATCGGATGCCAGGCCCTGCCCGGGGCCGAGCTTAAAGTCATGAAAGATACCGAAACCCAGGCAGGCCCGGGCGACACCGGCGAGATCTGGCTGCGGGCAGGCTCAATGATGAAAGCTTACCTGAACCGGCCCGAAGCCACAAAAGACGCCTTTTTCGACGGCTGGTACAGGACCGGAGACATGGCCCGCATTGACAAGGACGGATACCTTTTCATAGTGGACCGGATCAAGGACATGATCGTAACCGGCGGTGAAAACGTATACTCAAAAGAGGTGGAAGACCGGATCATGGAGCACCCCGATGTGGCCGAGGCAGCCGTGATCGGTGTCAGCCACCCGGACTGGGGGGAAACCGTTCACGCAGTCATTGTCACGGCCCAGGGCAAAGAACTGACACAGGAGAATCTCACAGATTTTCTCGGCAAGCGGCTGGCCAGGTTCAAGATCCCCAAAAAAATCCGCTTTGTGCCGGAATTGCCCCACACCCCTTCGGGCAAGGTTATGAAGTATAAGTTAAGGGATAGCGCAAAGATGAATTCACGTTCTGCTTTGCAAAATACCTGATGCGTTAAGGTTTTTTGTAAACAGATTATGTGAAGTTATTTTTGCGCCATCCCTGAGGTATGATTATAGAAATTAACGAAACAACCGAAAGGAGGCGACAACAATGTTTGAATATCTACTCAACGACGAACAAAAACAACTCCAGACCCAGGCCCGGGAGTTTGTTAAAAGCATCCCCAGGCAGATGATCCTGGACATGGACCAGGACAGGATTCAATTTCCCAAGGAGTTCCTCCAGGAGGCAGGCAGACTGAACCTCATGGGCTGCCGTTATCCAAAAAAATGGGGCGGCCGCGGCATGGACTGGGTCTCCACCTGCATGGTCATGGAAGAGATCGGTGTCCTGGGCTATATCTTTGCCTGCACCTTTGGCGTGGGCGCCGAACTGGTCTGCGACGCCATCATTCTCCACGGCAGCGATACCCAGAAGGAAAAGTATGTAAAACCCCTGCTCAAAGGCGAATTGTTTGCCGCAGAGTGCCTGACCGAGCCCAGGGGCGGCTCCGACTTTTTCGGTACCACCACCACCGCAGAAGACAAGGGAGACCACTTCCTGCTCAACGGACAGAAACGATTTATCGTGGGCGGTGAAGGCGCGGATTATTTTCTGGTCTATGCCAAAACCGATCCGGAAGCCGATCCCAAAAACGGGATCTCCTGCTTTATCGTGGACCGGGACAAGGGGGTTAAAACGGAATACCTATACGGCCTCATGGGCTGCCGGGGCGGCGGAGCCGCACGCATGGTCTTCAAGGATGTGGTCGTTCCCAGGGAAAATCTCCTCGGTGGATTGAACCAGGGTGTAAAAGTATTCAACACCATGATGATCCCGGAACGCCTCGGCACCGCAGCCATGACCATCGGTGCGGCCGTCCCCGCTGTTGACGTTGCCACTGGCTATACGTCAAAACGCAAGGCCTTTGGCAGGCCTGTCGCCGCTTTCCAGGGGGTTTCCTTCCAGGTGGCCGAAGCCGTTACCCTGCTGGATGCGGCCCGGGCCATGATCTACACTACGGCAAGGGCAGTTGACGCCAAAATTCCGGACAAGCAGGTCCGCCGCCTGGTCTCCGAATCCAAAAAGTTTGTCACCGAATCCTGTCAGAAAGCCGCCCACAACGCCATGCAGGTCATGGGCGGCATCGGATACACAGATATATATCCGGTGGAGCGGATCTTCAGGGACCTTCGCCTGGCCTCCATCTGGACCGGCACCAACGAGGTCATGTCCATGATCATCGCCAATGAATGGTACAAGGAATACTGGAAAGACAAAAACAATCCCAGGATCAGGGATATGGAGATGGATGCGGCAGCCGCCCATGAAGCGGATGAGAAAATTTACGAATAACCCTGCTGTTCAGGGCTGACCGGTCAGATTGACCGGTCAGCCGGAAGGGCTTATGTGGTAGTTGCCACCGGTCCGCCCAGGCCGGAGGCGGCTATTACTTTTTTTTGGAGATGTGACTGCGGCACGAAATCCCCCTATAAAAAAAGCAATTTTATGCCGCCTTCCGGCCTGCCCGAACCTGAGTTGCCGGCTAAAACGGATTAAAGTTCTTCGTGCGCCTGTTTTTTAACAGAATAAACAAGGAGTTAGATTTCCCTTGCAATTCTTCCGGATTTCCTGTGAAATTAAAATTGACAATTAAGGATCTTCAGGTATACTTAGTCCTTCAATTTTTGATGCGGAAGTGCGCCCCGTACTGGTGACGGGCTCGGACTTCAAATCCGATGTGAGGCGCTAGAACCGTCTCGGGTGGGTTCGATTCCCATGCACTTCCGCCACTTCAACTAATAAAATCAACGACTTAATTTTCTGGTTTTAACGCCAAAAATTACCAAAACAATTTAACCTTGAATTGAATATCTGTTGAGTATTACTTGAGCATAAGATTGCGACAAGAATGATTATATAGATCTCTATAACGCGGCACGTAATCTCAGATTTTTAAAACTTTAAAAAAAAGAAAGATACTATTCTATTATCATTACTTTTTGACGTCTGTTTAACCGGTCGGGCGGATTAAACAAAACAATTTAAAAAGTTGATAAACTTTGTTTAAAAAACACACTTAAAACACCGTGGAACTCCGGCCCGATCCGAGTTCAAACAATTGTTATGAATTCCCTAAAAAATTTAAAATCAAATATAGATCTTTACAACCTTAATTAATACCATTTTTTAAAATAAAAAATGTTTCAGTTTTCTTTTCATAAACACCTATTCCTGATGCATTAATCATCCATTCAAACTTAGGCTTTTTTGGAACAATCTTATTTATAAATAAAGATTCTATAAATTCTTTTTCATCAAGTTTAGGGTCGTATTCATTCAAAATAAAAGAATAGTTTTGTGCTTGAGCCACTATTTGCATTGGATGACCTGAAAATGTAATAGGTGGTGGCATAACAACAGAGCCAGGAGGGTGTCCTTCTAAAATGTCTTTATCAAATATTTCCCACAATCTATTTCTTTCATCACTTAGTTGATTATTATTTGATTCGAAAACTGAATGATTGAATATTGCAATAGCTTTAAATAAGTTATGTGAAACTCTTGCAAATAACACTTCATCTGATCTTGTTATAAAACCATTATTTTCTATATTAGTTCCAAGGTGAAAATGGTGATATCCCATTACGTTTAATAAAAGATCTTTATCGTTCCATGAGTCGTAATTATTTTCTTTTGGATTAATAAATCCTTTTGAATTTACCTTTAATGATAGATGTGAAGAAATATCTTTCCCATTTTGAACTTTATTGAATAATAAAGAAATTCCATCTTTACAATGGTCCCATCTAAAATCATTAGTCACCTCATCTTCAATTTTTACTTCTCTTCTTTTTATTGAAACGAAACGCGACAACCAATTTAAATAGTGAATTAAAAGATTTATAAATGATTCTTTTTCTAAATAGTTTCTGTAGAATTTAAATTTTACCCTATAGAAACAGAATGTTATGGCATTTTGGGCTCGATTTTCTTTGATAGGCTTGCTATATAATTGGTGTCAAATCAATAAGTTAGCAAATTACTACCATCGAAAAAGGAGACCCAAAATGCGCAAGAAAAGAGTAGCACAGGCGTCACTTTTTGACCAGGCAGTTCACCAATTGATTTCTTTGATTCAACCAGAAAAAGCTCTCAAAGATATAGACAAAGTACTCGATGCAAATCCAGATATCCTCCAATGTGTTCATGATGATCTTGTGGCCCAGAAAACCAATACCGGTAGTAGAGGGATAAGTGCAGAAAGGGTCTTGAGGTGTGCGATTCTCAAGCAGTACAAAAAGTACCCTTATCGAGAGTTGACCAAAAGACTTAACGACGGTATCGTGCTCAGGTGGTTCAGCCGATTTTATTCTGAAAAAATTCCCCATTACACGACATTGCAAAAAGCAATCAAACATATCCGGTTTGAAACATGGGATAAAATAAATGACATCCTTGTCCGCTTTTCAAAGTTCAAGAATCTTGAAACCGGCCATGCATTAAGGGTGGATACTACAGTGACGGAATGCAATATCGCCTATCCGGTTGACGCTCGGCTTTTAAACGACAGCATCCGGGTCTTAACCAGGTTGATGGAGAGGAGTTTGGATACGATACCAGAGTTGGAGTTTGGATTTTCAAACCGGACCCGCAGGGCTAAAAAGAGATGTTACCAGATTGTTATGGCTAAAGGCCGAAATGCCAAACGTCAGCGTAAAAAATGCTATAAAGACCTGATAAAAGTTGCCAATGAGGTTTTTCATACTGCAAGTGTTTTTTGCGAAACGCTTTCAAAGTGCTCTGCTTTTGAAGCCCAATATCATTATGAACAGCTGGATCATTATTTGACTCTTGCTGCGGTGGCTATTGATCAGTGTGAGCGCCGGGTTCTTCAGGACGAGAAGGTGCCTGCCAGTGAAAAGATCGTTTCCATATTTGAGGAACACACTGATATCATTAAAAGAGGTAAAAGCCATTGTCCCACAGAGTTTGGACATAAAGTGCTAATTGCCTCGGGTAAAAGCGGTATTATCACACAATGCCGGTGTTTTAGAGGAAACCCTTCAGATGGAGATATGGTGCCGAATATTCTTGGCAATCACAAAAAGCAGTATGGTAAATCGCCCTGGGCATTTGCTGGAGATCGACGTTTTTTCAGTGCAGATAATGAAAAGGCAGCCTATGCCTCAGGAGTTAAACGTGTCTCCATATGTAAACCGGGCTATCGATCCAAGGATCGACAGAAAATTGAAAAGCAAAGGTGGTTCAGGCGGTTACAGCGATACCGAGCCGGTATTGAAGGTTTAATCTCAGGTTTGATGCGGGCTTATGGTCTTGATCGTTGCTCTTGGAAAGGGTGGGAGGCCTTTCAAAGCTACATCAGCTTGAGTGTCGTGACCTTCAATCTTCAAAAAATTGGCTCACTTCTATAAGCTTGAGCCAGAAAGCAATATTTGTAAATGGAATTTTGGTAAGCGATGTAAAGGAATGTGCACAGTGGGCATATTCTCAACAAAAATTTAAAATTTTGTGGTTGAACGATGATTAGAATTTTTGGATGCTCTGAATCAGGCAAAAGCTATACGCTCCAACACGGCTGAATCCATCGTTTTTCTACAGAAACTATTTACAATTTATTTTCCCATCCGGTCTCAAACGCGGTCACACCTATTTCGCCTTTGTCTTTTCAGGCGGTGTTTGATCAATTATTTCAACATTTTTATCTTTGGTATATTGAGGGTGATATCGTCCATAAGGCAGTGAAGAAATGGCTTTATAGTTTGCCTGCCTCGCATAGGGCACATAATCGACGACAGCAGAACTAATGGCAGCAACGACAGCCTTTGCAACTAAATCGGCCAATGGGTTTCCAGTGCTGGTATTCCCAGACAGGTTCACAACAACAGTACCGTTATACTCCCACAGCACCCGATTTGTGGATGTGGATTTAAGCTGGCACTCAACAGCAACCGTAAGATTGGAGTCAATTATGATATAATTTAAATCCCATTTTTTAATCCGGGTAAACAAGACAGCATCCGCTCCAAAGAATTCCTTGAACTTAAACAGCGGCGTATTTAATAAGAGTTCGGAGTCATAGATTCCCTCCATCTGTAGGATCTCAGATGTCACCGGATAAGGAAAAACATAATAGCCGGAATAGGTTAACGGCTCCTGGATAGTTGTCGCATAATACTCCTTGGCATCAGCAGCCGTGGTTTCATTCATAGGCGGCAGTATTAAAATAGATGTGACATTCTCCTCATACATCAGTGGAAATTCTGAGTACTTTGTGGTTTTGGGAACCGTGGCACAGGATGCACACAAAAAAAGAAGTAAAAATGAAACTGAGATAGTATATTTTTTCAATGAACTCACCTTGTGATAAGAGTTAGATTTTCTCATTGCAGGACCGCTGAATGAGCCTGTCCATGAATTGTTTGGATTCAGGATAAAGTACTGATTCTTTTTTAAAAAAGGCAATTGCCTCTTTGGGTTTATTTTCCTTCAAGTAAATATACCCTAACTCAGCATAAATTCCAGGCGGGACATGAATACTTTTTTCCTTTGATTCCGAAACAATATGCTCAAGCTGCTCTTTATGTTCAGCAAGGGTTTCCTCGCTTTTATCTTTTTCAAAATCATATAAAGTATTTGAATAATCACCAAAATAGTATTGCTTTTGAGTGGTTGTACATCCGGCAGTCAGCACGCACAATAAGATTACGATCAATACACTGTTTTTTATCATGGAATTTGTATCTCCTTTGTAATTCCGTCACCCAGAAGAACGATTCGTTTTACAATTTCTTTATTGTTCCTGGTAACAACGATGGTGTGTTTCCCGGGAGCCACTTCATAATATCTGGTTTTAGCGCCACTCTCTTTTTCATTTGCCGTATTCAAATTAAACGGGGTCAGATCATCAATCAACACAATCGCATCTTTAGTATTCCCGGTAAACCAGAGATAACTTCTCGCATCTTTTTGAATGACGCCTTCTTTAAGGCCACAACCGAAAAGGAAGAAAAAAAGGAGGAGGACAAGTATTTTTGACAATTTCATATCGACTATTTCCTAATTATTTTCTTGAACAGATAATTCAGTAAAATCATTTCCCGAAATATACTCAGACATATCCCCTTCAATGATATCGCATAATGAAACCTCAGACTCCGGCGTTTCTCCCAAAAGAGAAACAACCTTGATCATGCCGAATTTTTCCCCCGGCAACGTAATGGTAGTATTTGTTTGTGGATTCTTAACCTTTTTTCCTTCTTTAACCACCTTAAATACATCACCCATTTTTATATTTTGACTTTTACCCCCGGCAATAATTAGTTTATTATCTGCGACATCGAGGATATAGCTTTTCCAAGGCCTATCAAGCAGATTTTCAATTATGTTTGAAGACAAATCAATGATGGCCGCCTCCAGCGCTTTATCATTTATCGCAGAATCATATCCGGCTCTCTCACCGACACCGAACACGCTGCCTGCTTCCGAATATGCTTCACCTTCGCCTTCTTCCGAGTAAAGCACCTGGCCGGTTCTCACCTCGATCAGCCTCAAATGAACCTTTGCAAATGCGATCTGACGTTTGGTCCGGCTAAAAATGCCGACTTTTCCCTGGTCTTTCCTGCCAAATTCCGTAACAGATCCAATGACAAGGTAATCTGCCATATTCTTCAATGGCCCATAATCTTCCATTGCCAACTCTTTTGTGATTTTATCTAAATCAGCTCTTTCAACGAGGATAAACTTTTCTGTCTCCAATAATTTAGCAGAGAGAATGTCAACAGCCTGCTTTCCTATCCGGTCGTTATTCTTATCAACGAAGAAACTTTGCCCATACCTGCTTTCATTGGAAAACCGTGCAATGGCAACTTTCCTTTTAAGTCCTTTTTTCAACTGAGGGTGTTCTTTTTCATGTTGAACTGTCTTGCTGGCAACCGGTTTGGATTTTACTTTTTCAATTTCAGGTTTTTCAACGGTTGCGCAGGAAAACAGAAACAGAAAAGAAACAAGACAGACCAGATTCATCTTGAGTAAGTTCATTGATTGATCTCCACTCCGTTAAGATAAGAAAATTAAATTTTGAAACAGAGTAATAGACAGAGAACCATTCGAAGTCAAGAAAAATGACAATGACACACAGAAAATCGAACTTCTGCTGTCTGTTAAAATTTACTGAAAACTTAACTTCTTGCAGAGATAAAACCTGCATCAGACCGGAAAAGGTTTTTATTTCAATTAAACCGTTTTTCCAGTAAGAAATAGATCATGGTTGTTCCCCCTCCATTTTCTTCAGCCTGGCACCCAGGGTTTTACGGTCTATGTCCAGAATTCCGGCGGCCCGGGTTTTATTCCCCTTCACACTGGTAAGCACCTCCCTGATGTGGGCGTTGACAACATCTTCAAGGCGGAGGTGGGCTGTTTTCCCAACCGGCACCCCTGTTCTCATGGTCTCGGGCAGATCCGAGCAGCGGACGGGATCGTGGTCCACGATGACCATGAGGCGCTGGATCAGGTTTTCAAGTTCCCTGACATTTCCGGGCCACGCATGCTGTTTAAGGGCGTTCAGGGCATTGTCGGAGATCTTCGGGATATCCCGGCCCATTTCCGTGCAGAACTGCTCGATAAAATAGTTGATCAGCAGCAGGATGTCGTCGCGCCTTTCGTTCAGGGCCGGCACGGGTACGTCAATGACGTTGAGGCGGTAAAAGAGATCCTCACGGAACAGGCCCTTCCTGACCAGGCCGGGAAGGTCTTTGTGGGTGGCGGCAATTATCCTGGTATCCACATGCTGGATCCTTCCTGATCCGACCTGGCGGATTTCTTTGTTCTGGAGGACCCGGAGCAGTTTTCCCTGCATGTTCATTGAGGCATCCCCGATCTCGTCCAGGAAGACGGTACCGCCGTCCGCTATCTGGAAAAAGCCTTCCCGGTTGTCCCGGGCGCCGGTAAAGGCCCCTTTGACATGGCCGAACAATTCGCTCTCCAGGAGGTTGTCCGGGATGGCCGTGCAGTTGACCGGGACAAAGGGGCTGCGCCGCCGGTCCGAGTTATAATGAATGGCCCTGGCCACGATTTCCTTTCCTGTGCCGCTCTCCCCGGATATCAGAACGGTTGCATTGGTTGAGGCGGCTTTTTCAATGCGGTGGAAAACGTGGAGCATTTTAGGGGCATCACCGATGATGCCGAATGTTTTGGCGGGACCGGTGGTGGACTCCACAACCCTGCGGCTGCTCAGTTTCTCTATCATGCGGCGGACTGCCGAGAGCAGTTCCGCATCGGTAAAGGGTTTGACCAGGTATTCGTCGGCCCCGTCCTTTACGGCCTGGACCGCCCCTTCAATATCGGGGTAACCGGTGATCATGATGATCTCAAGGTTGTCCAGGTTGTCCCTGATATAGCGGATCAGATCCAGGCCGCTCCGGCCCGGCATCTTATAATCCGTGATAATGAGGTCAATGGTGCTTTCGGAAAGGAACCGGACCGCATCCGGGACGCTGTTGCAGGTATAGGTATCAAACCCGTGGGCCGAAAGGTTGCGCTGAATCACTTCCAGGGTCGGCCTTGAATCATCTACCACCAGAATTTTATACATGGGTTTCTCCTGTCCGGAAGGTCTCTTGGTCCACCGGAAAAACGATTTTAAACCGGGTCCCCTTTCCCGGGGTGCTGTCCGCCGTGATGATTCCGCCGTGGGATTCGACAATTCCGTGGACCACCGAAAGTCCCAGTCCTGTTCCCTTGTCCACATCCTTGGTGGTGTAAAAGGGTAGAAAGCAGTGCAGAAGGGTTTCATCATCCATCCCGTCCCCGGTATCATCCACCGTCATAAACAACTCGGCATCCGAGATCCTGCCGGTGCTGATGATAATCCTGCCCCCGCTTTCGGGCATGGCCTGGGCTGCATTGACAATCAGGTTCACCATGACCTGGTGAAGCTGGGAGGAATCCGCTGTCATGTCGGGCAGTTCGTCCGCCAGATCACAGTGAATGTCCACCCCGCTTTTACTGCACAGGGGTTCGGTAAAGTAGAGGCTGTCCCGTATAACGGTATTGAGATTTACAACCTCCTGCTTCGGCGGTGTCTGCCTGCTGAACAGCATGACCTTTTTAACGATTTCCCGGGTGTGCAGGGAAAAGCGGACAATATTGTCCAGGTCTGTATACACCTGTTCCGGAAGGTCCTGCTGCTTGCCTGCCAGCTGGGCATATCCCAGGATATTGTTCAGGGGGCCGTTGAGTTCATGGGCAATGCCGGCGGCAAGCTGCCCCACGGTGGCCAGGCGGTCGGCATGCTGGAGCTGGTGTTCCAGGTCCCTGTGCCTGATCTCACCCTCTTCCTTTTCAACGGCCAGGGTGAGCTGCTGGACCACGGTTCTCAGCAGTTGCTTCTCCTTCCTGGAAAAAAGGGTGCCGGCCTGACCGGAAGATACCTCTTTTTCATCATAGGCAATGGTCAGGGCACCGCGGTCCCGGCCGTTGATACGTATGGGTTCCGACATGAGGCTTGCGGCGTCGGGAAACCGGCCTGAGGCATATCCGGTGTCATCAATAACCAGCCGGGCAACGGCAAGGCCCGGGTATTGGAACGCCGGGGGCAGCAGGGAGACCATGGAGCCCAGTTTCTGCTCCAGGTTCAGAGAGGAGCTGCCCAGAAGCGTTGCAATGCCGTAGAGGCATTTGAGTTCCAGGTTGCGGCCGATGAGAGTGGATTTCTCCCTGTCCAGCTGACGGGCGTTCATGATATGGGCGGTGACGTCCTGTCCCGCTCCCATGAGACAGGCGCCCTCTTGGTCTGAATAAGGGGTAAAGCGCCACTCAATGAACCGGTCCCTGAAGGCGGTAAGATAAACGGTCTCCGGTGCGGGTTTGACAGCGGTGCTGCCCCTGGGACCGTTCACCGGTACAAAACACTGTGACCAGGGGCGGCCTGTCATTTCAGCGGCATCATCCCGGTTAAAAAGATCGTGGGGGACAAGCCGGAGAATTTCACCGGTCCTGTCCAGGGTTGCAATACAGGCCGCGGTTAATGCCAGGGCTGTTGATGTGAATGTACTCAAGTCTTCCTCTTTGTCAATTATTTCCGGCATCCTGCCTCAGTATCCTGTCAATATCATGTTTAAAACGGTTCCGGTACTGCCGGGCATGATGCTCATCGCTGATAACCATGTCCAGTTGCCGGGTATGGATAATCATATATCCCAGGAGTCTGAGCCGGCCCAGGATATACGGCTGATCTCCCCCTTTGATCCGGGCCGACAGGTTGTCCTGCTTGATTATAGTGTCAAACCCGTATCGGGACAAGAGATCACCGATAAAAGAAACCCGGCTGAGCCTGCGGTTAAAATCGGCTGCCCCCCCCTGGAATCTGAAAGTGATATAATTTTCCTGGGGCCTTTTTCCGGCAAAGCTTTCCAGGATGGTGAAGTGAAACCCCAGTCTTGCACTGAGGCTGCAGTACTCCTTTGAGATAATGAAAAAATTCTTATCCGCATATTTTGACCGCTGCCCTGTATTCAGGGCGGTGTTTGTCGTGGCCCGGAACATAACGGACAGGAATCCCCTGGTGTTCACAGGAGGCGGGCCGTCCCAGGGAACCGCCGTTATCCCTTCCCATACGGCCAGCATGGGCCGGGAGGCGATCTGTTCCGTCCGGATATATCTGCCCGGCACCTCGGTGGTGAACCCGTTGTCCAGGTTCAGGACCCACCACTGCATGGCCACCTTGTGGAAGAGTTGCTTGGCGGTTCTTCCGGCATTGCCCCGGGTTTTACCGTAATGAAACATTTCACGGACCGAACGCTCATGGATATACCGGGTGATGTCATGGAGGGTGCGGCAGTTTTCCGGTTTGAATTCAATGTCGTCCGGATCCAGAAGGTTAAGGGGCACAATATGGCCGCAGATTTCCTCCAGTATGCCGTACACAGGGCTTCCGGCCATGAGGTTGGCCTTTGGGAGGTCAAGGTCGAGGAGAGCCTCTACCCGGCCCTCATAAACAACACCATTGTCTGCATCCACGGTGACCACCATGCCTGCCGGCAAACGGGTAACCGCCCCATCCAGGCTGAACAGGGCCGGCACCCCGAATTCGCGGCTCACATTGGCAAGGTGCCCGGCAAAGCTGCCCTGCCCTGTAATCACGGCAGCGGCCCGGCCCAGCACAGATGCCCACCGGGCCAGGGCATGGGAGGCTAGAAGAACGGCCCCGTCCGGGAAACCGAGCAGGTCTTCCGTGCTGTTGATCGGAAAGATCCTGCCTGCGGCAATCCCGGGACTTGCGGTGATGCCGCCCCGGGCAAGCACCGGGAAGTTGTCTGAAACCGCCGGAACCGGGTTCACGGCCCGGCCATTGCCGGGTTTACGTCCCAGGGGTCTGCACTGAAGAATATAGATCCCGGATTCAGGCGGGCCGGTCATGGCCCACTCTATGTCCAGGGGAATACCGTAGTGGGATTCCGTTTTAACCGTGAGTTCAGTAAGGCGCCTTATGGTATCCCGTGAGATTGAAGGCCGGTTCCGGACTTCCGTATGAATAACTTTCAGTGGGGATGCCCCCTCTTTTCCCCGCCGCACCACAAACAGGTCAGCGGTGCCGGAACCGTCCACCAGATCCCCGGACAGCCCCAAAGTGGAATGGATGAAAACGGAGTCATCATGGATGTCAAAGGGGTTGTGGGAGTAAATAACACCTGAGGCAAGGGCATCCACCATAGAGATGCAGCCCACGCACATGGGAATATCCTCATCCCGGAACCCCCGGTTCATGCGGTAAGTGACCGCTGTCAGGCTGTACTTGCCCGCCACCACCTGTTTATAGGCATCAAGAACATCATTGGCCGAGACATTGAGCAGGCTCTGATATTGGCCGGCAAAGGAGATGTCTCCTCTGTCCTCACCAATGGCACTGCTTCTCAGCGCCAGCAAGGGGGAGTGGCCGGTTTCGGATACCAGGCCGTCCAGGGCGTCCCGGACGGCCCGGGCCAGGCTTTCAGGGACCCGGGCGTTTATAATCAGGGTCTGGATATCGGCGCAGAGCTGAAACAAGGTCTTTATATCGGAATCGCCGGATGCCTGGATGCGCCGGTTTATTTCCGCCTGGAGATCATTGGCGGTTAAGAAGTCTTCATAGGCCCGGGCAGTGATGGCAAATCCCCGGGGAACTTCCAGGCCGAGCCTGTTTTTCAATTCTCCCAGATTGGCCATTTTTCCGCCCACCAGATCCGAATCCTGCTTGTCCGTCTCCTCAAGGGGAATGACCAGGCGGCGGTCAGCAGGCAGCGCTTTTTTTTCCATCAGTTTCTCAACAGCGGCACGGATGGCGTCAAACCGGTCAAAGAGGCTGCGGTATTTTCCCGGGGCCAGGGCGTCCAGTTTCTGCATCATCCTGAACACGTTGACCAGGGATGAGGTGGTAAGGGCCCTGATATCCGTCATGCCGAAGGGGCGGGACGCCTTCAGCAGGGTTTCCATGTCAGCCATGGCTTCAAGCGCCCTGTTGTTTGCACTGAGCAATAGCTTGAAGGTATGGTAACGCTGCCTGAAATCCGGTTCGGATATTGTATCACGGCAAGTCCCGTTCCCGGCCTTCCCGGCCCGGGAACCCGTGAAAATCTTTTCTATGAACCGGCGTATAAATTTCATGATTTCCTTTTAATGGGGCACCGGGAGCGGAACCGCCCCCGGCACCCCTATCTACACAGGATTAATGCTCAAGCTGGAGCCCCCAGCCTTCAAACAGATACATGATAGCAAACCCGTACCACAGGGTATAGATCACATAGAAAATAAGGGAGAACATCACAATTCCCCATTTGTCTGAAATTTTCCGGGGTTCTATGGTGTAATAATTATAAGAGGTTTCCAGCCCCTTTTTCTTCACCGTGGTGACCAGCTTGGCCTCCTGGAACAATTTCTGCCGTTTTAAATCCTTGTCCATGAGTTTGGCCGCAGTCCACCAATTGTAAAGCACCCGTTTTTCATGGATCCCGTATTTTTCCGCCACCGACTGCCCCTGGTTGCGGTACATGGCATCGGTATCGGCCAGGCAATTGTCAAGAATGGCGCCAAGGTCCCCTTTGACAATAAGATCGCTCTCCGAACGGGTCACAGCCGCACCGGATTTAACAAACATTGCCTCGACCTGCCCGGCCAGGACAGGGTTCTCCAGGGTCAGATTCAGGGAGACGGCCTTACCCCGGACCTTTGCCGCATCTTCCTTTAATTTCGGTACATAATAGGCAGACCCCTTTGAGATGGAATTATAAAGGTCATCCAGGTATTCAAGCCCGTTCTGCCCGTTGAATACAGGTGAAAAAATCAGGATAAAGACCAGGGTGAATGAAACCAGAAGGCCTGCACCCGTAAAAAATAATCTTTTGTCTGTAATCATTAGTTTGCCTCCTTGCCCTTGAGTTTGCCGATGTTCAGCAGAAAGGTGCCGATCACCCATACACTGAAACAGCCGATCACAATGAAAAATGCCCAGATCCCCATGGTGTTCAGTATATCACCTGTCTGCTTTGAAATTGAAATCACCTCCATTTCCCCGAGCTTGCCGGGCAGTGCAAAGATCCGGTTAACAAATCCCGCAAGAACGGCCATGGCATAGAAACCGCGTATGGTCACCCCTTTTACGACCTTGGTGACCATGGCACCGATCTGTACCCCCAGAAGGGAGCCTAAAAGCATGCCCATGGCCAGGGTGTAGAATATAAACCCGTAAACCGCGTACTGGCTGATGCCGGCATAGCCTGCTGTGAAAACGATCTGAAAGATATCGGTTCCCACGGTGGTCATGGAGGAGACACCCAGCATGTACACAAAGATGGGAAAGGTCAGAAAACCGCCGCCCACACCCATGATGCCTGCGGCAAGCCCCACAAGGGCGCCGCTGAGTACGAGAAATACCCAGGAGATGCTCCGGCCGCCGGGGGTAAGGTCATGGTCGAACGTCACCATGGGGGGAACCTTGACGCCCTGAAGTTTTTTTGGCAGGTTGCCGAGTTCCGCCCCTTCGTCCCCGCCATGGGCGCCGGCATCTGCCGCACCGGATTTCCTGGCCTTCAGGTAGTCGATCAGGGCGTAGAAGCCCAGGAATCCGAGCATGCCCGAATAAATGGTGGTGATAAAGGCATCACTGAGCACCGGGTTGATCTCATAGAGGATCCGGTTGATGAGGCCCCCTGCAGTGGCCCCGATAATGGCACCGATGAGAAAGACAAAGGCCAGCGGGATATTCACATTCCCCATTTTCCGGTGGATCACGCTGCCCATGATGGCCTTGGCAAAGATATGGAACAGGTCTGTACCCACGGCCAGTATCCCTTTAATCCCGGCACTCATGAGGGCGGGTGCAATAATAAATCCGCCGCCGGCACCGATACAGCCGGTAATCAGGCCGGCACCCACGCCGATCAAAATGGAGATAATAAATATCCCCATGGAGTAAAAAGCCGGGCTGTAGGCCTTTTTCCCGCCCAGAAGTTCAGGCAGGCCAGAGGCACCGATCTGATCGGCCCAGACCACTCCGCCCAATATGACGGGTATGAGCAGAAAGCCCAGAAGCATCATGCGCTTTCTGCTGTTTAGAATCCGTGTGGAGGTTTCCAGTTCCCACTTTGCATGGGCCCTTGCGCCCATCATCATAAATCTGCCCCATTGTTTAAAAAAATTCATGTTGTTTCCTCGTTTATTTTTGTGCGTGATTATCAGCCGTATACAGCGGCTTAATTTTATTTTTCGCCATGGGCCGATTCCCTCAGCATTATTTTTTCGTATGCATCCTCGATCCTGAATATCAAATCCTCCAGGGCCACCGGTTTCATCAGGTAGTCAAAGGCGCCAAGGTGCATGGAATCCATGGCAGATGCCATGCATGCATGGCCGGTGAGAAGGATGGTTTCGACATCCGGCCAGTGGCGCCGGATCTGTTTCAACACCTCCAGCCCCCCTGCCCCGGGCATGCGGACATCCAGCACCACCACATCCACGTGGCAGGCCCCCAGATAGGCCAGGGCTGAATCACCGCAATCCACACCGTGTACATCCAGGCCCCGGATTCTCATCCGCTTGACCAGGGTATCCAGAAATGGGGTTTCATCGTCCACGAACAGGACCTTTGCCCGGCAGGGGATCATACAGCCTCCTCTCCGTCCGGGCCTGCCGCCCTGCGGATGACATCAATCAACTCATCAAGGCTGCAGGGCTTGGTCAGATACTCTGCCGCCCCTGAGGCCATGCCTTCCTTTGCAGCGGCTTCGCAGCCGTGGCCGGTGAGCATGATCACGGGCAGTTCCGGAACCATCTTCTTAAAGATTTTCAGAACTTCAATGCCGTTCATATCCTCCATTTTCAGATCCACCACAGCCGCATCAAAATCCTGGTGCCGCAATAATTGAATGGCCCGGGAACCGGTGTGGGATCCAGCCACCCGTATTCCCCGCCGCTCCATCCGCTTGGAAAGAACGCGGACAAACCCCTGCTCATCGTCAACCACAAGCAGGTCAAGGGGTTTTGTTTTAATGCACATAAGACAGGTTCCCATCAGGCCCGGCGAAGGGTGATTTCCTTGATACGGGCTTCAACGATTTTCTCTTCATGCCGCCGTTTTTTCATGGCGGCTTCATCCACCTTGGCAAGGAGGACATCCAGTTCGCAGGGTTTGGTCAGGTAGTCAAACGCCCCCAGCTTCATCCCTTCAATCCCGGACTCCACAGTGGCATGGCCGGTGAGCATGATGACCTCCACAAGGGGATGATGTGTCTTGATCTGCCGCAGGGTCTGCTCCCCGTCCATTCCCGGCATCTTGATATCCAGAACCACCACCTCAATGTCTGAATCGGCTGCCAGGCGATCCAGAGCCTCTTGCCCGCTGAATGCGGTATCAATGGTGAGCTTCCTCTTTTTCAGACGTTTCACCATGGTGCTGACAAAATCCTGCTCATCGTCCACCAATAGTACATTTGCATCTATCATGAGTGTTTTCCTTTTTCTTAGGGGTTCTTATACGTTAAACGGGCCGGCACACTGGACCGGCACCGGTGTTGTTGCGATCTGTACGGGCAGCCGCACATCAAAGGCGGTTCCCCGGTTTAAGGTGCTTTGAACGTTGATGTCCCCGCCCATCTTCCGGATGATGCCGTAACAGATGGAGAGCCCCAGCCCTGTTCCCTTGCCCACGGGCTTGGTGGTAAAAAAGGGATCAAAAATTCTGGGCAGGTTGGATTCGGGGATTCCCGGGCCTGTGTCTGAAACAATGATATGTATGTGGTCCGAAACAAAGCAGCATTCAACGGTCACTGTGCCGCCGGTGTTTTCCATGGCATCAATGGCATTGTTGACAAGGTTCAGTAGAATCTGCTGGAGTTCCGTGCGTGAGGCCCGGATACAGGGGATAGAGTCGGCTATGGCCGTTTCAATATCCACGTGGCTGTACTTGGTCCGCTGCCGGGTCAGGTCCAGGATCTCCCTGACCAGTTCCCCGATATCCACTTTCTGGCTGCCGCTTTCGGTTTTCCGGGCAAATGAGAGAAGCTTATGGGTGATCTCCTTGCACCGTCCCCCCTGGGTGCGGATCTGGTTCAGGGCACGGTTGAACTCCTCAAGATTTTCCCCGGCGGACAGACCCTGCAGTCCGTTATCTTCCAACAGGTCCTGGAGCCATCCGGCTTCCTCCATCATGATGGCCACGGGATTATTGATTTCATGTGCCACACCCGAGGCCAGTTCGCCTATGGAGGCAAGCTTCCCGGTCTCTATCATCTGGTGGTTCATCATTTCCTTTTCCCTGTCCGCCCTGGCAATGAAGCCCACCATCCGCCTGGAAAAAAAGACGGCCATGGTAATTATACCCAGCCCCCCGATGACAAAAATCAGCATGGCCAGGTTCTGGGCCCGCCGGATAATGGAAAATGCATCCGATGTATTCTGACGGTAAACCAGGAGCCACTCCCCGTTTTTGAGAAAAGAAGAGACGTAGATATACCCGTCTCCGGTCCCGTCTTTATGTTCAAGGATCTGCACCCCGTCCTTATCCCGGGTGGTTTCATCCAGGAAGCGGTCATACAGGACTTTGCCAAAGGTGAGGTTGAACCGGGGATTTGTCTGGAATTCGTTTTTCCGGTTGATAATCAGTGCAAACCCGGTTTCCCCGATGCGGATATTCTCCACAAGGTTGTTAAAGGAGACAAAATCAATGGTGGCCCTTAGAATCCAGGGCTGGCCGTTGACCTCTTTTTTTACGGAAATAATAAAATGGGGCAGCCCCCGCAGGCCTAAAAACACATCGGAAACAAAGACATCCCGGTTGATGGCCTGGTTGAACCAGTCGGAATCGGAGTAATCGGCCCTGCCCAGTTTAAAGGGCCCTGCATAGGCAACCTGCCTGCCCCGGTTATTGATAAGGCCGATATCTACAAAGGCCCCCCGGTGCTCGCTCTGGAGGACAAAGAGCTCTTTTTCAAGAAAGGCCTGATTCCGAAGCTGCTCAATGTCGAAGTTTTTGGAAAGCACGGAAAGATCACTGGTCTCTTCGGCCAGGAAGGTGTCAATATCCTGTTTGTGCTTTAACACCAGCTCTTTGAGATGAGCCTTAACCTTTTCGGTGTAGGAGACCTGAAAATGATAAAGAATCACCAGGGAGACCAGGATCATCGGGGTAAAGGAAACAATGACCACCGTTGGAATCATATTCCGGGTTAACGATTTATAGTACGGGTTGTCATAAATACCGGGCTGCTTCATATCCATGCCTCTGGTCGGGTTCAAACAAATTTTGATTTGCATGGGATATTGGCAAGGAGTGTACCAATGACTGAAAAGATGAGGATAAAACGAGATTCGTTATTTATTTCAAGACATTATACTGCAGCAAACAAGGAGGGATTAAGGGCTCGTCCATGGGAAAACGGGGTGTTTTTCCCCATCCGCGGAAAAACACCCCGTTTTTTCACCATTCATAAAAAAATGCCCCGGGCCGTACCGGTGGCAGGAAATTTATATCCGGACGAAAGCCTTTAAAGAAGACGGAAAGCCGTTCCCGGAAGGAAAACCGGCCATAACAGGGCAGCCGGGCGAATTAAAGAGGCCGGTGTGCACCGGCCTGTATTCCAAACTCCAATGCACGTGTCTTTGGTAAATAACTCATGCATGGTTGTGACTGTTTTACAGATTTACTCAGAATCCTGCTACTCTACGATCTCCAGAATAACCCGTTTCTGCTCTTTGGCTGAAGCGCAGGACAGAATGGTCCTCATGGCCTGGGCGGTTCTTCCCTTTTTTCCGATCACTTTTCCGAGATCTTCTTTGGACACCCGCAACTCCAGCACAAGGGTCTGCTGTGCTTTGATTTCTTGGACATCGACCTGTTCAGGGTCATCAACCAGTGCTTGTGCGATAAACTTAATCAACTCTTTCATAACGTGATCTCCTTTAGCCAAGGTGATAATGAATATGGTATATAAGCTACAGCTGTTAACGGTTAAAGGCTGACTAATTGGATGTATGCTGTTAGCATATCATAACCGACTATAATCACAAGTACTATTTCTGCTCTTCATCAGGTTCGATCCAGAGAATATGAGTCTTATTGACAAACAATGTTTTATGTTTCACCGGATTTTCGTTTTCCCGGCCGTAAA
The DNA here is from genome assembly GCA_022361395.1 of Desulfobacterales bacterium. Classification (GTDB taxonomy): domain Bacteria; phylum Desulfobacterota; class Desulfobacteria; order Desulfobacterales; family Desulfobacteraceae; genus Desulfobacter. The sequence goes on along the minus strand of JAKSAX010000466.1, from coordinate 2,501 downwards.
GGGTGACATTGAACAAAACCAGAAAACTGTCTTCAGTTTCGCGGACAAGATCTGACAGGCGATCATATCCCGGCTCATGGGCAACGTTTACCTGGCCGTTGACAAGGGTGCCGTCAATAAGTTTAAGCCTGACTATTCTTTCCCTGACATTAAAGGACTTAGGTTTTCCGGTTCCCATGATGTGTCCCGTCCTGAACTAGTGTGAACTGATTCTTACGCGCTCCCTTAATCTATGCACAAATCATGGAATCCCTGTCAAGGGAATTTTACGTGCATTTCAGGCCATCTTTTCCCCGTCATTTCATTTTTCTTGACATCAAAGGCAAATTCATTATTGTAGGAGGGTTATTATACATAGAAAATAAATAAGTATTTTATTCCATAGCCCGGTAAAATATTTGTTTTTGTTTAGGGCGTAAAATGAGGAAAACTTAAGTGGTTACTGAAATTACAACATCAGGTGCTGAACGTAAAATGCTGTCAGAAGCCGGTTATGCCGATCCGGCCATTGATTATTACCTTGAAAAAAAATATATGGGTCATATTGAAAACGCAGATCAGATTTCCGAGAAAGTCGGATCCTGCGGAGATATTATGAAGATCTATCTCAAGCTGGATGATGAAAAGAAAATTGAAGATATCCGCTATGAGATAACAGGGTGCGCAGGAGCCATTTCAGCAGCCATGGCAGCAGTGGACCTGGCCAAGGGGAAAACCCTGGATGAGGCCCTTGCCATTAATGACGGCGACGTATTCAAGGTTCTGGAAAATATTCCCGAGAAAAAACACCATTGTATCCAGCTGGCAGTAAAAACCATGCACCAGGGGATCGAAGAGTTTAAATCTGGAAACGCTTCATAAAAACAGCAGGGCTTTTATCTGGTTTATTTTAACCTGTTTTATATCTGTGACGGCCGGGTGTGTCTCATCTGATTTTGAAGTTGAGACCCTGGCCAAGTCAGATATCAACATGGTCTCGGATATCCACATTGACCAGACGGTAATTTTGCTGAAATCCCTGACCCGCAAGCTTTACAAGATGAACTCCGAGGAGCTTGCCAGATCTCCGGGTGCCACCATTGACTCCCAGATTTCCAGAATTTTCCAATGCCCTCCCCTGCCCCCTGACCCTGTACTGAGCGCAAAAACTGGCACAGATGCCATTCTCCTGGGTTTTGAGCCGGATTTTGAGGGCGACCGGGTGTATGCTGTGATCTACGGGCTGTTTACCATGCTCTACACCGCTTACAATGAAAAATGCGATCTGTTCCTGCTGGATTTCCTGGAAGCCCAGAACCTTTACAACTCTGCCAGGAATATTGAGATCCTGGTCTGGCGCCTGAAGACACGGTATAAACCTGACGGCAGCCTTTACTTTGCCACGAACATCTGCGACGGGCCGGTCCAAAACCTGAGTTTTGAACGCCTGTTCGGAAAGCTGATATCCCTTCAGGACACCATGGCCCTGGTTGTTGCGGGCCGGGGGGACCGGTTGATCAAGGAGGCCGTGCATACGCTGGCCTTCCTGCCTGTTGGGATTTGATTACAGACTGTTTTTAAACCGGTTCACCTGCCCCCGGTAATACGCCCTTTTATCCGTGGCCATTCCCAGCGCTTTTTTGGCTGCCACGTAAGCCTCCTGCCTGCGGCCGTTCATGAACAGGGCCTCGGCATAGGTATCAAGGATAAAGTCCTCCTCCTGTATGGCCAATGCCTTCTCCGCCAGATCCAGCCCCCTTTTTACATCCCTGAACGCTTCTTCCGGGCAGGTGGTCAGGAGCCAGGCCAGGTTATTCAGGGCATGGACATTTTCAGGATCAATCCGAAGCACGTTTTCATAGGCATCCCGGGCTTTGGCGTAGAGTTTGTCATTATAATAATAATCTCCCACAAAGACATAAAGGTCTGAGTTCTCAGGATTCACCTCCAGTTGCTGAATCAGGATCTTTCCGGCAACATACCTGCCGAAAGGCTCACTCAGGCTGCCGTAACTGAGACTGTATCCCAGGGAAAAAAGCATGACCACTGCCAGTGCATAGCCTGCGATCATTTTCTTGACACGGGTATGGTGCCGCCCGATTAGCTCCGGGTTTTCCCTGCAGCGCTCAAGAAAGCGGATACGCTGGCCAATGCTGAAATGGTGCCAGTTGGGCTTATCAATTGACTGGCGGCTCATGGAGGCAATCTTGTAAAAAGTGGAAATCAGGGCAGAGGGGCTGGCCTGGAAATTAAACACGTGAAGGTCGGCCTGGCGTTCAAAATGGCGCATGAAAAATCCGAAAATATACCTGAAGTAAACCACAAAAAAACCGATCATACCCAGGCAGATGAATATGGGCTGGGCCGTTGTTTCGGGTATACCGAAAATTGCCGCGGCATCATACAGGGGACGGGCCACCAGAAGGAGCATGATCAGGGGTTCGAAAAACACAAAATTACAGGCAATGAATCCGGCGAAAAAGAGCAGGTAAAACAGCATGTGGTGCCGCTGGACATGGCCT
>JAKSAX010000188.1 GCA_022361395.1 Desulfobacterales bacterium | reverse complement strand
GTATGGCCTCCCTGAGTGTGCCCGGGGCGGTTTCCTATATGAAAACCCGCTATCTGGATGACGCCATCTTCAAACTGGAGAACAACCAGGCCTGGCCCAATGCCATGGTGGCGGAGGTTGGCCGGCTTGAGGGGGTGGCAGGAACCTCCCTGGATACCCACAACACCCGGCTGGTGGTGACCTTTGACCGCCGCCACACCACGCCTGCCGCCTTTTCAACCCTGTTCACAAAGAGTGACTTGAAAGCAGCACTGCTCAACCGGGTCAGTCACCGGCAGCGTATTACCACCCTGGAAGCGGAAAAGGAGGCAGAAGGTGAGACTCCATAATATCTCTTTTGGCAATATCCGCCGCCGCAAGGCAAAGATGCTTTTCCTGGCCCTTGGGCTGATAATCGGGATTTCCACCATTGTCACCCTGCTGGCCATTACGGAAACCATGACCCTGGAGATTGAGGAGCGGCTCGACAAGTTCGGGGCCAATATTGTCATGGTGCCTAAAACCGAAAATCTCTCACTGAATTACGGCGGCATTGACGTGGGCGGGGTCAGCTATGAAGTCAAAGAGTTTGACCAGGAAAACCTGGGAAAGATCCGCACCATTGAAAATGCTAAGAATTTAGGGGTTGTGGCCCCAAAAGTATTGGGCGCAGTCGGGGTTGACGGAAAAAAGGTGCTGCTCATGGGGGTGATCTTTGAGGAGGAACTGGCCCTGAAGACCTGGTGGCAGAAAAAGGGCAGGTTCCCTGACTCAGGCAGCCAGGTGCTTCTGGGATCCGCCGCTGCCTCAATTCTTGGAAAAGAGCCCGGGGATACCATGCCCATGGGGGGAAAGACCTTTACCGTGTCCGGGGTGCTTCTGCCCACAGGGGGATCTGAAGACAATGCCGTGATCACGGAAATGGGAGCGGCCCAGGCCATTCTCGGCAAGCCCGGAAAGGTCTCCATGGTGGAAATAGCCGCCTTTTGCAGGGGATGCCCCATTACCGAACTGACCCTGCAGATCGCAGAGGTCTTTCCCAACGGAAAGGTGACGGCCATGAAACAGGCCGTGATGTCAAAGATGCAGTCCATAGAGATGTTCAAATCCTTTTCCCTCGGGGTCTCTGTACTGGTCATCGGTATCGGCGCCCTTCTGGTCATGGTGACCATGATGGGATCTGTCAATGAGAGGACCCGGGAGATCGGTATTTTCAGGGCCATTGGCTTCCGCCAGACCCATGTGATGCAGATCATCCTCCTTGAAGCCCTTGTACTGGGTGTTTTTGGCGGGATTGCCGGCTTTGCCCTTGGCAATGTGGTGGCCTGGGGCGTTATCCCGGTGGTCATCGAAGGGGGCGTGTTTGCCGGAATAAACTATAAACTCGGGGGTATCAGTCTTCTCATGGCTGCTGCCTTAAGCCTCCTGGCCAGCCTTTATCCGGCGTTTAAGGCCGGGCGGATGGACCCCTCTGATGCGCTCAGGGCGTTATAGGAGCACTATGGTAAATCACCTGATCGAAGTACACAGCCTGAACAAAACCTATGCCTCCGGCAATACAAGTGTTGTTGCCATTGATGAGATGGACTTCTCCATTGACGACGGTGAATTTGTCACTGTCACGGGCCAGTCAGGATCCGGCAAGTCGACCCTGCTTTCCGTCCTGGGAGCCATGAACCGGCCCACCGGGGGAAGGATACTGGTGGATTCCCTGGATCTCTATGCCCTGACCAATGAGCAGCGGGCGGATTTCCGGAGCGAATACATGGGCTTTATCTTCCAGTCTTTCCAGCTTGTTCCCTATCTTACGGTGCTGGAGAATGTAAAACTGCCCATGGCGGTTACAGGCCGGAAAAACAGAGAGAAAAACGAGATGGCCATGACCGTGATCGAACGGGTGGGGCTGACTGACAAGGCCCACCGCCTGCCGGACCAGCTTTCCGGCGGGGAACAGGAGCGGGTAGCCATTGCCAGGGCCATCGTAAACCGCCCCCCCATTATCCTGGCTGATGAGCCGACAGGCAACCTGGATTCAAAAACAGCCAATGAGATCATGGGCCTGCTGCAGGGACTGAACAGGGAAGGCCACACCATCATCATGGTCACCCATAATTCCGAGATGGAAGCCCACGCCAGCCGGACGATCCGGGTAAAGGACGGCAGGATAAACAATGCCAGGCCAGCTGCCTGACAACGCGGGAAAAGAAAACTTCCTGAATTTGGTTGTTATTACCTGGTACCGACAAATGGGGCCTTGTTCACCCAGTCCGGGCTGTCTATGCTGTCGAGCATAAAGGATGCCAATTGGGTGACATCAACTCTTAGTCCCTGGGTCTTTTTCAGATCAATTCTAAAACAGCCCTTGGCCCCCGCTTTAATAAGCGGGGGCGTATGCTTGTCCAAAGGATATTTGAACCTTGCAAAACTTTGAGTTCAGCCTCTTTGGCCGGAATCACCAGGGGCGCAACAAAGGAAAGTGCCAATCTTAGGATTTTTCTGCCTGAACTTATGGATTCCCCGGCATATGAGGTCCCGGTGCTTGCTAAATTTATAAATCTTCGCACACCTGATTCATTCATCAGTTCGACCAGGCATTTCAACGCGGTTTCGAAATCTTCCGCTGTTAAGCCGCTTTTACGGGTCTCCGGGGGGCCTATGGCCGAGATAACAGCATCAGTTCCCTGAATAACCTCACATAGGCTTTCCCTTTCAAAATAATCGCCTTTTATTATTTCGATCTCTTCCCTATGGCGTTGCAGTTTTTCAGGCGAACGGGCAAGGGCTTTTATCTCGTATTGACGATCAATCGCCTGGCGCAGGAGTTCTGAGCCTGTAAATCCTGTTGCGCCAAGAACTGCTATTTTCATTTTAGTGTCCATATATTTAGATACAACGCAAACTTCAAGACGC
>JAKSAX010000328.1 GCA_022361395.1 Desulfobacterales bacterium | reverse complement strand
GGGTGACTCTGCCTCTGCCAGGGCCTGGTCCGTGATAAAGGCCGGAATCAGAAGTATGAGAATTATCCGGAGGGCATTTCCGGTTATATTAAATAAGGGATGGCTCATTATTCTCCCCGGCCGCCGGGCACAAGATAAGAACTCTCTATGAAATCCGTCAGTTCCCGGATATCCTCAAGACCGAACACGGGAATTTCCCGGGGAACATCCTGCCTTATATCCGCATCCGTCACAAAGGCCTGAAGGTTGGGGTCATCCAGGCAGAGGGGCGCCTTATGGTTGCTGTCCAGCCTGAAAATCTCGACTTTAGGCAAAGCCTGGCGTTTAAAGCCTTCGGCAATGATAATATCCATCCCCTTAAGGTAATCCTGCATTTTTTCAACAGGCAGCCTGTCATCGTCCTTGACCATGGCCACCCGGGAGTCCGTCACCACCAGGGTGGCGTCAGCCCCGGCCTTTTTATGCCGCCAGCTGTCCTTGCCCTCTTTATCAAAATCAAACCTGTCATGGGTATGTTTGACAGAGCCCACTGCATAGCCGCGCTCTTTAAGGGCCTGGATCAGTTTTACCACCAGTGTGGTTTTTCCTGAGTTGGATTTTCCAACGATTAAGAGTATCTGTGGGGTCATTTGCCTTGCCGTTTCCGGTTCATCGCATCATGGGTTTCAAATAACCAAAGATAGTGTGGGGGAGTGGGAAAGTCAAGCCGGACTCTGCCCCTGTCCACTGATTTTAGCCTTGCAAAGAATAAGAAAGGCATGTATTCATATTTTTCATAGAAATGAATGATAAAATATCGAATTGCTATAAAACCAATGGGTAAAATTGATGAAAAAAGAAGAAAACCTGGCTTTGATTGGAATGCCTGCCGTGGGAAAAAGCACGGTGGGGGTATTGCTGGCAAAAAAAATGGGATATGCTTTCCAGGACACGGATATCCTGATCCAGACAAAAGAGCGGATGACCCTTGCGCAGATCATTGAAGCAAGGGGGCTGGAGGCCTTTCTGGATATTGAGGCCCGGCACCTTTTGAGTCTCGGCTGTACACACCAGGTCATTGCCACGGGCGGTTCCGTGATTTACAGGGAAGAGGCCATGGCCCACCTGTCAAAGATATCCACTATTGTTTACCTGGCTGTGGACCTGCCCGTGCTCATGACCCGGCTCTCAGACCTTGTTGCCAGGGGGGTGGCCATTGATCCGGGCAGGGGTGTTGATGATCTTTACAAAGAACGGACGCCCTTGTATGATAAATTTTGCGATATTAAAATTGACTGCGGACAGATGTCTGCGGCCGAGGTGGTAACGGCTGTTTCCCAAGCCCTGGCTGCAGCATCATAAAGCAAAACCTGCCGGAAAGGACAAATTGATATGGGTGAGATGCTGACAACAAAACAGGTGGCTAAGTTTCTCAACGTGAACGAGAAGATGGTATATTCCCTGATTGCTGAGAAAGGCCTGCCGGCATCCAAGGTAACCGGGAAGTGGCTCTTCCCCATCGACCTGGTCCGCCAATGGGTTGAAACCGGCACCGAGAACTACCCGGAAATGGCCCAGCTTCCCCCCTATCACGGCCTGGTGCTGATTTCCGGTTCCAACGACCTGCTCCTGGAAAAACTGATCACCACCTTTAACCTCAAACATACCGAGCACATGGCCATGTTCGGCCTTATCGGCAGCATGGGGGGATTGAAAGCCCTCCGCATGAACCTCTGCCACATCGCTGCCAGCCATCTGGTGGCGGACAACAAAGAGTACAACTTCCCCTTTATCAAGGACGAGATGATCCAGGCCCCTGCCGTGGTCAACCTCTGCCAGCGGGAACAGGGCCTGATGGTGGCAAAGGGCAACCCTGAAAAGGTAACCGCCGTGCGGGACCTGGCAGATAAAAAACTGGTCATGGTAAACCGCCGCCTGGGCACAGGCACCCGTCAGCTCCTTGACCGGGAGCTGAAAAAACAGGGCATCCGCGGGGAGACCATCAGGGGATATGAAAACTGCGTATCCAAACACATGGATGTCGGACTGGCCATTCTTTCCGGCAAGGCCCATGCCGGCCCCGGCATCCGGGCAGTGGCCAATATGCTTGGGCTTGATTTCGTCTCCCTGAACTGGGAACGCTTTGACCTGCTGATCAACAAAGACCGCTTTTTTGACCAGGGCATCCAGCTGTTCCTGGCACTGCTCAAGGGCAAGGTCATCCAGAGAACCGCTGAAGAGTATGGCGGCTACGACCTGTCCATGAGCGGTAAGATGGTGTATCCGGAGACAGATGCCCAGTCGGAAGACGGGCAAGAATAAATAAGACAGGGCGCCGCTTTTTCTCATATTTCAAAAACAATTTAGTGTAATGGCTGACCGGTAACCAGTGCTTGGATAAAAACTTGCCCATATGCAAGGCGCAAGAAAAACTGAAATCGGAGT
>JAKSAX010000298.1 GCA_022361395.1 Desulfobacterales bacterium | reverse complement strand
TGATTTTTCATACAGATAAGGCTGCCCAGGTTTTTCTTGACATCACAACATCGCTTTTTTATTGTGTAGTATCCTGGTCCGGGAATATTTTCTGATGTTTAAATTTTCCATGCCGTCTTCCAACAGCCCAAAAAAACACTGAGATACCTGTTCAAACTATTCTTCCGGTTTCAGCAACATAAGATTATCTGGATTTACCGTTAGGGGATTGCGCAAAAATAACTTCACAGAACGTGAATTAATTTTTTCGCGATTCCTTACCTCAAAAAAGGGGCGTAACAATCCGGATCTTTTATTCTCTTATGCCCGGGCCCGGTCTTATTCACTGCGCGATCCTTTAGATACACCAGGGAAGAAAAACTTGATGAAACCAGCTGATTTTTTAAACCCATAAGATAAAGGAGAGAGATCATGGATCAGGATTTTCATTATTACGGTGCGTATTATGCGGCAAGGATAGGGGGCGGGTTCAGCCGGGAGGAGGCCACAACCATTGCCAAGGCATCCAACTTCATTGATTTTCTGGACAACGAAAGATATGGCGGCTATTGGAGAATGGTCGGGGAAACCCGGAAAAAAGAGAACAGGGACTATACCATCCTGGCAGAGGTGGATTATCCCCGTTACTCTTTCCAGGGGAGCTGGAGCACAGGTGTCAGCGGCAGCCGGGGGTTGTGGGCATCCTTTCACTTTACACCGGGCAACTACCCGGATCCGGGGGATGCACCCACCCATGAGGAGGTGCATGGCGCTGCCGTGGCAAGTGATCTTCCCGGCCACCTCATACGTGATGTGGATCTTGATGAGGATCTGGGAATTGATGCCGATATTGCAAAACTGCTCAACCGCCCCCAGAGCGCCCTGTCACGCTGCCTGATCCGGGATACCGTCCGCTGCCTCCGGGACAAGAGCCGCCTGGAGGCTATTCTGGGGCTGGCTGCCGGGGGAAAGACCCTGCTGGAAGGTCCGGATAAGGAGGATGTTATCAGGCGTTTCGGTCTTCTGCTGCTGGGGGGCAGGGCACACACCATCGCAGACACCTGGGCCCATCAGGACTGGAGCGCCACCAACAAGGCCATAAACACATACTGGGATATTTCAGGAGACTATGTCCCGAGCCAGATCGCCCAGAAGATAAAATACCGCGGTGCGGATAATGAGGACTGGACCACAGTGCGCCTCTCCTCCGGTTATTTATTGACCAATGAAAACCTGGTGGCCGTGCCCAATAACACCACTTATATGGGGCACGGCTGGATGGGCCACCTGCCGGATTTCAGCTTTATCAAGTACCAGTACAGGCCCTGCTGGCACAGCAGGAGCAAAGAGCCGGTCCAAAGGGACAATCCCGTACAATACAGCCACGCTTTTCTTGAGCTGTGCAGCCTGTTTTCCCAGGCCAACGGCAGTCTCTTTGATCCCGGCAGTGCCGGGGATAAACTGGAAGGGGCCAAAAGGGCAATGTCCGCCCATTGGGATATCGGAGACGGAAACAACTGTCCAAGGGGCTTGTCAGCCGGGCAGTGGATAACGGAAATGGGCAGGCTGGATATCCAGGAGCCATCAGTCAGGATCGACACCAAAGAAGAACCTGACAAGAAGGCTATACTGGACGGGCAGATCGATTACAAATCCATGGGCGGAACCCGGTACGGCACTTATTATGTAAATCTTTTCAGCGACCTGTACCTCTTCCAGATTGCCATTGACTACAACTTCCAGTTTGTAAAACACTGGACAGCAAAGCACGACATCGGCGCCAACCTCTTTAACGGCAGCTGGAGCCAGGCATACGGCCCCCTGCCGGAGGCGATTGAGCAATTTCTTGACGATTAGGTCAGGCTCCCGGTGATGATTTTTTTAAACAAAAGTTAAGAAAATACACCCGGAAAAGTCCCGGCCATTGTGGCCGGGGCTTTTGAATCCCTTTATCCATAGCCATTAATATAATTCATCATCCCCATCAATATGATTTGTATTGACAGTTGCGGTGACAGGAGTATCTTAGAGAGAAATTAAAATATTAGATCCGGGGGATATGGTGAAAAGAAAAACCTATGTCATTGCCTGCGCAGTTCTTGCCGTTGATATGAAATCCTTTGCCCGTCAGGCGGGTATGGACCTTGAGTATAAATTCCTTGAGGGTGGCCTGCACAATAATCCCAAACTGCTGAAGGAAAAGCTTCAGAACGCCATTGACGAGATTTCCGCCAGAGAGGACGGGGATCGTATCATCATCGGATACGGGGTCTGCGGCAAGGGCACCATCGGGGTGCATTCCCGGGGGATTCCCCTGGTGATTCCCAAGGTGCATGACTGCATTGCCCTGTTCCTGGGGGGAGACCGGGCGTATAAAGATCAGTTCAAAAAGTTTCCGGGGACCTATTACCTGTCAGCGGGCTGGTGCGAGGAAAAGGCCGAGCCCATGTCCCAGCGTCAGCAGCAGACCTGGTTCGGATCTGAAAAAATCAAGTTTGACGACCTGGTGAAATCCCATGGAAAGGAAACCGCGGACACCACCTTTGCCTTCCTGAACTCCTGGCAGAAAAACTACCAGCGGGCCGCCTTTATTGAAACCGGGGCCAAACAGTCTCCGAAATACGAGGCCTATGCCAGGGAGATGGCAAAAGAGTATGACTGGGAATATGCAAAGATAAAGGGCAGCCACGACCTGGTGGGCAAGATGATGACACTGGAATCGTCCACGGATGAGATTCTTGTGGTGCCCCCGGACCATGTGATCGCCTTTGACGCCATTCATTCCACCCTGTCTGCCAATCCCCTGTGGTCCAGTGGAGAGGACGGAACCAGGGCAGACGATGTTGTTGTGATCCAGGGAGATGAAACAGAGGCCAGGCCCTATATAAAGACCGGGCTGGGCATAGATGCCGGCGGCACCTACACCGATGCCGTGATTTACAGGCTGGAAGACAATACCACCATCTGCAAAGCCAAGTCACTGACCACCAAGTGGGACTTTACCATCGGCATCGGCAAGGCCCTGAAAAAACTGGACCAGGAACTGCTGGGGGATGTGGAGCTGGTGGCCCTGTCCACCACCCTTGCCACCAATGCCATTGTGGAGAACGAGGGCCAGACCGTGGGGATGATCCTTATGCCGCCCCTGGGGCTGAGTGAGAATATCGCCTATGAACCCAAGGCCGTTATTAAGGGTGAACTGGATATCACCGGCAGCGAGCGGGTGGCTGTGGATAAGGACGAGATCATCGCCGTTGCCGGTAAGATGATCAAAAACCACGGGGTCACCGCCTTTGCCGTTTCAGGCTATGCCGGCTCCATTAATCCGGTTCATGAACTGGCAGTCAAGGATATCCTGAGGGAGGCCACCGGGCTTTTTGTCAGCTGCGGCCATGAGCTGTCCGACAGCCTGAACTTCCAGACCAGGGCCATTACGGCCATGCTCAATGCCAGGATCATTCCCAGGCTTGCCAGCCTGCTGCTGGACCTGGAAAAGGTAATGGAAGACCTGTCTATCCGGGCCCCCATTGTGGTGGTCAAAGGCGACGGCACCCTGATGGGATCGGAAATGGCCAAGGAACGTCCCGTGGAAACCATTTTGTCCGGACCCTCCGCCAGTGTGGCCGGGGCCCGCCACCTTACCGGGATTGCCGATGCCCTGGTGGTGGATATGGGCGGTACCACCACGGACACGGCAGGCCTCCTGGACAACCAGGTCAGCCTTAATGAAAGCGGTTCAAACGTGGGCGGCCACAGGACCCATGTGAAGGCCCTTGACATAAGGACCTCAGGACTGGGCGGCGACAGCCAGATCTGTTTTGAAAAAGGGGAGTTCCTCATCGGACCGCGGCGGGTGGCCCCGGTTTCCTGGCTGGGGAACCAGTATCCCGAGGCTGCCCGGACCATTGAGTACATGAGCCATAACCTGAACCGGTATACCACCTCCACGCGGAAGATGCAGATCCTGGTGGCCACCGGAGCCAAAAAGGGCCTGGAACTGACCCCGCTGGAGGAAAAGGTCATGGCCTGCCTGGCGGAACGGCCCATGTCCATTGACGAGCTGGCCGTGAGGGCGGATGTGCTGTCCGAGCACAGCCTGCCCCTGACAAGGCTGGAAGAGAACTTCATGATCCAGCGCTGCGGACTTACCCCCACAGACCTGCTTCACATAAAAGAAGCGTTCGTAAAGTGGGACAGGGATTTTGCCCAAGGATATGCGGCCATGCTGGCCTATCTCTCCGGCAGAGACCCGGAAGAGATGGTTGACCGCCTGCTGGAAAAAGCCACAAGGCTGCTGACCATGGAGCTGCTCAAGCGTCAGCTGGATGACGAGGTTGATCCTGAATCCCTGGATACCTGCCCGGTGTGTAAAACCCTGGTGGAAAATCTCATGATCGGGGGGACAACCAGCTACCAGGTCCGGATCGACCTGAAGCGGCCGGTGATCGGTATCGGCGCTCCCATAAAGTTCTTTTTGCCCGAGGCGGTAAAACCCCTGGGTGCCGAGGCTATTCTCCCTGAAGACGCTGATGTGGCCAATGCCATCGGCGCCATCACCTCCAGGGTAATGGTGAAAAAGCAGTTGAGAATCATCCCCGGCGAAGGGGGATTTATCATTGAGGGAATCCGGGGGAACCGGAGGATAAGGGATTTTGAAAAGGCAGATGAATATGCCAGGGCCGAACTGACCCGGATGATCCGGGAACTGGCCGTGAAAGCAGGGACCTCCTGTAACACCGTCACCCTTGAGACAAAGGACCAGATACCAAAGACAGCCTCAGGTGATCCGATTTTCATGGGGCGGCTCATCAAGGGAAGCCTGTCAGGGCGGCCTGATATGGTATTGAAAAAACCGGCCTGATTATTCAGGACTGTTTAAACTAACAGGGCTGTCCGGAGATCCGGACAGCCCTGTTAGTTATTCAGACAACTTTATAAATTAAATCCGGGAGAAGTCCCGCTGGTCGGCCTTGGGTGAGGCATCCGGGGCACAGACCTTGATCAGCCCGGGCATTACCGTGTTCCGGCCGTTGAGTTTTGCCTTGTACAGCATGGTATCTGCATCTTCTATCAGCCTTGAGGTATCTGTGTTGGGCAGGAGTTCGGATACGCCGAAACTTGCCGTCACCCGGATGGTGCTGCCGTTAAAGGGTATTCTCAATGCAGCGATTTTAATCCTGAGCCGGTCGGCCAGTTCCATGGCCTTGACCTTGTCCGTTTCCGGCAGGATGGCGATGAATTCCTCACCACCATATCTTGCCAGGATGTCTCCCCGCCGCATATTTTCCTGAATCAGCATGGTTACTTCTTTTAATACCTGGTCGCCGCCGAGGTGGCCGTGGGTATCGTTTACCTTTTTAAAATGATCCAGGTCAAACATGAACAGGGACAGGTTATTTTTGTACCTGCTGGCCGAGGCTGCATGGCGGTGGAGCTGGTTTTCAAATTCCCTGCGGTTGTAGCATCCGGTTAAAGGATCTATCACAGCCGCGTCTTTCAGGTTTTCAATTTTAATCTGCTTGGACAGGGCTGTTGCACATCCCTGGAGGATGAGGCGGACAACCTCATCATGAAAGGCGGTCATGCCTTTCTGGGGAAGCATGTAGAGGCGGGCGTAGCAGTTTTCCTCTTTCAGGTCATAATGGACCAGGGTATCCAGGGTAAATTTTTCCTGGTGTTCGTCCGGCTCAAAGCTGTGGTTCAGGTAGTTCAGGTCCTCAGGGCTCTGGATTTTGAAGTCCTTTAATATGATATCTTCAAGGGAGGTCTTGTACATTCTCGGATCCAGCCAGACGTCAACCCCGGCCTCTTTTTTAACCACAAAGGCAAAGAGCCGGTATCCCAGAATATCTTTGAGGCATTCCGATACCTCATTGATAATCTCCATGGATGAAGATTTTTTGTTCAGGGCGACAATGTGATGGGTCAGCTTGGTCTGGGCAGCCGCTCTCTGGACAGAGGAGCTGAACACAAGGCTGAAAAATGCCGACACGGTATCACTGATCTTGTTGAAGGTCTGTTTCATGGGTCTTCCTTTATTCATAGGTGCAACTTGGGTCAAACATGTATGAATAAGGATTAAAGCAATTGGTGTGCCAGTTGCGGATTGTGGGAAGAATGTATTTTTAAATTAGACGGTTATGGATTTTGGCAGCTTCTTCTGCTGTCCGGAAACCGGAAAAAATTGCAGGGGAACACGACAGGGGGATGTCAGGTCTTTGACAGGCGGGAAGGATTGCCCGTTCCGGGGACAGGTGCTGTGCCGGGAAGACCTGTCATCCCGGCACAGTGCAGATGCATTTACAGGTTTCCCTTGAGCCCGATCTCTTCGGCCACGGGACGCATACCCGCGATGACCTCGGTGATGAGTTCATTAAGATCCATCTCCAGGAAGGCCGTTCCCTTTTTAATGACCTCCCGGTCCACAGCAGCGGCAAAGCGTTTGTCCTTGAACTTTTTTTTCACGGACTTGGCTTTGATATCCAGGATGCTTTTCGAGGGCCTGACCAGGGCGGCAGAGGCCACGAGCCCTGTGAGTTCATCAACGGCATAGAGGGTCTTTTCCATTGGGGTCTCGGGCTTGACATCGGTGCAGATGCCCCAGCCGTGGCTCACCACGGCCCGGATATACTCCTTTGGCCAGTTATGGGCTTCAAAGAGTTCAACGCACTTGTGGCAGTGTTCATCCGGATACATCTCATAGTCCAGGTCATGGACCAGGCCGATGATTTTCCAGGTTTCGGGATCTTCCCCGAAAAGTCCGGCAAAGTGGCCCATCACCGATTCTACGGAGAGCGCATGACGGATCAGGCCTTCTTTGGAATTGTATTTTTTCAGCAGCGCAAAGGCCTCTTCACGGGTGGGGGTGTAAGAATTCATTGTCGATCCTTAATTTCATTGCAATTTCATAATTATTAGGTACAATTCACATAACCTTTAACCCCTGAGAAGTCAATTAAGAAGTCGGTGGAAAATATGGCAGATCCGATGCAGCCCATGGACAGGACAGACGGGGCCCTGATGTTTTCCCGGCAGAAGCGCTTTTTTGACAGGATGGTGATTCTGGCAGGGGTGTGGGCCGGGGTCTTTGTTATCGGCAGTATCCTCTATTTTATGCTTCCTGAGAAATTTCACCCCCTGGTGATCTACAGTATTGCCGGTGCGAATTTTCTCTTTCTTGTGGTTCTCTTTTTATTCATGCGGCAGATTAAGTTTTCAGCAGGAAAAATCGGGCACCTGGTGGATCATACCCGGGACCTGCTGTGGACACTTGACGCGGAACTGCGGATTACCAGGATCTGCGGCGGGGTCAGGCCGGTAACCGGGAAAACCGCAGGGGAGCTGCGGCAGACCGGTTTCAAAAGATTGCTGCTCCCTGAGGATGCCGATACTTTTGAGGGGCTGGTCCGCCAGAACCGCCCCTTTACCATGGAGGCCGGCATTGTCCGGCCGGACGGGAGTTTTCCGGCAGTGGAAATCTCAGGCTCCCCGGTTCCCGGGGCATCCAGTCCCTCCTACCAGGGGGTGGTCCGGGATGTGTCGGAAAATAAGCGCCGGGAAAGGGAAGAAGAAAAACTCAGGGAAAAACTGGACCGGTCTGAAAAACTGAAAAACCTGGGGCTCCTGGCCGGAAGCGTGGCCCATGACCTGAACAATATTCTCTCCGGAATTGCCACCTATCCCGAGGTGCTGCTCATGGATAAATCCCTGGACCCCAAGGTCAGGCAGGGGCTGACCATGATAAAGGACTCGGGCAGGAAAGCCTCGTCCGTGGTCAGCGATCTTCTGACCATTTCCAGGGGGGCAAGTGCGGAAAAGCAGATCATCAACGTCAACACGGTGATTGAGCGGTACATGATGGCTGCGGAGTTTGAAAAAATAAGACAGTCCTATGCCCAGGTGGAAATTGAGGTGGATATAGAACCCGAGCTTTTAAATATCAGCGGCTCCTATATCCACATAGAAAAGGCGGTGATGAACCTCATGCTCAATGCCGTGGAGGAAACCGCCTCAAAGCCGGCCGGCCGCGTGACGATTTCCACGGAAAACTATTATGTGGATGAAAAACACAGGCATCTGGCGGGCAAACTCTATCCAAAGCCGGTTCAGGGTCTTTCTTCCGGCGAATATGTAAGGCTCAGTGTTGCAGACAACGGGGCAGGTATTCCGGAGAACTGCCTGGATAAAATTTTTGATCCCTTTTATACCCAGAAGCAGATGGGAAAAAGCGGAACCGGCCTCGGGCTGACCGTGGTCCAGAATGCGGTTCAGGATCACAGGGGAAAGATCGTTGTGGAGTCCGATGACAGCGGCACCCGGTTTGAATTGTTCTTTCCTGCTGTCCGTGACGAGCTGTCCCGGAAAGACGACACCCGGTCCCTTGACGAGATCCGGGGCAGGGGGGAGGTCCTCCTGGTGGTGGATGACCTTGCCAGCCAGCGGAAAATCGCGGCCGTTATTCTTAAAAACCTCGGGTATACCGTGTTTACCGTTGCCGGCGGTATGGATGCCCTGGCCTTTGTAAAAGAGAGCCCCGTGGATCTTCTTGTGCTGGATATGATCATGGCCCCGGGTATTTCAGGCCTTGAAACCTACCGGCTGATCAAGGAGATATATCCGGACCAGAAGGCCATTATTGCCAGTGGACATTCAGAATCAGAAGATGTATTAAAGACCCAGGAACTGGGGGCGGGAAGTTTTGTAAGAAAGCCCTACACAATAATGGACATGGGGATTGCAGTAAAAGAGGAGTTGGAGAAGACGTGAACGTACTGAAGACAAAAGAAGATATGCAGGCCTGGTCCCTGGCAAAGAAAAGGGAAGGAAAAACCATCAGCTTCGTGCCCACCATGGGGTATCTCCATGCCGGCCACGTCTCCCTTCTTGAGCTGGGCAGGCCCCTGAGCGACGAGCTGGTGCTGAGCATATTTGTCAATCCCACCCAGTTCGGCCCCAACGAGGACCTGGATGCCTATCCCGTAAATATTGAAAATGACCTGAAACTGGCAGAACAGGCCGGTGTCACTGCTGTCTTCCTGCCCAATAAAGAGGAGATGTACGGGGAAAATTACCAGACCCGGGTGGCCCTGGACCACCTGCCCCACCACCTCTGCGGGAAATCCAGGCCGGTCCATTTCGGCGGGGTGGCCACGGTGGTCACCAAGTTGTTCAACATTGTCATGCCTGATGTGGCTGTTTTCGGTAAAAAAGACTATCAGCAGCTCCGGGTGATCCGGCAGTTGACCCGTGACCTTGATTTCAATATTGAGATCATCGGCGGTGATATTGTCAGGGAGCCGGACGGCCTGGCCATGAGTTCAAGAAACGCCTATATGACCCCGGAACAGAGGAAATCCGCCCTCTGCCTGTCCCGGTCCATCGGCCTTGCCAGGAAGGCTGTCGAGGCCGGGGAGACCTCTGCCGCTGCCCTTATCCGGGAAATGGAGGCCCACATTCAATCCTTTGACCATACCGATATTGACTATATTGAGTTCTGTGATCCCGTTACCCTGGATCCGGTGGAGACCATAGAGGACCAGGTGGTTGTGGCCCTGGCGGTCCAGGTCGGGAAATCAAGGCTCATTGATAACGCCCTTATTGATCCGCCACAATAATCACCCGACATTCCTTCAGGAACCTGTGCCGTTCCGTTACCTTTTCCAGGTCCACGGCATCTGCCATGCTCACCACGATGGCGCCCGTCTTGTTGCCGGCCTTCCGCAGGGCCTTGAACACCATGGGATGGGAGCCGATCCGCCTGGCCGCAAGGGCTGACTCCATATCGCATAAATAGATGGCCACCCCGTATTGAACGGCAAACTCCCGGCTGATAAACAGAGACGAATAAATTTCCTTTCCCTCTTCACTGACAATGGTCGGATAGAGGACCGGATCAAGATCAAGGCCGCGGGCATCAATGATGAGCCCGGTATAGGGAATCCGGTTCACGGGGACCCCGGCCAGGGTTGAGCCCGGTTTTGTCCTTGGGTGGTATTTCTGGTCCGCGATCTTGGGGATCTGCCGGATATGGTCGGGCAGCACCAGCTGCAGGAACCCCCCGAAAATGCGGGTTTCCATCCGGACCTCCACATCCATGGCCGAGGTGTAAACCTGTCTTGTAATCATTGCATCCCGGGCTGTTTTCTCTATTCCGGCCAGGATGACGTCATGGCTGGAGGCATACTCCCCCACACTGAGATCCGGGGTGATCCTGATCTGCTTGAGGATGTTGATGATATTCCGGGTGGCCTGGGTTCTTGCCGATCCGGGCATGGGAACCGGCTGGCCTTCGCTGTTGGCCTCGGGAGGGGCCTTGCCCGTCACCAGCACCTGGCCCGTGCTCCAATTGATGGCCCCGTTGTCAAGCTGACGGATACAATGGGGTGACTCTGCCTCTGCCAGGGCCTGGTCCGTGATAAAGGCCGGAATCAGAAGTATGAGAATTATCCGGAGGGCATTTCCGGTTATATTAAATAAGGGATGGCTCATTATTCTCCCCGGCCGCCGGGCACAAGATAAGATCTCTCTATGAAATCCGTCAGTTCCAGGATATCCTCAAGCCCGAACACGGGAATTTCCTTGGGAACATCCTGCCGGATATCCGCATCTGTCACAAAGGCCTGAAGGTTGGGATCATCAAGGCAGAGGGGGGCCTTATGGTTGCTGTCCAGCCTGAAAATTTCGACTTTGGGCAGGGCCTGGCGCTTAAAACCTTCGGCAATGATAATATCCATCCCCTTAAGGTAATCCTGCATTTTTTCAACAGGCAGCCTGTCATCGTCTTTGACCATGGCCACCCGGGAATCTGTCACCACCAGGGTGGCGTCTGCCCCGGCCT
This sequence comes from Desulfobacterales bacterium, assembly GCA_022361395.1. Lineage (GTDB taxonomy): Bacteria > Desulfobacterota > Desulfobacteria > Desulfobacterales > Desulfobacteraceae > Desulfobacter. The sequence continues at coordinate 5 of JAKSAX010000298.1, read as the reverse complement.
TTTTA
>JAKSAX010000170.1 GCA_022361395.1 Desulfobacterales bacterium | reverse complement strand
TGGCTGAACATTTTTGGAGGGCAGGCACACGGGCGGCGATCACTTGGGACCGGTTAATCTCGGTCAGGGTGACCCCGGCTCCGACGGCGACTTTTTCCCCGTCAAAGGAGATGCCTTTCAACTCTTCAAGGCGGCTGACATCCAGGAGACGGGACTTATGGGAAAGTTCTCCCTCCCGCAGGTCCACCATGACGTCTGTGCCGCCGGCTATAATCTCGGTTTCCTCTCCGTGTGCGGCAAGAAAGGCCAGTGCCTCTTTGAGGGTTGCGGGCCGGAAGTATTCCATATCAGACCGCCTCCCCTTCCCGGTCTTCCGGGGTGCAGGCCGCTTTGACAGAGGAAAAAATCTGCTGGTACCCCGTACACCGGCAGATATTACCGGCAATGGCCTTTTTGATCTGATGATCATCCGGGGACGGGGTTTCATTCAGCAGGGCATGGGTACTCATGAGAATACCCGGGGTGCAGAATCCGCACTGAACCCCGTGATTGTCAAGAAACGCCTCCTGGATCCGGTGCAGCGGCCCGGGCCGGGATCCTTCAGGTTCAGGGGCAAGCCCCTCCACGGTGAGCACGTCGGTGCCGTCCAGCTGGGCTCCGAGCATTAGGCAGGCATTCACGGCTTTTCCGTCCACCTCAATGGTACAGGCCCCGCATTCCCCCACGCCGCAGCCTTCCTTGGTCCCGGTCAGCCCGGCTTCCTCCCGGATAACCGCCAGGGCGGTCATGTCCGCGGGTATATCCGCGGACACAGGTTTCCGGTTTAATATAAATTCAATATGAACAGGTTTCATTTGTCCTCCGGAAATTTCATCCCTACCTGAGACCGTCTTCGCCTTTGACTTCCCCGGCAGTCAGGCCGCCAACACGGGGAAAAGGCCGGCCGGAATCGGTAACCCCTACAATCAGCACCAGCTCGTCATCCTTTGGGGCATCCGGAATCCTGACCTCCATGGCATCGAAATGGGACCGCACATAAGCCGCGTTCTTGTGTCCCAGGGGAAGGTCAATGGCGCAGCCCGGGCCGCCCAGCTTCTTGGCCGAGGGCAGCAGGGCCTTTCCACCGCCCACATTGGCCCGGATCGGTTTTCCCAGGGCAGGGTGCATGAGGGCGGCGCAATGCTCCCTCTCCCCTGCCAGGCCGGAAATGGCCGCCTTTCCGTAGCTTTCCACCCGGTCGGGGTCAATACCCAGGGCAGCCACTGCTTTTTGGGTCAGCATGGCGCCCAGCGCTTCACTCCATTCATACAGCAGGGAAAGGTCCTCCCGGAATTCACCGGCATACGGATTTTTAAAGACAACGGCACAGGCCGCCTTCCGGGTGGGGGTGTCAAGGGATTTCACCCCGTCCATGCAGGTTTCTTCAAAGATGGTGTAAATAGTTCGGATTTGGGGGTTCCGGCTCATCTGGCAGACTCCTTATCTAGTAAAATTACAGGTGAAGCTGATTCCTTTTTTCCTATACCCAGCGCTCTGTCACGGTTTTCTGGTCCAGAAACAGCCGCATGGAGTCGATCCTGGATTTTGCACATCCCTGGGCGGATTCGTTCTTGGATCCCAGGGGGAAAAAGGCATAGGGCTGGGGAATGGCCACGTTGAGGCCGATATTACCGACATCAGCCTCTTTGGTGAATCTCCTGGCAATGCTTCCGCTCTTTGTGAAAATACAGGCGGAATGGCCCAGGTTGTCCTTGTTGTTGATCAGGTCAAGGGCCTCATCCAGGTCTTTTACCCTGATGAGATTGGCAACCGGTCCAAAGGATTCATTCCTTGCAATGAACATGTCTGCGGTGACGTTTTCAAAAATGGACGGTGCCAGGAAAAATCCCTCTTCATACCCGTTAACCTTCACCTCCCTGCCGTCCAGAATCAGGCCGGCGCCTTCCCCGAGTCCTTTCTCTATGAAATCCAGGACATTCTGCTTTCCCCGGGCAGAGACCAGGGGGCCCAGTTCCGTTGACTGATCCAGGCCGTATCCCAGCTTCATGGCAGCGGCAGCCTTGACAAAGGCCTCTTTAAACTCTTCATACCGTTCATCCCCAACGATAAGGATATTGTCGGAGCCCAGGCAGCGCTGCCCGGCCATGCCGAAACAGCTGCTCAGCAGTCCGGTGACAGCCGCGTCAATATCGGTATCCGGCATCAGTACCACGTGGTTTTTACCATTGCCGTTGATGGAGGCTTCCTTGCCCAGGGCACCGGCCTGGTTGAACAGCAGTCGTCCCACCCGGGAAGAGCCGATAAATCCCACCCCTTTAACAAGGGGATTATCCAGAATTCTCCGGTTCACATCCTTTCCGCCGTATACCAGGTTGAACAGCCCCGGGGGGAACCCTTCCACTTCCTGGCATACCTCAAAGACGGCCTGGGCGCAGACCGGATCTTCGGGACTGGGGCTGACAATAACCGGGCAGCCGCTGGCAATGGCGTAGGGAACATAGGAGGACCATGCATGCATTGGAATATTGCTGGGCGTGATAATGAGAAACACCCCCCTGGGCTCCCAGTACATGGCCTGGTCAATGCCCCGGGCCAGTTCGCTGACATAGTCCCCTTTGGTCAGAAGGAGAAGGGCGGAACAGGCAGACTCTATATTTTCAATGCACCGCCGCACCGTTCCCACGGCCTGGCCCATGGTCCGGCCGTGGTCCTGGACCAGTATCCGGGCCAGCCGGTCTGCATGTTCTTCAAATTTTCCCCTGAGATCAAAAAGATACCTGGCCTTATCCCTGACCGGTACCTTTTTCCACAGGGCTAAGGCGGACTGGGCAGCGTCAACCGCCGCATCCGCCTCTTCAGCGGTTGCACAGGGGAAGGTTGCAATGGGGGCTCCCGTGGCCGGGTTGACACTTTCCAGTATTTCCCCGGATCCGGATTCCACCCATTCTCCGTTTATGAAGAGTTTCAGCTTTCCGTAATTCTCTTTAACTTCTCCTAAAGTCATTGTATTTTTCCTTTTCTCAATTTCAGATTAACGCCGGTGCCGTCCGGGATTACGCGCTTTCCCTGTTGCCATTCCCTGAACCGGCACCTTCTATGACCCCGGGGATATCAAGCAGGAATTTCATGGCATCCATAATATGCTCCCGCATCAGCCTGGCTGCGTTTTCCTTGTCTTTGTTTTCTATGTATCCGGCTATCCTCTGGTGAAAGATATTAGACCGGTTCAGGTGGTCTTCATAACTCAGGGTCTGGAAACTGTAACGCCGGATCTGTTTATGAAGTGAGGCGGCAAATTTCAGCAGCCGCTGGTTACCGGCAATTTCCATGATTTTGATATGAAAGGCCCTGTGGTGTTTCTGGTATTGCAGAACCTTTTTCCGTTCCGGGCTGGCGGTTTTTTCCATCTTTGTCACCAACAGGTTGAGCTGGCGGATTTCCTCTGGTGTGATCCGGTCAATGGCATGGATGGCTGCCATGGCATAAAGCTCTGCCTTAAGGGTGTAAATCTCCCATATATCTTTTCTTGTCATCTCACTGACAAAGGCCCCCTTCCGCGGGCGCCGGATCACAAGTCCCTCCCCCTCAAGGCTTTTCAACGCTTCCCGGACCGGAGGCCTGCTGATATCCAGCTGTTTTACAACCTCCTCCTCCTTGATCTGGTCACCGGGTTTCAGGTTTCCCGTGACAATCTGCTCTTCAATATATTTTGTCGCGATGTCGACCAGGGATTCAACTTTCATATATCTCCTTCACATAGTCTTTATTTGTCTGTTTCAAAATTACGGGTGCCTCCCTTTCCGGGAAAGTTCCGGGTGCTGTCCATGATCAACCGCCGCCCCCTTTTAAAAGTCCGGGCAGCCACAGGGCGATTTCAGGAAACAGGAACAGCAGCAGAACGTTAATGTAGATGGGGATCAAAAAGGGCAGGGCCCCTTTGACAATGGTTCCCATGGAATGCCAGGGGACAACCCCCTTTAATACGAAAAGGCTGAGCCCGAAAGGCGGCGTGATGGTGCTCTGTTCTCCTGCCATGACATAGACAATGCCCCACCATATGGGATTGATGTCCAGTCCCGTGATCACGGGCATGACAAAGGGAAAGGTTAAAAACAGCATGGACCAGGAGTCAAAAAACATTCCCATGAAAAAATACATGACGAAAAAAAGGATCAGGATGCCGTATTTGCCGATGGGCAAAGCAATGACAAAGTCCTGGATCATGGGGATGATCCCGGCGGAGTTGAACACGTGGGATATGAGTGTGGACATGGCCATGATGAACAGGGAAAAGGAGGTCACTTTTACCGTGTCCAGCAGGCTGACCATAATGATCTCAAGGGTGAGCTTCCGGTAGGCAATGGTCAGGATCATGCTGAGGAAAGCGCCCAGCCCGGCAGCTTCCGTCGGGGTCATCAATCCTGCGAAAATAGCACCGAGTACGCCCAGGATAACCCCTGCAAAGGGCAGGACATCCACAATGGCCCGGATTCTCACCCGCCAGGAATAATTAACGGTTTCAGGGGCCAGCTCCGGATTCAGCTTGACCTGGACAATAATGGTGATAATGAACAGGATCATCAGTGTGATACCGGGCAGCAGCCCCGCAGCCAGGAGATCCACAATGGAAAGCCCCTGCCAGCTTCCGTAAAGGATCAGCAGAATGCTGGGGGGGATCAGCGGTGCCAGTACAGTGCCCGAGGCAATGGAACCCAGGGCGAGCTTGGGTGAATAGTTTTTCTCCTCCATGACCGGAAAGGCGATCTTTCCAAAGGTGGCTGTGGCGGCTATGGTGGAACCGCACATGGCCCCGAAAACGGCATTGCCGCAGATCACCGAGCAGGCCAGTCCCCCGGGAAGCACGCCCACCCATTTTTCAATGGCGTTGAAAAGGCTGGTATTGACCCCGGTGTTTCCCAGGATTCCTCCCATGAAGACAAAGAGGGGCAAAGCGGTCAGGGTAAAGGAGTTCAGGGACCCGAAGGTGGTCTCTGCCAGCTGTCCAACCGGTTGGTCCACGTAGTATAAGAGCCCGGTGACGGCAACGATGCCCACGGCCCAGCCGATTTCAAGGCCCGTGATCAGCAGGAAAAAAAGCAGGCCCACCAGCAGCAGCGCGATAATGATTTCAGTTCCCATGGTTTATGCCTCTTTGTCTTCCGGATTGATACCTGCGGCCGTTCCCCTGAGGTTCCGGACCGCCTTTACGATCTCCGCGGCAAACTGGACCAGCAGCAGAATCGACCCTGCCAGCAGGAGGGACTGGGGATAGACCAGCGGGGTTCTCAGCCAGCTGCCGCTTCTCGCCCCGAACAGCAGGGAATCCTGCAGCAGGCTGTAACTTCCGGTAATCAGGGGCAGGCAAAATCCCGCAGCCATGAGCAGGGTCGCCAGCCTCAGCCAGGCCCTTGGTTTTTCCGGCAGCAGGTTAATCAGAAGCTCCACCCTTACATGCCCCCCCTCTTTCCAGGTATAGGCCAGGCCCATAAAGGTAATGGACACCAGCATATACCCCCCCAGTTCATCAGCCAGGGAGAGCGGCGCCTGCAGCAGGTACCGGGCAAGGACTTCCACCATGACCAGGACCATGAGCAGGAAAACCAGGACCCCCTGAAGTTTTCCGCTTAAAAAATCCGTCACTGTTTCTATTGTTTCAATCAGCCTGTCCATATCTGTCCCCTGAGTTTTGCGTAAAGGAAATTTTCTCCCGGGGCGCCGTGTGCGTACAGGACGGCCCGGGAGAAAATACCAGCCCGGCTATTTCCCGTTAAAGGCCCTGTATTTTTCCACAGCGGCTTTAACACGTTTCAGCATTTCAGGGCGTTTGGCTTTCCAGGGGCCGTCCACATTCAGCCACTCCGCTTCAACCAGCCTGGCAGTCTCGTCGATCCGGGCCTGCTCACTGTCGTTGAAACCGGTTCTTTTAATTCCGGACAGGTCCACGGTATCCAGGCTCATCACGTACTCGGCAGTGGTTGAAAGGCTGACCATCTGCTGCAGCTCCCGTCCCACATCCAGGAACACTTTCTGCAGGTCTTGGGGCAGGGAATCAAATTTTTTCTTGTTTACCAGTGTTGTCGCGGACCAGGTGGGGGAGAGGGGGCTCAGGGTGAAATGCTTGGATACCTTGGCCAGGCCGATGGAGTACCCGTAACCGAGGCTGGTCAGTACACCGTCAATGGTGCCGGCCATCATGGCAGGGGCCAGTTCCGATCCTGCAATGGTCACAGGGCTTCCGCCCAGGGTTTTAATCCCCTTGGTGGGCAGGTAGCCGCCCACCCTGATTTTCATCCCCTTAAGATCCTCAAGGGTCTTGATTTCCTTATTGCTCCAGATGCCGTTGGCCGGATCCCACTGGGTCGTGAACCAGAATTTCAGGTTGTATTTTGCAAGGGTTTCGTCATAAAGCGCCCGGACATCCTTATCCGAATAGACGGCCAGCTCTTCGGCCAGCCCCTTGACCGGGTCCTCATCCACGATGCCGGGAATTTCACCCCAGTTCCAGATGGGATAGGTCCCGGACAGCCACGGCATGGCAATATCCGCCATGTCAGCCTTGCCCTTGGCCACGGCTGTGAAAAGCTCATTGGTTGAAAACATCCTGGAGATGATTTCAACCTGGAGGCGGCCGTTACTGCGTTCATGAAGCATCCGCTGCATCTCTCCCAACGGGCGGTATACCTGGGATGCCCTGAATTTCGGCCCCCAGATGTCATTCCAGGCAAATTTTAGTTTGTAGACTTTTTTATCTCCGCAAAATCCGCTGGGTACTGCCGCCATTAAAATCAAAAGAATTGCTGCCAAGGTGATTCTTAAACGCATACTGCCTCCTAAATTTAAAAAAATTGAAGTAAAGCGGAGATCGTCTCTCCTGCTGCGGTTATTTATCTTGATTTTCAGCCCAGGTTCCGGTCGGCATCTGCCACGATCCCGTCCATCTCCCTGCGGATTTCCCCGGGCAGTGCCACAGGCCCGGCATCGGCCATCAGCTCCCTCAGGTAGAGCTTAATCCGTTCGTTCAGCCCGAGGCTGCCCCCGGCTGCCCAGCTGTCACGGGGGCTGCGGGTGAAATTGACCGGTTCCGCAACCTCCCTGCAATGTTTAAAGGTATGGGGCGTGGTGAGGAACTGGCCGCCGGGCTCAATGTCCATAAGCTCATCAAAGGCCATCTGGTCATCGTCAAAGGTCATTTTGGAAAGAATCGCCTTGGTCATCCCGAACATCTCGTTATCAATGGCCAGGGCAACCGGACTCACCGAACAGGCGGTTTCCAGCTGTCCTGCTCCGCCCAGCACCTGGGCGCCGCTGCCGGCCATCATCACGGCGCGCATGGCCCGTTCAACCATGCCCTGGCTGTCAATATCCGGGGAATCCGATCCTGTGCCGTAGGTATGGCCCGGGATACCGAACCCGTCGTACATGAGCTGGACAAAGAGGGCGGATTGGCGGAGGGATTCTACACTGGACTGGAGGCTCCGACCGGTTCTCATGTCTGCGGAGAACTGGAGCGAGGTGGCGATCACGGGAGTGCCGGGGGCCACAACCTGGGAGGCGGCCAGCATCACCAGGTTTTCCGCCGCCGCCAGCATAACGCTGCCCGGTGCGGTAATGGGGCCGGTTGCGCCGGAACCCGGGAGGGAACACATCTGCAGGGCGCAGCCGTGGGAGGCGGCCTGGGAAATGATCTCCATATCCATCCACTTGAAGTCAAAGGGGCTCAGGGAACAGGTGACAAAACTGGCCAGGGGGTTTTTCCTCAGCGCCTCCTTCCCGCCTGCGGCGGCTTTCAGCAGCCGGATCAGGTATTCAACACTCTCCCCCACATAGGGCTGTATCCATATATGCTTTTCCGTGTTCTCCAGCATGGTTCTGAGGGCATAGATATCGGCGGTGGGCGTGGGCACATCATCCAGCACAAGAAAGGGAACATAATCAATATGTTCCAGCCGGTCCGCCAGGCGGGCCCAATAGACTAGATTTTCCTGTTTGACACGGTGGAATTCCCCGGTTTCGGGATCAAGCCAGTTTTGTCCCCCCGTACATGTCCTGGTGTGGAAAAGCCCCCGGGGATGGGGAAATTCAATGGCATGCTTTCCTTCCCTGCCGGCCAGGGTAAATGTTTTGGGCGCCTTTGCCACCTGCTCTTTGATGAATGCCCTGGGGAATTTTACGATCCTGGTATCAAAATCGACTATCCCGCCCGCTTTGTGAAAACGATCCAAAATTTCATTATGGTCTACACGGGCACCGCGTTTTTCCAGGAGTTCGTAAACCCGGTCTTTCATAAGTTCAAGTTCAATTTCAGTGTAGTAGCGCATCCTTGTATTGAAATTCATCGGGCATCCTCCTTCTTTCCCGGACGGCTGAAAACGATCTTTGCCCATAAAGGGGCAGACCTGTTCCCGGCCTGTTCCGGCGGTTGAACTCATGTTTTACCGGCAGATTATTATCGAGTTGAATTAAAACAGATTTACCGTCTCCTGTTGCGGTTGTTTACTTAAAGCCTGAATAGCCAATATCCTGAAATGTCTTTTTGAATATTGATTATTGTATACAGTAGACTAAATACGATAGACAATTATGCTTGTCAAGGGGAAATTCAAATGCGTCCTCGGCGCGGTCCGGATCGCGTTCTGCTGCGGATTGATCCGGTGTAGCTGCACTGAAACGGAGAAACGGCATGGTCAGGGAGTGGAATAGTTTTTTGATTCTGTGGACGGGGGATTCTTACGGGAATCCTGAATGGCAGGTCTGATTTGAAAATCGATATATTTTATTTTATAAAAAATATTGACTTCATATTTTATTAAGATTAAGTATTGATAGATTAAATTTTAATTT
>JAKSAX010000191.1 GCA_022361395.1 Desulfobacterales bacterium | reverse complement strand
TCCTTTCTCTCCCCGTCCAGGGTGACCCTGCCGGAGAGTATTTCATCACGTATCCGGCGGTCCACAAACTGCCCGAAGGTATCCTTGATCATCTCCCGCTCCTCAAGCCCTTTGTTCATCTCGTTAAGGGTCTCCGCAGCCAGCCCAATCTCATCATTTGTATACACCCGGGCTTTCTGGACAAAATCCCCCTTTTTAACATTTCCCATGACCCGGATCAGTTCCTCCAGCGGCGGTTTCAAATGGTGGGTCACCAGAAACGTCAGCATTCCGGCCACAACCAGAAAGATGGAGATCTCAGTAATAATGGCCATTTCCAGGTGCTGCACCATCGTCAACAGGCCCGTCTCATCCGTCATCCGCAACTGCCTGAATTTATAAATGGTCATGAGGATAAAGACCAGGGGAACCATGGCCGTGGCAAAGACAAGAACCATAATCCGCTCACGGACACTCATGGTTTTGCCGCCCTTAACCCGGGACATATCCCCTTCCGGGAAAAACAGGGGGATACGGGTATGCTGAAACGAATGCTCTATCCATAAAAAGGCCAGCGTCACCGTGAGCAGGCCGGTGCCGAGGCCGATAAGAATCACAGTGGAGGATCCCAGCAGCCAGAACAGGAAAATTCCGGCGATCCAGACCCCGCCGTCAATCCAAACGATGAAGTAGGGCATATTCAGCACCCGTCTGCGCCCCTCGGCCAACACCGCAGGTTCAGGCACTTCCCCCCTGAAAAAGGCTCTCAGGCATTTTCTTACGGGTATCTCGTACCAGAGAACCAGGCCGGAGAGTATCAGGGCGGAAACACCCGTAAAAACATCGCCGATCCGGTCGTAGAAAGCTGTTTCCGGGGGCTGCCCGAACATTCCCGCAAACAGGTAGCCGCTTATCCAGTCTCCGAAGAGCATGGCAAGTGCATTGACCAGAAACACTTCATGGATCGTATATAACCTGAACCATCTTTTTTTCAACAGCGGACCAGCCGTCATCTTTTCACCCTTTGCCACGATGTGTTAAACGTTTTAATCCCCGTCAGTTTACCCGAATCTGCACACCAGTTCACCACAATTATTTTACCGGAATATTTCCCTGTCACACTTTTTACATTTCAGGACATCTTTTATTTACATAATCAGTGCATCCTTTCCCCAGGAAATTATAAAGGAGTGTTTAAATGAAACAAGTAAGCCTGGTGTATTTCAGTCCCGGCGGCACCACACGGAAAACCGTGAGGACCATTGCAGAGGGAATGGAAGATGCAAGTGTCACAAGTGTCAGGGAGTATGATATGCTTAATCCGGCCAACCGGCGGACACTGCTTCACTTTACCGGCGATGACCTGGTGATCCTGGGAATGATGACCGCCACCAAATTATTCGGCCTCCCGGATGAGATCATGGCCTGTTTAAGGGGTGACAATACGCCGCTGGCCGGTGTGGTACTCTTCGGCAACGGCTATTACGGTCCGTCTCTCAAGCTGATGAAACAAAGCTGTGAGGCTTCGGGATTCAAAATGGTGGCTGCAGGTGCCTTTATAGGGCAGCATACCTATGACAATGACATAGGAAGGGGAAGGCCCGATGAAAAAGACCGGATAATCCAGAGGGATTTCGGCAGGCAGATCCATGAGAAAGTCTATGGTGCAAAGGACCTGTCCTTTGGCCACAAATTAAAAACTGACTGGCCTGAGGAAGGCCTGTTCAGTACCCTGAAATGCGGAATCATATCCGCCCTTCCCGGCATGTCAGTCAGGCTTCCCGCCTCCTGGAGCCGTAAGCGGATCACCGGAGACTGCATTGAATGCCTGGCATGTGAAAAAAGATGTCCCGTAGATGCCATTGACATAGAGATCCGGTCCTTTGATTATAAAAAATGTATCGGCTGTTTTGCCTGCGGCAATCATTGTCCCAAAAACGCCATTGTCACTGATAATAAAAAACTGACCAAAAGCGTTGCAAATGTAAAAAAATACAGGATGAAAAAACGGCGGGAACCGGAACTCTTTGTCTGACCCGCTCTGCCCCCCCCCTGTTGAGCCGTCCGGTAATGTTTAAGAGGATAAGTTAAAAAAAGGAGGAATATGAAAAAGCAACCGGAAAAAAAGACAATCCGCATGCGCCTGGCCATGTTTCTTACGATCTTTGCGGGGGCTGCCACCCTTCTGCCCTGGCCTGCAGCAGGTGCCCCCTCCATCCTCGGGTATAATGCGCTTTGCCCGTTCTCTCCCATCAGCACCGGGATTCTTCTGTTCACGGCAAACCTGATTCACGGGCATATCAGGCGCGTAAACCAGAGGCATTAAACCTTAGACACCCGCCTGCCCGGATTATTTCCTCTCCCCTGATTAATGTTTGGACATGGAGGGAATATCCGGGTAAATTGTTTTTAAGAAAAAACAATTGCCTGGGGAGAAAAACCATTGAGCATCCGTATCCTGTTCATTGATGACGACGTAAAGCTCCAGTCCCTGTTAAAGGAGTACTTTTCCCGGAAAGGCCATGAGATGATCACGGCCCTGGACGGGGCCGGGGGAGTGGAGGCCCTTGACCGGGTGTCGCCGGATATCGTCATTTTGGACCTGATGCTGCCGGATGTGGACGGGTTTGACCTTCTGAGAACCCTCAGCCGGCGCTCCGGTCCGCCCATCATCATGCTGACGGCCACTGAAGATGAAACAGACCGGATCATCGGCCTTGAAATGGGAGCGGACGATTACCTGCACAAACCCATCAATCCCAGGGAGCTTCTGGCCAGGATAAAGGTTGTTCTCCGGCGCACAGGCCGGACGGTTCCCGATACACCGGCAGAGCCGGAACAGAGTCCGCCTTCCCCCGGGAAAAGTTTTATCTTTAAGCCGGAACGGAACCAGGTTCTCCTGGACGGCAACCCTGTCGAACTGACCACGGTGGAGTGCGATATCCTGCACACGCTGATAAAGGCAAAAGGGCGGGTGGTCACCCGGGACCGCCTCATGGACCTTGCCCGGGGAAGGGACTTTGAAGCCTTTGACCGGTCCATTGACGTTCACATCAGCCGCATAAGAAAAAAAATAGAGCACACCCCCTCCAGGCCTGAACGGATCAAGACCATCTGGGGAAAGGGATATACCTGGGAAGGGGATGCCCTTTAGCCACGGTTAAAGGGCAGATAGACCCGGAAAACCGTCTCCCCCCCGTCACGGGTGTAACGGGTCCGTCCGCCGTGGCGTGCCATGATCTTTTCGCAGATGGCAAGGCCGAGCCCCAGGCCGCCGGTATCACGGCTCCTGGCCCCGTCCGCCCTGAAAAGCGGTTCAAATATTCTCTTTTCCAGCTCCCGGGGTACGCCCGGCCCCGTATCGGAAACATATAACCGGATCCATCCGTCTGTTTCATCCCCGCCCAGCCTCACGGTCCCCCCCCTGGGGCAGTACCGGAAGGCATTGTCCAGAAGGTTGTTCATGACCCGTGTCATCTGGGACGGGTCTGCCGCCACCACGGGCAGTCCGGGGTCACACTTCCGGTAAAATTCAACTCCCTGCCGCGCAGCCGTTTCCCTGTACCGGTCAAAAGCAGACCCGATGATTTCATGGGGCGGCACCATCTCTTTTTTCAACGCATAGTCCGGCAGGTTAATTCTGGCATATGAAGAGAGGCTGCGGCTCATTTCCGTCATAAAGGAGATCTCCGACGCCATTGTAGAGATATATTGACGGGCTGATTGATCCGGGCAGGCCTCCCTGAGCAGTTCCAGGGAAACTTCCATCCGTCCCAGGGGAGACCTCAGTTCGTGGGAAATATCCATTAAAAACTTTTTTTTGGACGCCACCATCTCATGGACGGAGTCGCCCATCTGCCTGAAAACCTGAATCAGTTTCCCGAATTCGTCATTTCCGCCATCCATGACACCTGCAGATTCGAACCGGCCGGACGCAATACGGTTCAGCCCTGCGGTCAACTGCTCAATGGGACGGGTAAAACTCCTGGCCAGGGGATAAATGGCAAGAATCAGGAGGACAACCATGATACCCAGCCCGGTAAACAAGGGCAGAAAACCGGACCGGACCGACGAATACTTCTCATAATACAGATAATAAACAGAGCCGTTTGCCAAAAGATTGAGCACATAAACGGTACGACCCGAAAGATGACCCGGATCCACAAAAACGCCTTTCCTGTCCGCTGCATCCCTCATCTCCCGGGTCAGCACGGCCGGAGATACCGGTGCCCCGCTGCTGCTGAGCAGATTTCCCTCATAGTCAAACAGGTAGAGAGAGGTTTTATCATAAATATCAGCTGTCCCGGACAGGAATTCATCCACCTGTTTCCACTCAGTACTGCGCGCGATGACATCCTGGGTCCGGTCAGCCAGAAACACGGCCTGTTTGCGGACCACCTGGTGCAGCCCTTTGATCATGGAGCGGCCGGCCGTGAAGAAAAAGAGCAGGCAGGTGGATAGGCAGGTAATGATCATCAGCCCGATAAAATACCGGACCAGCCTGGAATAAATTGTCGTTCCCATGGGCAGGGGCCTCCGTTTCCGATTGGGTTACCGAATACAGCCTTTATACTACCGGACAAATGTAAACAATTTATTTCAGAGAACGGGTTTCCCGCCGGGGCCGGGACGAACAAACATGGCCGCCAGGTTCCGGGCCAGCTGTTTCATATGCTGATGAACATGGGGGATTTCCCTGCCCGGGTAGTTCCGGTAGGTGATCAGCACCCCGTTGAGTGCGGCAAAAAAAGCATGGGCCTGCATCCGGCTGTTTTCCAGCGGTGTCAGCCTTTTGAACATCTTTTCAAACTGGTCCAGCAGCCTGCCCTCTATGCGGTTGAGGATAAGGATGGATTCCTCGTTAAGTACACCGTCCAGCATGAAGTGGGTCATCATCCTGAAGTAGGGGTCATTTTCCACAAGGAAATCCACAAAAGCCTCAGCCACATCCTCCGGAAGGATATCCTCCTTTTCAACCAGGGGAATGAGGACCTTTTCCGCCTTTTTGGCCCCCCTGACCAGGGCGGCCAGGAAAAGGGATTCCTGATCCGGGAAATACCGGTAAATGGAGGAGAGCGACACCCCGGATTCCCCGGAGATATCCCGCATGCTCACCTTTGGAAAGGGTTTGGCGGCAAACACCCTTTCCGCGGCATCCACCAGCAGCTTCTGCCTGGCTTTTTTTTCCTTTTCCCTCAGTTTTTCAAGGGGGGTTTTCTTCATCGTTAATCCTGTCCGTTGGTTTCAGATGGGATATAGTATCTGAAACAGCTGGTTTACTCAAGGCCGCCGTAAAGCAGACCAACACCGGGCAGGGCGGCACAGCTGAGAATCCCCCCGGTTCTATCTCACGATGCCGCCACCTCTGCCCGGGCAATGGCCTGGAACCCGTGGGTGAGATCCGTACAGAAGGCATCCCAGCGGCGGCAGGTCTGCAGGACGGTTTTATCCGGTGCTGCCAGGAGGGGAAGGGCCGTGAGTGCCTCAGCCTCTGATGCCAGCCGGGTAATGGTGTCAGGCTCCCCGCCCCTGAGAATGGATGCCACCACATCCCCGGGTCTGTACCAGTCCGCCACCCGCTGGAAATCCCGGTGGATCTGGGTGAGAAGAACATTCCTGGGCCCTTCCCAGAGTTCATTAATGGCAGAGTCCCGGTAAAGACGGGGCAGGGCGGAAAAATCCTCCATAACCCCGTGGCCCCCGAACACAGACATGGCAGTCCTGACAACATCTGTACAATCCTGGGCGGAAACGATCTTCTGAAGCATGATGAGTTGGCGGATATTAAATCGTTTGCGCTTCATCTCCAGGGGTTCATCCGTGTTAAGGCCTTTTTTCAGCCCCCCGTCCAGGCCCAGAAAATCCCTGTAGAGCTTAAAGGCACCGGCTGTGGTTCCCTGGGCAAGGGCTTCCATTTCCTCCATCTGGACCCTTACCAGGGGAAAATCACCAATGGTGACCCCAAAGGCGGTCCGCCTCCGGCTGTAGGCCATGGCCTCCCTGACGGCACGGGCCATGACCGCGGCCGATGTCAGGCCAACGGTGAGACGGGAAAAGGTTAGGACAATTCCCACGACATTGGCCACGCCCTTGTCCAGGGGCCCCACAGGATAGGCCACCGCACCGTTGTAAGATATCTCCCCGGTGGTCAGTTCCGAGGTGCCCATCTTCCACTTGATCCGGTTGATCGTATAGCTGTTCCTGATTTCCCTTTCCCTGTTTCCCGGCAGCCAGGCAGGGACCACAAAAAGCCCCACCTTTTCACTGACCCGGGGTCTTGCGGTCACCACGGCATAGTCGGCATGGGTGGCTGAACAGAAAAACTTGTCGCCGTACAGGCGCCAGCCCCCCTCTTCCTCAACCGCTTCCACCAGGTTGGCCGGAACATCGGATCCCCCCTGGATCTCTGACAGGAACTGGGAGCCAATGGCAATATCGCCGTCAATGCCCTCTTTGCAATGCGCCAGGATATGACGGAGTTCAGGGGTGTCGGCATAGTATTCCAGAAGGGCCACCAGCCCTTCCGTACAGGTGAGGGGACAGGCAATACAGGCCTCGCCGTTCTGGTAGATCAGGTACATTTTTACCAGTTTTTCAAACGGGGAGGTCTGCTTGCTGAACAGTTTCTCACCAAAGACCTCCTTTTCAAGGACAAGGGTCTCCATGGGCCGGACAATGCGGTCAATACGGTGGTTGTGGCCGTCATAGTGGGTGATATAGGGCTGTTTTTCAGGCACGGCCGCTGCCTCGGCAAGTTCTTTCCAGCGGAACGACACCTTCCCGGAGATTTCCCGGGCAGCCCGGTCCAGGTACTCCCACTCCCCGGCAGCGTAAAATTTTACGGTCTTTTGGAAAAACAGGTCTTCAGCATAGTAATCGGCCTGGTTCCGCCACTCTAGAAAATCATCAAAGGTATAGGGGTTTGGGCTGTATGACATGATCTGCTCCTTAAATCCTGTTCAGGTTGTTGTTAAAGATCCCTGAGGGACCGTTTCAGGACCTTGCCCAGGGTATTTCTGGGGACCTGGTCGATAAAATTCACCTCTTTGACGCATTTGAAACCGGCCAGGTTCTCCCGGCAGGCCCTGATAACCTCTTCTTCGGTGAGGCCTGCATCCGGGGCAGCAACAACAAAGGCCACGGGGATTTCCCCCCATTGGGGGTCAGGCCTGCCCACAACAGCGGCATCTGCCACCCCCGGGTGCCGGAGAAGGACGGCCTCGATTTCAGCCGGATAAACATTTTCACCGCCGCTGATGATCATGTCCTTAAGGCGGTCCAGCACATAGACAAACCCCTGTCCGTCCTTTCTGCCGAGATCACCGGACCGGTAGTAATTATCCGGAAGCGCCTCAAGGGTGGCTTCGGGATTCTCCCAATACCCCTTAAACACCTGGGGTCCCATGAGGCAGAGTTCCCCGGTTTCACCCGCAGGCAGCTCCTTACCCGTTGCCGGATCCAGGACCCTGATGCTGCCGTGAAAAACAGGTTTGCCCATGGAGTGGGACTTGTCCTCTCCCATGTCATGGGTCCAGAACGTAATGGCGCCGGTATATTCCGTGGCGCCGTACACCTGGTGAACCCGGATGCCTTTTTGGGCATAAAGGTCGATGAGCATTTTAGGCACCGGCGCACCGCCGCAGACAAAGAACTTAAGGGAGGAAAGATCCAGCCTGTCCAGGTCCGGCACCATGTTCATGTACTGGAGCATCACCGGCACGGTCATGGCCACACTGATCCTTTCGTCCTGGATAATCTGCCATGCCTTTGCCGGGTCAAAGTCGGGCATGAACACCATGGAAGACCCCACATGGACATTGGCGAATACCGGGGCCAGCCCGCCGATGTGGAAAAGCGGGGCCACAGACAGATACCTGTCTTTGTAGTGCCAGTTCAGGGAGTGCACCAGGCCCACAGCCGCCCAGAAACAGTTTTCATGGGTGAGAATGGCGCCCTTGGGATGGCCCGTGGTTCCCGAGGTGTACATGAGCACTGCCGGATCATCACCCCTGCCCCTGATCACGGGTTCCTCTGCCCCCTGCCCCGCCAGGACCGCTTCGAATTCATCCTCTTCCCCGCCGGCGCGGATAAATAGCTCAGCAGGGATATTTCCTTTCAGTTCGGTGATTGTATCGTCGAACTCCCCGCCGTACACCATGAGTTTTGCCCGGCTGTTGTTGAGTATATAGCCGAGTTCTTTGGGGGTAAGCCTGAAATTCAGCACCACGGTGATCACCCCTATCTTGGCCGCACCGAACAGGGCGGTCACCACCTGCTCACTGTTTTTTGCCAGGACGGCAATCCGGTCGCCTTCCTTGATTCCCGATGCTGACAAATGGGCTGCAAACCGGTTCAGCCGCTGGTTCATCTCCCCATAAGTATACCGGTATCCTTCTCCGGCGCAGGCCATGAGATCCGGGGAAAGAAAGGCGCGGTTGGCAAAAAGTCTTCCGATATTCATATCCATATACCCTCCTTAAATTTGTATTATATTGAATAAATTCAATGCGAACAGTGTTCTACATATGGCATTGATGTTTTTGAGTGTCAAGAATAAAATTTCTCATTATTTATCTGCTGACCCCATACCCGGTAGATGGCGGCTCCTGGCCGGCTGACAGGAGAATGCAATCTATAAGTAGTTTTATTAATATAATATAAAAATTATTAATTTTACTTCTTCAGACAATCCCCTTACCCTGGCCCTGATATTAAACAAAAAGACCGGGGAGGAACCATGCTGCTGGCATATGCTAAAGGAATCGGAACAGGGGGAGGGCTCATCATTGCCATTGGGGCGCAGAATGCCTTTGTCCTGAGCCAGGGGGTCAGAAAAAATCATTACCTGCTCATCGCACTGATCTGTGCGCTCTGTGATGCCGTTCTTGTGGCAATAGGGGTGACCGGCGTGGGGAGCCTGCTGGCAGCCAACCCCGTTATTTCAAAAACCGCAGGTATCGGCGGCGCTGTTTTTCTCTTTGCATACGGGGCAAGGGCATTCAAATCCGCTGTAAGGGGGAACCGGCTGGAAACCGGCAACACCGCATCCACTTCTGTCAAGGCCGTGGTATCGGCCACACTGGCGGTCACCCTTCTCAACCCCCATGTCTATATTGATACGGTATTGCTTCTGGGCAGTATTGCGGGGCAATTCCGCCACCCCGACCACCTGGCCTTTGGTGCCGGGGCCGTAACAGCATCCTTTGCCTGGTTTTTCAGCCTGAGCATAGGCGCCTCTTACCTGGCTTCCCTGTTCAGGCGGAAACTGGCATGGCGGGTTCTGGATACACTGGTGGGGGCTGTCATGTGGGCAATCGGATTCTCCATTGCCCGGGGCGCACTGGGATGAGCTGATGGAATTATTGACATGCCCGGACAGCCGTGGCAGATATGGTCAGGCACGGCAAAAACATTTGGGGAAGGTATGAACATCAACCAGCTGAATCTGAATCTGCTCAGGGCACTATATGCACTACTGACCTGTGCCAACGTCACCCATGCCGCCCGCCAGCTGAATTTAACCCAGTCTGCCATGAGCCGGAATTTATCCCTTTTAAGGGCCCACATTGGGGATCCGCTGCTGTTAAGGGAGGGCACACATTACCTGCTAACGGACCGGGCAAAACAATTACTGCCCGGTTTGCAGAAAATAATGGAAGATATCGAAACCCTCTTCAGCAATGCCCCCTTTGATCCGGCCCAGTGCAAACGTTCTTTTGCAATTGCATCCTCTGATTACGTGGCCCGGTACATCTTCCCCGGAATAGTGGACACCATACTGGAAGCCGCACCCGACATCCGGCTCAATTATAAGATGTACGAGCCCCGGATGACAGAGCTGTTGGGAACACTGCCCATAGATCTTGCAGTTACCATGGTGGAAAAGCCGCATAAGAACCTTCATAAAAAACGTCTGGGAAGCGATTATCCGGTGTGTGTCATGGCTGAAAACCATCCCCTTGCGTCTAAAGACCTGACCCTCAAGGGGCTCATCACCTATCCCCACCTGCGGGTAACAGGCGGCGGAGACAAGGATTCATTCCTGGATGACTATCTTGCCGGGCAAAATACCAAACGCAATATATCAGTAACAGTACCGTTCTTTTCTTCCGCGTTCAGCATACTGGTTCAAACCCGGATGCTTCTTACCATACCCCTCCATATTGCTGTTAAGGCAAAGCAGTACTTTCCCATCACTTACAAGGAATTTTTTATGGAAGTGCCTGAACAGCAGTATTATATACTCTGGCACGGCATCCATCACAACGATCCGGCTCACCGCTGGTTAAGGGAGCAATTGTTTCTGAAGCTGGTCAGCGCTACAAACTTTAAAGACTAAGGGATTGTGCGATCCCTACCCCCTTTTTTCCCGGAAGGTTTCAGAACTCCAGGCCTCACCATATATGATTTCAAATCATGCAAGCCATTTAAAAATTCAATTTTTCTTATACCTCAATTGGGTCTATATAATTTCCATAGACTGTTGGCCGCAATATTCTTAATCATGACAGGGAATTACCCACGGACCGGCTTCAGCTCCGGCCCGTGGCAAATCATAGCTGACAAGGGGATATCCACTATGAAATACAGCCTTCACAAAGACAACGTGATCTGTTTGATACCCGGACGAAAAGATCTCAGGGTCAGGGTTGCCAGGGGAAAAATCTGGATCACCAAAAAAGCTGAGGACCGGATTCTTGCTGCCGGGGATACAATCACCCTCAGAAACTGCGGAAAAGTCAGCGTCCAGGCATTTGACGATTCCCACATTCTGCTTTACGGTACTAGATTCTCTTTGCATGAAGTATTGCGGGAAAATGAAGGGATGCGGATCAACAGGGTAAAAATAGGACAGACGGATAAGCCTTTAACGCCATCAGGATGAGGAAACAAATTATGATCGGGCCTTTTGTCAACACAATCGCCATTGTCTCCGGCGGGGTCGGCGGCGCCGTTATCGGCGAACGCCTACCGAATAATCTAAGGGAAAGAATGCCGTTGATTTTCGGCTGCTGCGCCTTTGGCCTGGGTATTGCCCTGGTGGGCCGGGTGAGTTTTTTGCCTGTACCGGTACTTGCCCTTCTTCTGGGCAGTCTTGCAGGGGAACTGCTCGCCATTGAGGAAAAACTGGAAACCCTTGCCGGGACCCTGCGCAGCCGTATAGACAAATGGGCGCCGGACAAAGCCGGACTTGATCAGAAAACCTTTATGGACCGCTTCATTGCCCTGATGATAATTTTCTGCGTGAGCGGCGCAGGGGTATTCGGCTCAATGGATGAAGGCATGACCGGGGATGCCTCTTTGCTCATCGCCAAATCCTTTCTGGACTTCTTTACTGCCGGTATCTTTGCCAGTACGCTGGGGCCCATGGTGGCGACCCTGGCTGTTCCCCAGTTCATTATCCAGACCTGCCTTTTTTTCAGTGCAACATTAATCATGCCCATGACTTCACCGGAAATCATCGGGGATTTTTCGGCTGTGGGCGGTCTTCTTCTCCTGGGTGCGGGTTTCAGGCTTTGCAATTTAGTCTCTTTTCCCCTGGCCAACATGCTCCCGTCTCTCCTGGTTGTCATGCCGCTCTCTGCACTATGGGCAAGGCTTTTTCCCGTATAGTGATGCAGTCTGCCCAGGCATTTCAAGCCTGCCGCGCCCCCGGATTTTCTTTACATCAGTGCCGGGGGCTGACAGGGCGGTGCTACACCCTTAACCCAATGGAAACCGAAACCAATGGCCCAAGACTCTGAATCCTGTCCGTTGTGCAATACGCCGGGCCCCCGGCCCTATTACAGGGATACCCTGCGGGAGTACCTTTACTGCGGCAAGTGCAGGCTCGTCTTTGTCCCCGGACAATACTGGCTGAATTACGACCGGGAAAAGGCAGTTTACGATCTCCATGAAAATAATGCCGCCGACCAGGGGTATCGCAAATTTTTATCCAGGCTGGCGGCCCCGCTGTCGGAACGGCTCCCCCTTAATCAAAAGGGGCTGGATTTCGGCTGCGGCCCCGGACCTGTGTTGTCTGTCCTGATGGAAGAGCAGGGCCATTCCATGTCAAACTTTGACCCCATCTATTTCAATGACACTGCCCTGTTAAGCCGAACCTATGACTTCATTACGGCAACAGAGGCGGTTGAGCACTTTCAGCATCCCTCTGAGGTGTTTGACCTTTTGTTTAAAATGCTTCACCCGGGGGGCTGGCTGGGCATCATGACAAAGATGGTAATAGACCGGCAGGCGTTCAGGAACTGGCATTATATCCGGGATTTAACCCATATTAGTTTTTACAGTCAGTTTACCTTTCAATATCTGGCTGAACGCTTTGCCTCACCGGTATATTTTATCGGAAATGATGTGATATTGTTTCAAAAAAAACCGGGATAAAGGCCAGCCGGCGCATCGTGAACCCGGCCCGGTCTGAATAGTCAGAGAGCATCCGGGATATGCTGCCCCATGAGCAGGCGGTTCTTGGGTGTGATGGCATCCGGAATTTTCGCCGTATGGATCTCATACCCGCGGGAAGAAAGTTTTATGGCGCGGACCGCATCCACGGCCAGGCCGGCATCCATCCAATTGGACAGTCCGCCGTCCGGGCAGGTCTTTAAATCATGGCAGCAGGGCAGCACCGCCACCCTGGCACGGGCTGCCAGGGCACGGTCGATTATCTTATCCGTAAGGCTGCCGCAGGCATGAGCCGAGACCACGATATCAGTTGAAAACAACTCAATATCTGCCAGATCCTTATTCAGGTATTGAACACGGCCCTCAAGCCTGGGCCATTCCCCGGCCAGCACCCGGGACAGGCGGGCGGCACTCTCCGGGATATGGGTATCCACGGCCAGGGCATGGGGAGATGAGTTGTCCAGGAGGATCATAACATGGGCCAGGAGCCCGTGGCCGCAGGCCATATCCACGACCCTGCCGCCCCGGTACCTGCGCCTGACCCGGCGGGCGGTTTCCCAGGCCTCGTACAACTCCTTTCTCGGCAGCACCCCTGCCCGGCAGACCGTCCTGGCAAGCTTGTGGAACAGGCTGTCGTTAGGGAAAAGATCCGCATGCCGGGGCATCAGCCTGTTTTTGCTGGATAATTTCATGAATAATCCCAGTGCAGGATCTCTTTCACACGGCCGACCACGCCGGATTCAAGGCGGACCTTTATACCGTGGGGATGGGTAGGGGATTTTGTCAACAAATCCCTGACCACACCGCGGGTGAGTTTTCCGGTTCTCTGGTCCTGCTTTTTCACCACAGCCACCTCAATCCCTTTTTGAATATACTTTCTCTGTGTGCCGTCCATTTCAGATATCCTCTCCTTTAAACTCTTTTTGATACAGCCAGAGACTGTTTGTCACCACGGAAATGCTTGAAGCGGCCATGGCCAGGGCCGCAAGGATGGGGTGAAGCTGGCGCAGCATATCCGGCACAGCCTCAAACGGGGCAAGTGCGCCCGCAGCCAGGGGAATCAGAATAACATTGTACACAAAGGCAAAAAACAGGTTCTGACGGATGGTGGCCATGGTCTGGCGGCTGATGGTAATGGCTTTTGGAATTCCGGACAGGCGCCCTGAAGATAGGATCACATCCCCTGCCTCAATGGCCACATCGGTTCCCGTGCCAATGGCAAAGCCCACATCGGCTCTTGCCAGGGCCGGGGCATCGTTGATCCCGTCCCCGACCATGCCCACCGGAACGGCGTTGTCCTGAAGCGACTCAATCTTGCCGGATTTTTCTTCCGGCCGGACATCAGCCACAATATCATCCACCCCCACATCCTTTCCGATGGCGCGGGCGGTCTGGATATTGTCACCGGTAAGCATGACGGTCTTTATACCTGAACGGTGGAGGGCCTCCACTGCGGATCTGGAATCCGGCTTGAGTTTATCCGATACGGTGACAAGGCCCAGGACCCGGCTTTCATCCGCAAGGATCATAACGGTTTTGCCCTGTGCCTGAAGCTCAGCCACCTCTTTTTCAACCACTGCCAGCGCTTCCCGGTCAAACCATCCGGGCTTGCCGAGGCGGTAGAAATCCCCGTTTATCCGTCCCTGGACCCCGAATCCCGAATGGGCCTTGAATTCCCCGGGATCTGCCAGGGCCAGCCCCAGCGCCTTTGCATGGGATACAATGGACCTGCCGATGGGGTGTTCGGAACCTTTTTCAAGGGAGGCGGCCAGGGTCAACAAGGCCTCAGCATTGGAACTGCCAAGGGGAACCACCTCACCCACCGAGGGTTTGCCCTGGGTGATGGT
>JAKSAX010000524.1 GCA_022361395.1 Desulfobacterales bacterium | reverse complement strand
GATCTGGGCCGGATGATGATGAGCTATGGCTATGTTTATGTGGCCTCCATCTCCATGGGCGCCAACAAGAACCAGACCATGAAGGCCATCCTGGAAGCGGAAGCCTATCCCGGACCCTCGCTGATCATTGCCTATGCCCCCTGTATCAACCAGGGTATCAGAAAAGGCATGGGTAAATCCCAGCTGGAAGGCAAACTGGCGGTTGAATCCGGTTACTGGCCCATGTACCGCTACAATCCCCAACTCGTGGATGACGGCAAGAACCCGTTTACCCTTGATTCCAAGGCACCGGACGGCACCCTCCAGGAGTTCCTGGGCGGCGAGGTCCGTTTTGCAGCCCTTGAAAAGAGCTTCCCCGAGGAATCCAAACGCCTCAGAGCCATGATTGAAGAAGAGGTGACTGACAAGTACGCCATGCTCAAGATGATGGCCGATGCAGGAAAAGAAGAAAAATAAAAGTCCTAAGGGATCGCGCAAAAATAACTTCACCATGTGAACTGATTCTTATGCGATCCCCTATACAGAATTAAGGTAAAAAGGGCTGGAAAATTTATTTTCCAGCCCTTTTTTTACATTTTTATACGCCGTTGGTACTAAAAAATCCTTTACACTTTCAACAGGTTTTACTATTTTGCGTGAAACATATTGGCAGACGGTTGATGGTTGAACGGTAAAAAGCAGTGGTTGAGGGGTATGACGGCAGGCAGTATAGTTAAAACTTTCGGACAGTGGACAGCATCCAGGCCGAAAAAAATTGTTTTCGGTTTCAGTATATTATTTATTTTACTTTCCGCCGCTCCCGTGGTGGACACCGGCTCTTTTCCCTTTCCCGGAAAAACCGTTTCAGATATCATCACCCCGGTGCTGATGGCCTCCCCCCAGATCAAAACCATATCCGGCAAGATCCGGAAAGGGGAAACCGCCTCATCACTGCTCAACGATTATATGCCCCTGAAAACCATCTATGATATTGATAAAAAAGCCAGACCCGTATTCCCCCTGACAAAACTGCGCAGGGGCCAGCCCTATAAGATCAGCCTGCTGGAAGATTCATTTGTGGCCTTTGAATATGAAATCGACACCAATGACCGGCTGCTGATCAGAAGGGAGGCGGACAGTTACGACATCTCAAAACTTCCCATTGAATATGAGATCAGACAGGAGGTCATCTCCGTGGATATCCGCTCCTCCCTGGCCGAGGCGGTCAAACGGGCCGGAGAACGGACCAGACTTACCTGGAAGCTTGCGGACATCTTTGCCTGGGACATTGACTTCATCAGGGATATCAGACCCGGAGACGCCTTTGAAGTCCTGGTGGAAAAACGCTACAAGGACGGGAAATTCTGCGGATATGCCGATGTAAAAGCCGCCTTTTTCACCAACAGGGGCATTACCTACAAGGCATTCCTCCATGAAAACGGCCAGGGCAGGAAAAGTTATTTCAACGAAAAGGGCCAATCCCTTGAAAAGGCTTTTTTAAAAGCCCCCCTGAACTACTCCAGGATATCCTCCTCCTTTTCAAACAACAGGTTCCACCCCATACTTAAAAAATACCGCGCCCATCCCGGCGTGGATTATGCCGCCCCAAGGAACACCCCCATCAAAACCGTTGCCGACGGGATAATCAAAAGCATTTACTACAGCAAAACCACGGGCCGCCAGATTACCATCCGCCATTTTTCCGGATATGAAACCGCCTATTTCCACATGAACAAATACGCCAAAGGCATGAAAAAGGGAAAGAAAGTCACCCAGGGCGATGTGATCGGATACGTAGGCAAAACAGGCCTTGCCACGGGCTACCATCTCTGCTTCCGCATGCGGAAAAACGGCAAGCCGGTCAACCCCCTGGACCAGAGCCCCACGGCAGCAAAACCCGTGGTCCGGGAAGAGATGGATCAGTTTGCGTTCCTGGCAGGCAAGTATACCCAGATGATCCGGGCCCACCAGAAGCTGGCGCAGTCGGATTAAGCGGGAAGCGCCGGAACAGACCCTATCCTAATGCGGCCTGATTCTGTCTGCGCCTGCCAGGATATCCTCTGCATAGTATTTCA
The DNA here is from genome assembly GCA_022361395.1 of Desulfobacterales bacterium. Lineage (GTDB taxonomy): Bacteria > Desulfobacterota > Desulfobacteria > Desulfobacterales > Desulfobacteraceae > Desulfobacter. The sequence continues at coordinate 4,731 of JAKSAX010000524.1, read as the reverse complement.
GGCTGTTGTAGAATGAGACCACCTGCACCAGATGTTTCAGGTCAAACCGTCTTATCAGCCCTTCCTCCCGGACATCAGCCAGCCGTTTATCCAGGGCCGTCACCTGACCGGCAAGCTGTTCACGGCCGATATCCTCCGCATTGGTCATCAGGGCGATCAGCGTATGGCTGGATGCCCTGCCGATGGCCTCAAGCTCCTTTGCCATGATGATGTCATACCCCTCACCGTCAATGCCGTTGAGAATCCTGACCATAGTTCTCAGATGCTCAACCGTCCGGCCCATGAGAAAGACCTTGGCCTGGAAATTGTCCGCAAGCCTGTAGATCCGCGCCTCATGGCGGTGGACATTCAGGAAAAAAGCCTGGTTGCCCCGCACCTCATCCATCAAATCATCCATGGGCGTCCCGTCCACATGCTGCTGCCTGTTGATAAATCCGTCAACCAGGTCCCGGCAGAGGATCTCACAGGCCCCTGCCTGATCAGCCAGCCGTTTTTTAAGCACATCCGCCTTCCGCTTGGGAAAGACCAGCACCGACACCCCAAAGGCGCAGAGAATGCCGATACCGATTTCAAAGACCCGGTCAACCCCGAACATGAGGATATCCGGATTGGCAATACCGGTCATGATAATGATCACCACGGTGATGGCCGCCATCCTGTACCGGGTCTTGTACCGGGTTAAAAAGGCGCAGATCCCGATGGTCACAAACAGGGCTAATCCGATCCACACCGGGGTCTGTGGTATGGTCATCATAACGCCCACCCCCAAAACCGCGCCGATCAGGGTGCCGGACAGCCGGTACAGGCACATTTCAACAGAGTCTGCCACATAGACCTGCATGACGATCACGGTTGAGATCACGGCCCAATACCCGAACTCCAGGTTGAAGACAATGGTGACGGTGTAGGCCAGGATGGCGGCCAACGCGGTTTTGAATCCGTGGATGATGTGCAGGGATGATGGTTTCATTATTTAAAAAGCTCGGAGTGGCTGCCTGTTCTCTCTAAGGTCAAATTGTTGCCTGTAATTTTATAGATCAGAATCCAGTCCGGCTCAATATGGCAGTCGCGGTGGCCTTTCCAGTTCCCTGCCAATTGATGATCTTTATACTTTGGCGGCAATGCCTGCTTTTCAGCCAGTGTTTCGACCACAACCCGTAATTTAGCCAGATCCTTTTTTTGCTTTTTGACCCTTTTATAGTCTTTTTTGAATTGGGTTGTGTAATGCAGGATCAATTATCCAGCTCCTTGAACAGATCATCCACGGAGTCAGCAGGATGAAGCTCATTCCCGTTATCAGCATCCCTGAGGGTTTTTGCCGTAATGTCATTGGGTATTTTCAGTTCAAAGGGGATGCCGTTATGCAGGGTTATTTGTGAGAGATATATGGAAATCGCTTCTGACATAGAAATATTTAGTTTTTTTAATATTGCCTGGGCATGTTGTTTTATTTCCGGATCTACCCGGGTTTGAATCACTGCTGTTTTAGCCATTGTTATCTCCTTTAAAACAATATATGTATTTACATTGTCATTACACACATTATACACAGTGTTGTTAGTTTTTCAAACACCTTCCTGTTTCGCGTATGTTGATGGCAATATAGAAAGGATAGCATAACGCGTTCGAACATAGAGAGCAGCAGTTATAATGAGGTCCGAAAAACCTAACCACAACCTTTTATCACTGTTCCCGCTGATCCCGATTTTTCCATTTGAAACCACCAGAGAAATAAACTAAGCTTGCCAGGTAAAAACCTGAAAAAAAGGAAAATCCTATGCCGGAATTATTGAGACAAAAAGCTGTCCAGGGCCTTAAACCAGGGGATACATTTACCATTACCCGGACCTTTACCCGGGAGGAGACCGAGGCATTCGGGGATCTGACCCGGGATTATAATCCTGTGCACTATGATACGAGATGGACAGATGCCAAGGGGTTTAACGGGTTGATCTGCCACGGGCTGCTGGTGGGGGGGATGATCTGCGAATTCGGGGGCCAGGTGGGATGGCTTGCCACGGGCATGGATTTTAAATTCATCAATCCGGTGTACTTCAATGATACCATTGAGTGCAGGATCGTTCTCACCGAGGTGGACGGGAACGGCAAGGCCAGGGCTGAGGCGGAGTTTTTCAACCAGGACGAGACCCTGGTGGGAATGGTCTCCCTGCGGGGGCGCCTGCCTCTGTCCGGGGATCAAAGTATTTTAAGCCGGATGATGGAAGAGGGGGATCCCACCAACAAGATAGCTTAGAGGCCGGTCCTTAACCGAAAATTCCCTTCCATACCAGGGAGCCCAGGCCCTGGTTCCCGTGGTAAGGTTTGCCTTTGAGGATCAGCTGTTCTGTTTTTAAGCGGAAGAGTTCCTTTGTGTCCATCTCCAGGGGATTCTGATCCAGGATAACCATGTCTGCTGTTTTTCCGGGTTCAAGGCTGCCCCGCTCACTGTCGTCAAAACCTGCCCAGGCGGTTTCGTAAGTGTACATCTTTAATGCTTCGGCAGCGGTAACGGACTGGTCTGCCCGGTAGTGGTTGCAGGCGCACCACATGCCGAAAGCTGGATCAGGCAGGGTGACCGGGGCATCTGAACCGCCGGATACATGGACGCCCATGTCAAGAAGGGTTCTCAATGGGGATATCCGGTCCGCACGGTCTCCGAGGATGGTTTTCAGGTATGAATAGGGTTCCAGATCCAGATGGAGGAGAGAGGGCTGGCAGGCAATGCCTATTCCGTGTTCCGCGCACAGTTCCATGGCAGTCCGGCTCATGAGGGAGGCGTGGATGATGCTGTGGCGGTGGTCTTTTCGCGGATTGTTTTTCTGGGCACGGTCAAAGGCACGGACAGCCTGGTCAACGCCGGCATCACCGATGGCGTGGAGCTGGACCTGCAACCCCTTATCGTGGGCGGTCCGGACAAATTCGTCCACCTGGCTGTCCGGATAGAACAATATGCCGGTGTTGTCCGGTTCATGGGCATAAGGGGCTGTTAAGGCGGCATCGCAGGAGCCGAAACAGCCGTCAAGGGCCGTGGCAAAACATCCCCCGATTCTTGGGAGCTTCCGCTTCAATACCTTCCTGACCTCCAGGGTCTGGAAAAAGATCCTGAACTGCACAGGATCAGAGAGTCCCCGGGCCAGGAACCTTACGATATCCACATCCAGATCCAGCAGGAATCCCACCCCTTCGACCGGGTGGGCCAGGGCAATGCCCTTGCCTGCCATCCGGTCCACGGCTGACAGCATGTGGCGGACCAGGGAGACCACCGGAACCCTGGCTGAAATATGGTCGGTGGCTTTGAAAAAGGCCTCCTGGAAGAGATGGCCGGTGTCTGAATTGTATCCGCGCAGCTTTTTTATCTTTGGGGGCAGGAGGTTCTGCATGGCCGTGTTGATCACCGAGGCATGGCCGTCGTACTTCACCAGCATCACAGGCCGTTTTTCCATTTTGTCCAGTTCGGTCCGGGTGACCATCCGCCCCTCTTGAACCGAGTGGGCTGAGATGCCAAAGCCCAGGACCACCTTTGGCCGGGTCGAATTAACATAGGCTGAAATAAGTTCGGACAGGTGGGAAAAGTCCCTGGCCGCGCGTACGTCCAGGGTGGAGGAAAACAGGGCATAGGATGAAAAGTGGAGGTGGGAATCCCCGAACGCAGGGATCAAAGCCCGGTTGCCCAGGTCGACCTTTGGATGGTTCGCATATATACCTGGCAGCTCATTGCCGGTGAAAACAACTTTACCCCGGTCTTCAACCAGACAGGAACAGATGGTATTGTTTTTATCGCAGGTAATCACAGGGCCTTGGTATACAGTCATTGCTTTTCCCCTAAAATACAGGTTGTTGTAAACACGGTTTTGTTTTCTTACCATGAATTGGGCATAATGGTTAGGGGAAATTAAGGATGATATCTGACTATTCCTCCGGCCTCCGGGAATTTGAGGCGGTTATCCGCCTGGATCCCACCCTGGTGTTGAGGCTGCTGAAAACCGTGAATTCACCCGTCTCTTAAATCAAGAATCCTAACTTGATCTAAAAGTTTCACCGTGTTAAACTTTTTTCGCTTTTTTTAAATATTATTAAAAATCAACAGGAGACCCTAGCGAATGTCACCCCAGATGGAAACCAAAGTCAAAGAAGAGGTGGCTGCCCTGAACCTGGGCAATAAGATCCGAAACCTTCGCAAACACAGGGCGCTGACCCTTCAGGAGGTATCTGATCTTACTGGCCTGTCAAAACCCCTGCTGTCCCAGATAGAGAATAATATTGCGGCCCCGCCCATTGCCACCCTGATCAAGATATCAACGGCCCTCGGGGTGAAGATTTCCCATTTTTTCCAGGATCAGAAGATGGGAGACCGGATCGTGGTGGTCCGGAAAAACGAACGGTACAGCGTAAAAAAGCTGTTTCACCATAAAAATGAGACCCGGATCGGTTATAAATGGGAATCCCTGGCCTATCCCATGGTGGGAAAACAGATGGAACCCTTTGTGGTGGAGATCGAACCCAGGGAAGAAAATGACCTTTTATTCAACGATCACAAGGGAGAGGAGTTTCACTTTGTTCTGGACGGCATCGTGGAGTTCAGGAGTTCGGAGCAGGTGCACCACCTGAAAAAGGGGGACAGCATCTACTTTGATTCCAGCATTCCCCATGCGTTGCGGGGGATCGGGGGGGTTGCCAGGTCTCTGATCGTCGTCTTTGCCCATAAATAGTGCCTGAAGGGCTCGCTCTCCG
>JAKSAX010000143.1 GCA_022361395.1 Desulfobacterales bacterium | reverse complement strand
CCGGCCTGAGCAGCATGGGAGTGTTCGGGGAATATATGGGTCATGGTAATGTCTCCTTGCCTGTGCCGCCAATCCTGGCGTTTTTAAGAATAAATCAAATCCTATCCTCTATTTTTAAAGAACAAAAGTGGCATAAACGACATTTTACTTGGCGATATCGACATAAAGGATTTGACAATAAACATAGTGTCATATAATAATAGGTCACTATGCCAACATTCAAATTGGCATGTGCACCCATATCCAACTCCACGGATATGTCAGATGAAATGTTCATGAGCGTACACGACAACCTAATTTTTAAGGAGAGTTAAATGAACTGCTACCCATTTAAACAATCACTGATACTTGTCCTGTTCCTGTCTGTTTTCAGTGTTTCCACGGTCCTGGGCGCGGAAAAAACCCTGCTGGACTGGAACAAAGGCGCGGGCCCGGACTGGCCCGGATGGACCTGGAGCGATGATGTGTACAACGGCCACCCCGGGTGGACCCTGAACCCGGACGGCCCTCTGGGCGGGGGAGAGGATTTTTCCATCTACTGGGGGCCCCGGTGCTTTGAATACTACCCGGATTTCCAGGGGGAGGGAGAAGACCCGGATGACGGGGATTCCCGCATCACTGTCACCAGCTCCGCCATTGTCGATCCCACAAACCGGGCCCCTTCCACAGGTACGGGGGGCAGCCTCAAGGTATATGAAACCGGCACGGAGGTGCCCGGGGTCCACGGGGTGGGCTGGTGGGTCTGGTATGACGGCAAAGGCCTTGGGGACCGGGAGAACATCACGGACAGCACCACGGACCGGATGAGCTTTTACCTGCGCCTTGAAGGACTGGACCTCCTGTCCGAGGAGGGGCGGCACGAGAGCCTTCCCAATGCCAACTTCCACATCGGCACCTATCTCTGCTTTGAGGAGCCCGGGGACGGAAGGCCGCCCTGTCCCCATGAAACCGGGAACCAGCACTACTACCATTACCTGACCCTTAACCCCGGGGCCTGGATCCATGTACTCCTGGACCAGCATCCCCAGCATCTCAGGGAGAGCTTTGTGGCCGGCAACAACCCTTCGTTTCTGTCGGATGAAGAACATTATTTTGAGAATCTGGAACAGGTCTATATGGTGACCAGCAGCAAGAACGCCAATGAGACGGCGTTCTACCTGGACGAGGTGAGCTTTTTCAGCACCCTCACCGATTCCGCGGCCCCGAACCAGAACGAGAATTCCGTCACCTCACTCTGGGTGGGGTATTGGCCGGAACAGGGATACTGGGAAATCGGGTTCAACGACCAGTCCTTTGAAACCGGGGAAGGGGCAAACCTCAACGACAATACCCAGTCCACCTTTGAGGTCCGCTGGTCCACCCAGCCCATTACCAATGAGAATTTCGGGGCTGCCAATACCATCACCCCCCTGTTTTACGGCGGCGAAGAGCGGTGCGGCCCGGGGGGCGCCCACCTGATCCGGCGGCCCAACTCCTGGAAAACCATTGCCTGGACCCGGTTCCGGCTGCCCCAAGGCACCGAGGCCAACCATGGCAGAATCTATTTTGCGGTGAAGGATGTTTCCGTGGCCGGGGGGCATGTGGGCACTGTCTGGCCCTGGAACCGGCCCTCCGGGGACGGACGGGATGCTGCTTCCCCCTACGTGAAGCTCATTGATTATTTTATTCCCCCGGACCCGGATGCCGGGGATAAGGAACCGCCCACGGCCCCGGCAGAACTTAAGGCCCTGATGGTTTACGAGGACCGCATCGACCTGTCCTGGACCGGGGCAGAAGATAATATCGCGGTGGTGGGGTACCGGGTGTTCCGGAACGGTAGCGAAATCACCACCCTGTCCGGCACCTCATATTCGGACACAGGGCTTGCCCCGGAGACAGCCTATACATACGAGGTCGTGGCCTTTGACGCGGCCGGCAACCCAGGGCCCGCTTCCACGGCCCTGGCGGTTTCAACCCTTGCCACCACCACGGAAACCCTGGTCTTCCCGGCTGAGGCCGACACCTATGTGGCGGCGGTGAGCAAGAGCGGCACCAATTTCGGAAACCAGGAAAAGCTGGTGGTCCGGAATGCCACTAACGGCTACCACCGCAGGGGCCTGCTCCGTTTTGACCTGTCGGGCATTGATCCCCAAAAGGTGGTCACGGCCAGGCTGCGGCTCTACCGCATGACATCGGAGGGGGAGGCCGGCACGGCCACCCTTGTTGTCCGCAACCTTTCCGGAGACTGGGAGGAAACAGCCGTGACCTGGAGTTCCGCTCCCCAGGCCGGAACCGATGCAGGGTCTGCCCCCCTGGTTCCGGGGGGAGAACTCCAGGAGATTCCACTGACCGAAACCATCAAGGGGATGCTTCCCGGGAAAATATCCTTTACCCTGGATCTCGGGGAACCGCTTTATCCCTGGGCCGCCTTCTCCAGCAGGGAGGGGGATATCCCGCCGGAGTTGATTGTGGTGCAGGAAAAATGACAGGCGGTGCCAGTGAGGCAAGCCGCCCCGGTTAAGCGCCAGTTAAGTTCCCGGGCGCCTGGTTTCAGGCGCCCGGATTTCTTGGAAGATGCCCAGGTGTTCTTCGGATTGGGTCAATCTTTCGCATTTTCGGTCCAGCTGCTGGTAAGCCTCCCGGATACAGGAGGTTTCCATGGCCCTGAAGCAGGCCAGGGACTCCCAGTGGTCAATGGTCATAAAACGGTTGGGATCGTTGGTGTTCCGGACCAGTTCCGTCCTGATATATCCGGGGCACTGCCGGAACAAAACGGCCCAGTCACCGCTGTCGCCGTACACCTCCATAAATTCCGCACAGGCGGCGGGAAGCACCTGAAACGCCCAGATTACCCTGATTGGCTCTGCCATTGGTTCTCTCCTTTCAGGAACGCATTACCCGGCCATTGCCGCCCTGTAGAACGACAGCCCGGCAATGGCCCAGAAAACGATCCAGCTCAAATGCCTGCCCCGGGTAAACCCGGCGGAAAAGAGGCCTGAAAGGGCAAAAACGGTGCCAGTTAAGCATTCCTTATAATCAAAACATTGGGTTGAAAATCTCTGCATTGTCATATATACCTATACCATTATGAAATTAATGATTCAACCTGACAGCCCCCTTAAAATCAGAGAACAGATCAAGCGGCAAATCCAGGCCCTGATCAACAGCGGCGCCCTTGAACAGGACCAGATGCTCCCCTCTGCCCGGAACCTGTCCGCAGTTCTGAAGATAAACCGGAACACCGTATCCCAGGCTTATAAAGAACTGGCGGACCGGGGGGTCCTCCGTATCACCGTGGGAACCGGCACCTTTGTCGCCCAGGAACCTGCACCGGAGAACCGGAAAGCCCTGGACCGGATTTTCGACGATGCCGTGGGAAGGGCCGGGGATCTCGGATTCACTACAGAGGAGATTTCCGACCATTTTTTCAACCGGCTCTCTGCCCTTGCAGGGGATGTGCTCCCAAAAGAAGTGGCAGTGGTGGACTGCAACCGTGAGGTGGTGGACTATCTTAGCCGGGCCATCACGGACCGGTTCAACGTCCGGACCCGGGGAATACTGATCCAGGATCTGGAATCCGGGCCTGAGGCCGGGATTAAGATACTTCAGGACATGGATCTCATTGTCTGCGGATTCAACCACCTCGGGGAACTGCGGGCGGCAGTGCCAGGGCCGGATATTAATCCGGGCATTGTTGCCGTCAGACTCCAGGTGGAGGCCCGGGTGGTCAATATCCTTGCCCAGCTCCCCCGGGATACCCGGATCGGCTGTGTCTGCGCAAACCGCCGCAGTGCGGAAACCCTGTACAACAGTACATATTTTTCCGGCGGAAGGGAATTAAGGCCCGTTCTTGCAGGTTGTGACGATCTCTCCGCCCTTGAGGCCCTTCTGCGGGAGTGTGACATGGTGTTTGTCACCGGTTTTATATTTGACAAGGTAAAAAAACTGGCCGGACCGGATCATAAGCTGGTGCGGGTAGATCTGTCCGTTGACAGCGGCAGCCTGGACCTGGTCGGGGAAGCCCTCTACCCGGGGGGGCTAAGCTGAAGCGGCAGGCGCCGTATAAATCTGTTCGCGGTATTTTTCGGTATTCTCTGCCTAAGCCCTTGAAAGCAGCGTTTAGAACTGTATAATAGCGGCCAGTGAGATTCAGAATGAATAAGATGCTGCGCACGGGAGGCTGCAGGGACAGCAAATGAGCGACCAACACATATATAAATTGATAAAACTGATTGTGGCGGCCATAACCTGGCTTCCCCGGGGATTCCAAAGATTTATTTCAGACAGTCTGGCCCTGGTCTGGTTTGTTATTGACAAGCGCCACCGGAACGTGGTGATGGACAATATCCGCCATGCCTATCCGGACCGTTACCGGGACAGGGAGGCGGCATGGCAGTTTGCCAAAAGAAACTTCCGGCATACCGTGAGCATTGCCTTTGATGTGATCTGGTCTTATGGCAAAACCCCGGAAGAGCTTTACACCCACTTTGACATCCATGGATGGGAACACCTGGAAACCGCCATGGCCAAAGGCAGGGGCATGATCGGCCTGACCTGCCACATGGGGGTGTTTGAACTGCTGGTGGTACCGGCTTCAATGAAGGGGAAGGCCCCTTATGTTCTTTACCGCACCCTGGATTTCGCTCCCCTTGACCGGCTGACCCGGGAGATGCGGGGCCGGTTCGGGGCCGAGCTGATCCCCCTGCGGAACGCCACCGAAAGGATGGTCCGGATGCTGAAACAGGGAGAAATCGTGGCCACCCTCCTGGACCAGAACGTGGACTGGTACAAGGGCGCTTTTGTGGACTTTTTCGGCAGGCCTGCCTGCACGAACAACGGCCTGGCAAAGCTGGCCATGAAAACAGAGACCCCTGTTGTGCCGGTGTTTATCATGAAAGAGGGGGAACGGTTTGTTTTAAGAATATTCAAGGAGATCCCCCTCCAGGACACCGGAGACAGAATCAGGGATATTGAAAACAACACCCAGAACTACGTCAAGGCTATTGAATTCATGGTCAGGCACAGCCCGGAACAATACTTCTGGGTCCACAACCGCTGGAAAACCAAACCCTATTGCCTGCTGTCCGACAAGCCTTCAAGCTGATCCTGCCCCGGACCGCCTGTTTTTAAAGAAAAACTTTATGGCATTTGCCATAGGTGGTATATTTAACTACCGGACAAAACAGATTTCATTAAGGGATTGCGTAAGAATCCGTTCACATTCTGTTTGTAAAATACCCAATGTTTTAATGATTTTTATAAACAGGCCAGGTGAAGTTGTTTTTGCGCGATCCCAAAGGTAATTTAAAATGATTAAAATCGTCGAGGTAGGCCCCAGGGACGGACTGCAGAACGAAACCGCGATGGTGCCCACAGGTGCCAAGGTCGCCTTTGTGGACGCACTATCTGAATCAGGTGTAAGCGAGATTGAGGTAAGCGCCTTTGTTTCCGGGAAAATGGTACCCCAGCTCAGGGATGCAGCAGCTGTATTCCAGGGCATCCGGAAAAAAAAGGGGGTGATCTACTCAGCCCTTGTACCCAACATCAAAGGACTGGACAGTGCGGTTGCTACGGGTGCTGACAAAATATCCATATTCACGGCAGTCAGCGAAACCTTTAACAGGAAAAATATTAATACCACAGTGGCCGGCTCCCTGGAGCGGTTCAGGCCTGTGGTGAGGCAGGCAAAAAAACTCGGCCTGCCGGTCCGCGGATATATATCCACGGCTTTCTGGTGTGCGTTTGAGGGAAAAATCGCCCCTGCCGCGGTTACAGACCTGGCAGGAAGGCTGACAGATATGGGGGTGGACGAGTTGTCTGTTTCAGACACCACCGGCCAAGCAACCCCGGATGAAGTGGCGGCGCTGTTGGATGTGCTGCTGCCTGAGGCGCCGGCAGACCGGCTGGCCGTTCACTTCCACGACACATATGACAGGGGGGTGGCAAATGTCCTTAAGTCAGTCTCTTACGGCATCCGGGTGGTTGATTCCAGTGCCGGAGGGCTTGGCGGCTGCCCCTTTGCACCCGGTGCCACCGGCAACGTGGCCACGGAGTCAGTTGTTAATGCACTGGCCGGGACGGGTGAAAAAACAGCAGTGAATGTTGAACAGATTCATCTGGCAAGTGAGCTGCTGAAGCCTTACCTGCCTGAAAAAACACCTGCAGGACCGGATCCGGAATCGCTGGCATGTAAGACCTGCCAGTTTTCCGGCGGCAGCAAGTGCTGCGGCAGTTAGGGAAAACACCTCTGTATGACCTCTCCGGATTTCACCCGCTGATTCAAATCAGCGGAAGGGAAATCTCAAACTTTGTCCACTCCCCCTCCCTTGAAGAGACCCTGATGTCCCCCCCGTGGTCCTTGATAAACCCGTAGCAGACCGATAATCCAAGGCCGACCCCCTGGACGCTTTCGGTTTTGGTGGTGAAGAAGGAGTCAAATACCTTGGCGATATTTTCGGGCTTAATCCCCGTGCCTGTGTCTTCCACGGATATTTTCAAAGTTGAGGAGGTGGCGGCTGTGCTGATCTTCAGTTCCCCTCCCTCTGGCATGGCATACATGGAATTGGAAAAAAGATTGATAAAGACCTGGCGGAGCTGATCCTTTGAGGCCATTATCTTGGCCGGGGTTTCCATGAGGTTGAGGATCAGTTTCACGCTGTTTTCCCTGAACCGTTTCTCATAGAGCAGGAGCAGTTCATCCAGGACCGTATGAATGTCCAGCTCCACCCGGACATCCTGATCCGGCTTTGAGAATGAGAGCATTTTTTTAAGCATATCCGCCAGCCGCATGGTTTCGGACAGGGACATATCCAGAAGCTTGCGCCGTTTATTGCTGGGGGAGATTTCCGTTTTCATCAGTTCCAGGGTGTTCATGATGCCGAACAGGGGATTGTTCAGTTCATGGGCAATCTGGGAGGTGAGCCGCCCCATGGCAGCCAGTTTTTCAGACTGGAGCAGATGCTGGCGGGCCTCGGACAATTCCCGCTCGGTTCTCAACCGCTCCTTAAGATCCATAAACAGGGCAACCCAGGCAAGTTCCCTGCCCCGTTCATCATAGATGATACTGGCGGACAGGTTTCCCTCCAGGGATTCCCCGTCCGCCCGGGTCAGGTTCAAAGAAAAAGAGTTCAGCCTGCCTTTGCCGCCGAAGCCCGTATCCCGCGTCATGTCCAGGACATTGGCTGTCACATCCCTGCCGAAGATATCCCGGATATTCATCTGGCCGACCACCTCTTCGGCCCCCGGCCCGAACATCTCCTGTGCACCGGCATTCCAGAGTTTGATCTCTCCGGTCATCTCCATGGCCATGATGGCATTCGGGGAGCAGGAGATAATCTTGTCCAGGAAATCACGGGCTTTCCGGATCCTGTCTTCATTGAGTTTGCGCCGGGTCCGGTCCACGACAATACCTTCGTAACCCAGCACCTCACCGCTCTCATCATACCGGACGTTGGAGGTAAGCAGGATATGAAGGATATGACCGTCCCTGCGCCGCCACCTGACCTCGTAGTCCACCACCTGGCCGGTTTTTTCGACATTCCGGCGGTACTGGCGGCGGTCCTCCGGCCTCAGGTAGACATCAGTGGCCAGGTCAAGCGCCAGGAACTCGTCCTTGTTTTCATAGCCCAGCATTTTTAAAAGTGCGGGATTCACATCCAGGAACCGGCCCTCTTTGGAAGAGATGAACACGCCGCAGCCGGCATGCTTGAAGAGGCGCTGGTAACTTGCCAGGGAGGATCTCAGCTTGGCCTTCTGCTCCACCACATCCGAAATATCCCTGTAAACCGAGAGTTTTGACCGGGTGCCGTCCCTGTTGCTCACCGGCAGTTCGGTCAGGGCAAATGTTTTCCCGACACTGGGTATAAAGACTTCGCTGCGGTGGGTCTCTTTTTTCTTAAACACCTCATCATGTTTGCACCAGGTGCAGGGGGTATCGGCACCGGTCAGAACCTTGAAGCATTTTTTCCCCACCCCTTCCCCGAAATGGCTGACCATGAACTTATTCATGTATTCAACGGTGTAATCTTCGTTAATGATATAGATGCCTTCTTCAAATGCATCCAGGGCGTCCAGCAACCGCGGGGTGTGATCGGCCATTCCTACCTCCTTGATGGGTGTGTGCGAATTCTTTTTTGTACCTTGCCTGCTCAAAGATTGTCAAGCAGGGTGTTCGCACAGGCTCCCCCGGGCTTGTAATATGGGTTTCGAACCTTTATTATAGGACCGTCATCATCCCAAACAGAATACAGGAGCACACCATACATGAGCGTTACCCACCATTTTTCAGCACAGGTATATTACGAAGACACAGACCATTCAGGCGTGGTTTACCATGCCAACTACTTAAAGTACTTTGAACGGGCCAGGGAAGATATCATCGGGGTGAAGGCCCTGTCAAAGATGTGGCATGATGACGGAATCGGCTTTGCCGTATACAAGGCCAGTATCGGATATCATGACGGCGCTGTCTTCGGGGACCTTCTGGACATCAGGACCACCTGGAAAAAAGACGGGCCCTACCGGATCATATTTTCCCACGAAGCCTGGCGGCCTGACCAAAAAAAACCTGCCGTCACCTGTACCCTGGAACTGGTCTGCCTGGGGCCGGGGAAAAAATTAATTCCCGTGCCGGAATTAAAATTTTTAGACTGATCCGCGATATTGTCCTGCGATATGGTTGAACCATTTTGAATCGGTGTTACCGGAAAGCCGTTTAAGGGGGGTAACTTACAAAAAAACCGCCATCTCTAATTAAAACAGCGTAACCGGCGGCGACCGCAGTTCACAAGAGCAATATTAATGTTTACTTGTAAAAAAAGGAGGTTAGCCCGGTGGTTTTCTTTAATTTTCTATTGACAAAGCCCTTTGTTTTCTATTAAAAAAATTCCTACAAAATTAGTAGGAAATTATCTGTATAAATCAGGATAAGTGGAATTTTTTATCCATAAACGTCAACCATTGGGGATCGGGTTATGTTAAAACAAAGATCTTTGAGGCTGCTGTTGGTAACAACAGCATTTTTATTTTTATTTCCTTTTTTCGTTTTTGCCAGTGTGAAAATCATGGAGGATCCGGGTGAAAAAAGACCTGATATCCTCACCATTGATATTCCCTCTTCTCCGGATCACAAAGACATGCCGCCGGTGCAGTTCAAGCATGACCTGCATACCCAGGCTGTTGAAGGAGAGTGCATTAAGTGTCATGACAATAAAGAGGGGAAGCCGGTTTTTAAATTCAAACGGACCGAAGATGTTGAAGGCCGGTCCTATATGGACCTTTATCATGAAAACTGTGTGGCCTGCCATGCGGACATGAAAGGAAAAACAGGGGAAAAAGGCCCCCTGGAAGCAGAGTGCCGGGTCTGCCACAATGCCAAACCTGCCACAGGATCCTCCTGGGTGGGGATTGATTTTGACCGGTCCCTCCACTATACCCATGAAAAAGCCAAAACAATTAAATCAGGCATCAAGTCCGAAGAGACCAACTGCAACGCCTGCCATCACAGCGCGAATATGAAGGCCAGAACCACCTTTTATGAAAAAGGCCAGGAGTCTGCCTGCGTTTACTGCCATAAGCCGGACTCAGACAAAGGCTTTGAGGTCGGAAACGGTATCCGTTCAAGCAGGGAGGCGGCCCACGATTCCTGTGTAGCCTGCCATTTGACAATGACGGAGCAAAAGGCTGAAACCGGCCCTGTGGACTGTGCCGGCTGCCATGCGGCTGAGAATCAGAAAAAGATAAAAACAAACACGGATATCCCGAGACTTGACCGGAACCAGCCTGACCAGGTGCTGCTGACCGGCTGGACAGACCTGGGGCAGAATGATGAAGTAAACAAAAAACGCATCGCCCAGAGCATGGATGCGGTTCCCTTTGACCACAAGGCCCATGAAGCAAAAGACCTGAGCTGCAAGGAATGCCATCACGAAACCCTGAACAAATGCGCATCATGCCATGCAGCTGACAAAGGGGAAGAAAAGGGCGGATATATTAAGCTCGGCCGTGCCATGCACGATCCCAATGCCTCCCAGAGCTGCATCGGCTGCCATACTGAAAAACAGGCGGCCAAGGAGTGTGCCGGCTGCCACGCCCAGCTGCCCAAAAAAGCAACCAAGGATCAGGATTGTGCGGCATGCCATTCCGTGGATGTAAAATCCAAGCCCACCGCCATGCTGAAAAACACCGCGGCCACCGGAAGTATGGCCAAAGCCGCCATAAACGCCAGAACCTATGAAAAGGTGAACCTGAACGATATTCCCGAAACGGTTGTCATCAATACCATTGAAGGTGAATACAAGGCATCCGAGTTCCCCCACCGCATGGTAGTGGACGCCATTTTCAAGCAGGTTGAAAACAACACCATGGCCAAAGCGTTTCACAAAAATGACCTGACCATGTGTGTCGGTTGCCATCACAACAGCCCGGCCACCATGACCCCGCCCAAATGTGCCTCCTGCCATGATATAAAGCCGGATTTGACAACGGGCAAACCGGGTCTCAAAGCGGCATACCACGGCCAGTGCATCACCTGCCATCAGGAGATGGAAGTTACGAGTGTACTGCCGACGGACTGTACCAAGTGCCATGAGAAAAAATAGAAAAAAGCATATAAGAGAATAAAGGTGGATTTATGGCTATTTCCCGAAGAAAGTTTCTTGGCTGCCTGACCGCAGCATTAGGAACCACAACAGGTGTGGGAACACTTGCCCATGCCGCATCCAACAAACATTTTACCGGGTACCCGGACAGCTTTGGTGTCCTGCACGACAGCACAAAATGCATTGGGTGCCGGAAATGTGAACAGGCCTGTAATGAGGTTAACGAACTCGGCAAACCCGACAAGCCCTTTGATGATCTCACGGTTCTGGATGAGCGCAGAAGAACCGATGAAAATGTATATACAGTGGTGAATAAGTTTGCCGGACCCGGTGCCGGTGTTTTTGCAAAAAAGCAGTGCAACCACTGCCAGGAACCGGCATGCGCCTCTGCCTGCTTTGTAAAGGCATTTAAAAAAGACAAGACCGGAGCGGTTATCTACGACGAGTCCCTCTGTGTGGGATGCCGGTACTGCATGGTGGCCTGTCCCTTTGACGTGCCTGCATACACCTATAACGATCCCCTTACGCCCAAGGTGACCAAATGTACCCTGTGCCACCCCAGGATCGTTGAAGGCAAACTGCCCGGCTGCGTTGAGATCTGTCCCAAGGAAGCCCTGATCTTCGGCAAACGCGAAGACCTGCTCAAACTTGCCTGGACCAGGATCAGCAAAGACCCGGACAAATATGTCCAGCATGTCTATGGTGAAAAAGAGATGGGCGGCACTTCCTGGCTTTACATCTCAGGCCTCCCTTTTGAAGAGATCGGAATGAGGGAAGACTTAGGGGTGACATCCGCACCACAGCTTACCTCCGGCGCCCTTGCATCCGTCCCCATTGTTGTGGGCCTCTGGCCCGTGCTTCTCACCGGTGTTTATGCCATTGCCAAGCGCAAGGATAAAATTGCCAAGGAAGAACAGGAAGCCGCGGTTAAGGAAGCCATTGACCAGGCCACCGAGGAAATGAACAAACAGCTTGGCCAGCTCAAGGATAAAATGACCAAAGAACAGCAGACTGCTGTGGCCAATGAAGTAAAGAAAGCACTTGAAGAGGCAGCCAAAAAGGCGGAAGAAGAGGCCAAGGCTGCTGAAGAGGCTGCCGCAGCTGAAGAAGAGGATGGCGCTACCGGTGAAACAGACGCAGACACGCCAGACACTGCCGGGAAAGAGGAGGAGTAATGAATCAGGAAAATAAAGAATACAACTGGTTTACGCCGTTTAATATCTTAACGGCTGTCGTTCTGGCAGTGGGCCTGGTCCTGACCATCATGCGGTTCACCCAGGGCATCGGTGCTGTCACCAATCTTGACAACAACAACCCGTGGGGGCTGTGGATCGGGTTTGACCTGCTCTGCGGCGTGGCCCTTGCAGCAGGCGGATTCACCACATCAGCCGCCTGTTATATCTTCGGGCTCAAACGGTTTCACTCAGCCGTCCGCCCGGCAATCCTCACTGCCTTCCTGGGCTATGCCCTGGTGGTTTTTGCCCTTCATTACGACGTGGGACGCCCCTGGAAACTGCCCTACCCGATCTTTGTATCCCAGGGCACCTCATCCCTGCTCTTTGAAGTAGGCCTTTGCGTATTCCTTTACCTCACGGTCCTGTTCATCGAATGGACACCGGCCGCCTTTGAATGGCTCGGATTTAAACGCCTCCGCACAATTGTCGTCAAACTGACCCTGCTGCTCACCATTTTCGGCGTGGTATTATCCACCCTGCATCAGAGTTCCCTGGGCGCCCTGTTCATGATCGCACCGTCCAAGCTCCACCCCTTGTGGTATTCGGGTTACCTCCATGTTTACTTTTTTATCTCAGCCATATTTGCCGGGCTTTCCATGGTCATCTTTGAAGGCACCCTGGCCCATAAATGGCTGCATCATAAAATGGACGACACCCACCTGGCCGAAGCAGACGGGGTTGTACTGGGATTCGGCAAGGCAGCCTCTTTTATCATGATGGGGTATGTGGGTATCAAGATCATCGGTCTTGCCGTTGACAACAACTGGCATTACCTGTCCACCGGATGGGGCCTCTGGTACCTGGTTGAACTGGTGGGATTCGTTCTCTGCCCGGCGATCCTCTACTCAGTGGGCGCAAGGGAAAAGAACCTGAAGTTTATCCGCATTGCAGCGGCCTGGGCCATCCTGGGTATTATCCTGAACCGGTTCAACATCTCCATGATCGCCTTCAACTACCACCTGCCCGCTGCTGACCGCTACTTCCCCTCGGTTGCTGAAATCGGCACCACCGTTTTCATCGTGTTTGTGGGAATCACCGCCTACAGGGTAATCACGGCAAAAATGCCCATACTTTACGAACACCCTGACTATAAAGAAGAGCATTAATAAGGAGGCTTACAATGGAATTTTTTACACTCCATGATTTTATGACATATTCCAAGGGGATTACTTACCTTATTATGGGTGCAATCCTGGTGTTCATGCCGCTTTACTGGCTCTATCTCACGGACCGGGACGACTAACCCCGGATGACGGGACTGCGGAATAAAAAGACCAAACGATTAATCTACTATTAGAAATATGGAGGCAATAATGCACGGATTATTAACAGGACCCTTGTTTTACCTCTCACTCGGGGTCTGTGTAATCGGAATGATAGTTCGATTTTACCAGTACTTTGCAGGGCTGTCCTGGCAGCTTGACAGGGTGGCCTATAAAGAATACCCGGCCATGGGGCTTAAAGGGGCGTGGCGCTCTATTTACAAGTGGCTGATTCCCTACGGAACATACGGGTGGAGAACCCAGCCGGTTATGGCGGCGGCTTTCTTCACCTTTCATATCGGCGCGGTCTGTATCCCCCTGTTCCTGATCGGCCACAATGTATTTCTCAAGGACAAACTGGGATTTTCCCTGCCCAGCATGAGCGCCTCTGCTGCTGACATCATCAGCTGGATCGCCGTTGTGGGCATTTTACTCCTGGCGCTTCGCCGCCTGGTGCTCCCTGAGGTCCGGATCATGACAGACAAAAAAGACTGGGGCGTGCTGCTGCTCTCCTTTGCCCCCTTTGCCACCGGCCTTATGGCCCGGTACCAGGTGGGCGATTATTCACTCTGGCTGAACCTTCATATCCTGTCCGGAGAACTGGTTCTGCTGGCAATTCCCTTTACGAAACTGTCCCATGTATTCCTGTTTTTTGCCTCCCGGGCACAGCTCGGAATGGACTTTGGCATAAAAAGAGGCGGAATCAAAGGAAGCAAATTTGCCTGGTAAGGATCGGCTTCAAAGATTCCTAATAACGCCAGCACTATTTGTATTAACACCAGCATTTAAGGAGATCATCCATGCCGGAAGGAAAATATTGTAATAAAACCCCGATTGATACTGCAGAAGGGATCACAGATCTTCTCGCAGACAAAAGCGGCGCAAAATACTATGAAGAGATGAAACACATTGAGGTGGATTCCGATCTTCTGTGGAAAACCATTCAGAACACCTGCAAATCCCGCATCAGGACATGGCTTGAAATATGTGCCCATTGCGGTATGTGCGCGGACTCCTGCTTCCTGTACCTGGCCAACGACCGGGTTCCCGAGCAGGTTCCCGCCTATAAGATCCAGTCCACCCTGGGTGAAATCATAAAGAAGAAGGGCAAGGTCACCAACAAGTTCATGCGTAATGCCATGAGAATAGCCTGGGCCCAGTGCACCTGCTGTAACCGCTGTGGCTCCTACTGCCCCCACGGCATTGACACCGGCATCATGTTCGGTTACCTCCGCGGCCTGCTCTACCAGCAGGGATTTGTACCCTGGGAGATGAAAATCGGTGCCGGCATGCACAGGGTTTACAACGCTCAGATGGATATCAGCAGCGAAGATTACGTGGACACATTCGAATGGATGGTGGAAGAGTACGAAGACGACTATCCAGGGCTTAACGTGCCTGTGGATGTTGAAGACGCCGATATCATGTACACGGTTAACGCCCGTGAAGCCAAGCATTATCCCGAAGACCTGGCAGAAGCAGCCATCCTGTTCCACATTGCAGGGGAAAACTGGACCATCCCGTCAAAGGGATGGGAACTGACCTCACTTGCCATGTTTGCCGGGGACTGGGCAGCCTGCAAAATGCAGGTGGAAAGCGTTTACGACGCCATGAACCGGCTGCGGCCCAAACGGATGATCGGCACCGAGTGCGGCCATGCCCACCGGGCAACGGTTGTTGAGGGCCCCTATTGGGCCGGCCTTAAATCCGGCAGGCCCCCGGTGGAATCCATCCATTACATTGAATGGCTGGCAGAGGCCCTTCGCACCGGCAAACTGAAAATTGACCCCTCAAAAAAGATCAAGGAACCGGTCACCCTCCAGGATTCATGTAACTACGTCCGGAACCACGGACTGAGGGAAACCGCAAGGGAGATCCTCTCCTATATTGTAGAGCCCGGGTACTTTATCGACATGCACCCGAACAAGGAGCATAACTTCTGCTGCGGCGGCGGCGGCGGGTTTAACGGTATCGGATATTTCAGGAAAGAACGTAATGTCGGGCTCAAGGTAAAACGGGACCAGATCCTGGCCACCGGCGCCAAACTGGTCATAGCCCCCTGCCATAACTGCTGGGATGCCATCCGTGACCTTGAAGAAGAGTTTGAAATCGGTATCAGATGGACCTTTCTCAAGCCTTTGATCATCAAGATGCTTGATATTCCGGATCACCTGAAACCCCAGGAAGAAGACGAGTAACTCCGTCACCCGATTGTCATTAATCTGTCCGGTCCCGGACAGCGCATCACCCGGGACCGGACAGGACAGAACCTGCACATCATAGGTACGTGAATAAAATGAGGCTCACCACCAAAAGCCGCTACGGCACAAGACTTATTCTTGATCTTGGGGTCTACGGCGCTGAAAAACCGGTTCCCCTGGGAGATGTTTCCAAACGCCAGAACATCTCCTTAAAGTACCTTGAACAACTCACGGTCAAATTAAAAAAAGCAGGACTGATAAAGAGCCTCAGGGGCGCATCCGGAGGCCACATGCTGGCCAAACCCGCAGACCAGATCACCATCGGCGAGATCGTCCGCACCCTGGAAGGCCATACCCAGATCACCGATTGCGCAGATGACCAGAAAAATGTCTGCGGCGTATGCAACAAAGCCGGAGACTGCCTTTCCAGGTGGGTCTGGGTGGAAGCCTCCAATGCCATGTTTGACCGCCTGGACGCCATAACCGTGGACCGGCTTCTCAATATGGCCAACACCTCCCCCACGCCTAATTGTAAAGGCAAGCATCAGGAAAAGAGCAAGGAGAGCGAGAGAAGTTAAAAGCGGGAAGAGGAATGGCCGCGAGAACCGCAACGGAGCGCTCCGCGAACCACTAAAAAAGGGTGAATCAAAACGTATCTTGATTAACTCACCTATCTAATCATGCTTTAAATTGCAATCCTCTTTCAAATATCCGACTCAGCCAGGCTAAACAATCTGACTAAATCGTTTCCCTGCTATACCTCATACCAGATATTTTGATTGTGGAATTACCAAAAAACGACAAATAACAGACATGACTTAGGGTCGGACTCTCCCTCTGAAAATATCTTGCTTTCAAATGGTATTGTTCAGTAGTGTCCGGTTAGGTTTTTGCTTGGCGGAAGTTCTTTCGTTCTTTGACAATATTGTCCCCGTTGGGATTATCATGGTTCTGATTTTGACCACTAAACAGTTCGTTCAAAATTGTGGTTCTTAATTCACGGACCCTT
>JAKSAX010000195.1 GCA_022361395.1 Desulfobacterales bacterium | reverse complement strand
TGCCGAGACAAAGGACATTTTCAGCCCGGAGCTGCGGGCCCTGGTCTTTATCGGTTTTTTAGGCGGCTTCACCACCTTTTCCACATTCGGGTATGAGCTGTTTTTCTTTATCCGGAACGGACAGGCCGGGATGGCCGCGGCGAATATGGTGCTGCAGATTACCTTAGGGCTGCTGGGGGTCTGGGGGGGATTTTCCCTGGCAAAGTGGGTTTGAAGACAGGAACCGCAATAAAAGCGTATGAAAGGATGGTTTTCAGAAAGAAAACCCCTTCTTAACATGAATCGCACTCAAGACAGCTGCCGGTCTTTTTTCAACCCGCCGGTCCAGAAAGTTAATCTGCCGTCAGACTTTTGAATTCAAAGTCGGAACTGCCGTTGCTGAACCGGAGGATATAATCCCCGCTTTCCATCATGGAAGACCAGTATTTCTGAACAGCAGCTTCAGGATCGTTTTGGTAGGCCTCAGCAAATAGCACATGTTTTTCCGCAGCCCGGATAACGCCCTTGGTGGCGCTTGCAGCAGAAAATGCCTGGTAAAACTCCTTATTTCCGTTCAGGGCCTGTTCAAGCTGTTCGTTCCGGGCTTCGGACAGGCCCGAACTCACCCTGATCCGGCCCTCCCGATCCTTTTCCAGGGTAATATCAGTATTTTCCGAAATTCCCAGGGACTGAAGCATCTCCTTGAGCAGGGCATCGGTTTCAGCGGCATTCTCCTGGAAAAACGCCTCCATCTCATCCAGTGAAATCATGCCGTCCCTGCCTGCCCCGCCCATGAACGAGTCAATCAGGCCGGCCACCCCTGTTTTCCCCCCGGCTGCACTTTCCTGCTGAAGGCGCCTGCCCTGGGCAGACAGGCTGACCGTATCAAATTGCCCTCCGGAACCGGCAGTTTTTGCCGGGGTGTATGACGGCTGGTATGTTGTATAAGCTGTATTGACAGGGTTGATTCTCATGATCCCTCCCTTTTTCGAAGTATGATGTTAGATTCGCTTTTCTAAGTAAAAGCAAGTATCATACCCGGCAGGCAGGGCAGCCACCGGCCCTGCCTGCCGAATTGAAGGGGTGAGCCGCACGCTTTACAGATCCAGTAAAATTCAGCCATATCAATTCGTCTTTGGCCAAGTTCGTAATGGGCGACCAAAGAGGGTTCCCTGTTCAATTTCGTTGCTAGAGCTCTTTGGGTTAATCCCGCTTTATTTCTGATTTCCACGAGCCTTTGGCAAATTTCTGTATCATTGATTGAGCCCCCAGGGAGCGCCCCCGATACCAGCTAAGGCGGAAGCCAAGTCCGAGAATGCCCCTTCAAATGAAAAACAGTAAAGGGTTCAATTATAGCACATTGAACACCAGTAAATTACTAAATTTGATCACAAATGTTTTTAGCTTCATCCCACACTTTGTCTAACCATCTGGGCCATATCTGATTTAACAACAGGTTTCATCAAAAATCCTCTCACACCTAATTTTTTCTGCCAGCTCTTTGTTAATCTGCTCACTGAATCCTGTACAGACTATAATCGGAGTATCGGGTTTTGTCCTGTTGAAGTGGAAAAATCGATACCCCCCTCCCGTCGTCCACTCACTCCCGGGGCGACACCTTTTATTTTTGATCTGCAAAAGTCCAGCATTCCCCCCTCATCCCCGTCAGGCTCCATCGTTGGAATAGGGGGGGAATCCATCGTCTGTATTGGCATTCCATGAATCATTCATATAGCCAATCTTCCGGTACTACGATAATTTTATACGCATTTTTATACAATTTTTATCGCGTTGTTTTATTTTTAAAATTCAAATAAATCATTTTCTCAGAAAACAACATTAAAACATCGCATTTTTATAGTGGTATCAAAAACAAGATGGGCCGGACAGATACAAAAATGGATAAAACACCCCAAAAAACGAAAAACAGCCCCGGAAATTTCCTCTTTGTTTCCGGCCCCTATCAAACAAATGCCCTGAAATCGGAGATCGGGCCGGAATCAGGAAATATGACCACCGCTACATCCTTGGCTGAAGCGGCCACCCTGCTCAAGGCCAGGGCGTTTGACCTGGTGTTCCTTGAAGCCGGGGCCCTGCCTGATGCAGGTCCGGCACCGGCCCAAACACTCAAAGCTATCCGTCCGGACGCTTCGGTAATCCTCCTGGTTCCGCCTGCCAGGGCCATGATGCCTGCCGTGGTACAGGATGAGAATACGGATGCGGCATGGATACCGGGCCACACCTTCATCTGGTCCGGCACACCGGAAATGCTCCATGCCTTGATCCGCCTTGTGGCCGACCGAAACTGCACGGACAGATCCCGCAGGGCCGTTCTCCTGGTGGAAGACAGCATTGAATTCGCATCCTTTTTCCTCCCCACAGTGTACCGGGAAATTGACCAGATTTTTCCTGAAGGCAAATCCCCCCGGCTGATTCTATCCTCATCCCATGAAGATGCCATGACCAGTATCCGGGAACTGGGCGGCCGGCTGACTTGTGTCCTTTCAGACACCCGGCTCCCCAAGAACGGCAGAGAATCACCCAAGGCCGGCGTCGATATTTTATCTGCTGCCAAAGCAGAACACCCAGGTCTCCCCCTGATACTCATGAGCGCCGAGTGTGAAAATCGGAAAGCAGCAGAAAGAATTCCTGCCCCCTTTCTGGACAAAAACGATCCCGGCATGGACCGTACCCTCCATCATTTTTTTATGGACCTGGCACTGGTCACTCCCCCTTTTGCCAAAAAAAAACAGGACCCGACTCTATATCCGGTCCACACAGACGTCACCGGAATCACAAAGGTCGGTAGAGGGTCCATGGGCGGTAAGGCCAAAGGGTTGGCCCTGATGACCTCCCTGCTCCATCGCCGACCGGAGCTTGCAACCGCTTATCCGGAAATGTCTGTGGGTATCCCCAGGGCCCTGGTCCTGTGTACAGATATCTTTGAAGACTTTGTCCGGTCCAACAGCCTGAAAGATATGGTGGGAAGCCCCCTGGTCGAACTGGTTCAGGCATTCATCGACGCCCCCCTGCCCCGGTCAGCGCAAGCACAGATAAAAAATTTCCTGACCACCTCGACAGCCCCCCTGGCCGTACGCTCCTCCAGCCTTCTGGAAGATGCCGCGGACCATCCCTGCGCCGGATTGTACAAAACCTATATGATCCCCAACAACCATGAAGACACAGGTCTATGCATGGATCACTTGGCCACCGCCGTAAAGCTGGTCTATGCCTCAGCCTTTTACAAAACCGCAGGGGCCTTTGTCCATAGCACCACAGCACGCCCATTTGAAGACAGCATGGGCGTGATTATTCAAGAAGCCGCCGGCCGCCGCTACGGGGATTTTTTTTATCCTGCAGTTTCAGGCACAGCTCAGTCTCTAAATTTTTACCCGGCCGCCGGAGCAAAAGCCGAAGAGGGCATCCTAAAGCTGGCCATGGGGTTTGGCCATACCCTGGCCCAGGAGGAAACCGGTTTCAGGGTGTCCCCAAAGCATCCGCAATCCACTCCCCAGTTTGCCTCCACCCGGGACTTTCTGGAGAAAACCCAAAACCAGTTCTATGCCCTGAGAATGACCGGTTACCCGGACAGCCTGCACTTTGGACTTTGCGCCAATCTGGAACGACGGGACCTTGCCCAGGCCCAGGAAGAGCTCCCGGTTAAAGCACTCAGTTCCACCTACCTGCCGGCGGAAGACCGCATCCGGGACACCTGGTACTGCCAGGGACCTAAGCTGCTCAACTTCGCACAGATCCTTAAATACGATACCCCCCGTCTCACGGCCCTGGTCAACGACCTACTATTAGCCTTAGCTGAAGAAACCGGAGGGCCCGTTGAAATGGAATTTGCCGCCAGCCTCCCGGAAACAGGGGACAGCCCTTGGAAAATTTCCCTTCTCCAGGCCCGGCCCATGTCCCGCCCCCGGG
Source organism: Desulfobacterales bacterium (assembly GCA_022361395.1). Lineage (GTDB taxonomy): Bacteria > Desulfobacterota > Desulfobacteria > Desulfobacterales > Desulfobacteraceae > Desulfobacter. The sequence continues at coordinate 6,668 of JAKSAX010000195.1, read as the reverse complement.
ACATGGGCCTGATCACCCAGGAAGACATGGATGCGGCAGTGTGTGTCTCCACCTCGGCTCTGGGCAACTGTACCCTGGACACCATCCGGGACATCGTCTACGTCAACCCCAACACCTTTGAGGGGGACAAGACCCCTGCCATGGCCCGGCAGATCAGCCGTATCAATGCCGACCTGGCCAAAGCCAACCGCCGGTTCCTCCTGGCCGGCCCGGGCCGCTGGGGCTCCTCGGATCCCTGGCTGGGCATCCCTGTGGACTGGCAGCAGATTTCAGGTGCCGGGGCCATTGTGGAGATCCGGGACGGGGCCATCCATGCTGATGCCTCATGGGGCTCCCATTTTTTCAATATCATCACTGCCCAGGGCATCCCTTATATTACAGTTACCCCCGGTGCCACCGACCGTATAGATCTGGACCACCTGGTCCATCTGCCCGGCAGCCGCACTGTCCGGGATGAAGGCTTCATCCGCCACTTGGAACTGAACCACCCCTTGGTCATTAAAGTGGATGGAAAACATTCCCGTTGCGTTATCCTTGACACCGGGCAAATACAAAGCCCCATACAGGCCGCCTGACATCTTCAGTGCAGATCTGATTCAATCAATTTGACCCAAATATTCAACCACCAAATGAAAGGTAAACCACTATGTCCGAAGAACTGAGCAGAATCATGGCCAAAGACCCTGAACAAAAAGAATTCCACCAGGCTGTCCGGGAAGTTATCGAAACCGTACAGCCCGTACTGGACCGCAACCCGGAATACCGCCAGGCCAAAGTGCTGGAGCGTCTTGCCGAGCCGGAACGGGCCATTATGTTCCGTGTGCCATGGATGGATGACAACGGCAATATCCAGGTCAACCGGGGGTTCCGCATTGAAATGAATTCTGCCATCGGCCCCTACAAGGGCGGACTGCGCTTCCATTCGTCGGTGAACCTGTCCATTCTTAAATTCCTGGCCTTTGAACAGGTGTTTAAAAACGCCCTGACCACCCTGACCATGGGGGGTGGCAAAGGCGGCTCCGACTTTGACCCCAAGGGCAAATCCGATAATGAGGTAATGCGGTTCTGCCAGTCCTTTATGTCCGAACTCTACCGTCACATCGGCCCCAACACCGATGTTCCCGCAGGAGACATCGGCGTGGGCGGCCGGGAGATCGGTTACCTTTTCGGCCAGTACAAACGGCTGACCAATGAATTCACCTCAGTGCTCACGGGCAAGGGCCTGGACTGGGGCGGCAGCCTCATCCGCCCCGAAGCCACGGGCTACGGCAGTGTATACTTTGCCGCAGAAATGCTGGCCACCCGCAATGACAGCCTGGAAGGTAAAACCTGCCTGGTCTCAGGCTCAGGCAATGTAGCACAGTATACCGTGGAAAAAATCCTGGATCTCGGCGGCAAGGCTGTCACCCTCTCCGACTCCACCGGATTTATCTACGACGAAAATGGCATTGACCGGGAAAAACTGGCCTGGGTTATGGAACTGAAAAACATCAGACGGGGCCGGATCAAGGAATACGTTGAAAAATATCCCGAAGCCACCTATACCGCAACCGACGCTGCCCAGGATCACAACCCCTTGTGGTCCGTCAGAGCCGACTGTGCTTTCCCGTCAGCCACCCAGAATGAGATCAACGGAAAAGACGCAACCAACCTAATCGAAAACAGGGTATTTGTCGTCTCAGAAGGGGCCAACATGCCATCCACCCCCGATGCCGTGGACATTTTTGTGGACAACAAAATCCTTTACGCCCCGGGCAAGGCCGCCAACGCCGGCGGCGTGGCCGTATCCGGCCTGGAAATGTCCCAGAATGCCATGCGCCTGGCCTGGCCCCGGGAAGAAGTTGACAACCGGCTGCAGGGCATCATGAAATCTATCCATAAATCCTGCGTGGACGCCTGTGCCGAATACGGCCTTGAAGGCAACTATGTGGCAGGGGCCAATATTGCAGGCTTCACCAAAGTGGTCAATGCCATGCTGGACCAGGGCCTTGTTTAGCGCTTAAAATCCTGGTATACCCCAATTAATTTGGGAACCCACCCCCGTTTCCTGTTAATATGGAAACGGGGGCACAACCTGGGAAATGCCATGAACGAGCAGCAGCCGGACATTGATGCCCTGGTCCAACGGAACCGGGAACTGGAGCAGGACCTCCGCCGCATGGAGCAGACCTTTAAGCAGCAGGCCCACAAGCTCCAGGAACGCATCAAGGAGATCAACTGTCTTTACGGTATCTCTAAAATTCTTGAGCAGACAGGCCTCTCTCTGGAAGAAACCTTCCAGCAGGTGGTGGATCTCATCCCCCCCTCCTGGCAATACCCGGAAATCACCTGCGCCCAGCTCCTCATCAACGACCAGAGTTACCGAACGGAAAACTACAAAAACACCTTCTGGAAACAGCAGGCAGAAATTCTTGCCTACGGGGCCCCCATGGGCATCCTCACCGTCTGCTACCTGGAAAAGCGGTCCGATCAGGACGAAGGCCCCTTTTTGGCTGAAGAGCGGTCCCTGATCAATGCTGTGGCCGAACTGCTGGGCAGGGCCAGCGAAAGAAAACTGGCGGAAAAGGAAATTAGGGAATCCCGGCGTAAACTCAAGGAGCAAAACCAGCAGCTCAAAGAAAAAAACATCGCCCTTCGGGAGGTGATGAACCAACTGAGGGAAGAAAAAACCGACCTGGAAAAACGGGTCCTGGCCAATGTGGAAAACATGCTTTTGCCCCTGGTCCAAAAAATGGGAGACCAGGGCTCGGATCTGGACCGGGAATATCTGGGTCTCTTGGAGGAAAATATCGCCAGGCTCACCTCCACCTTTGGCACCAGGATCTCCCGGCTTAACCAGCGCCTCACCCCAAGGGAAAACGAAATCTGCAATATGATCCGTACGGGCTTAAGTTCCAAGGAGATCGCCAAAATGCTCAACCTGTCCTACCGCAGCGTGGAAACCTATAGAAACCATATACGAAAAAAACTGGGCATCACCAATAAAAAAGTAAACCTGACATCCTATCTGTCAGGCCTGTGACCCATAGAGGAGACCCCATGGCCAACCTGCTGCCCGATATCAGCCGGGCCCCACACATCATCGACCGGGCCGACGCCTTAAACCTAAACATCAGACTACTTTACGAAGCGGTTATTGACCTGTCCGCCCAAGGCCTGGTCACGGCCAACTGCATCAACCTGGCCGCAGGTATCCTGCTCAACGACCTGGGGCTGCCCAGCTATTTTTTTGAAAATATCACCAAAGACTCCCTTAAGCAGATTCTCTCCTCCATCACCGCGAGCATCGCCGTTCAGGAAGACCGGGTGGTCCTGGTGGGGCGAGTGGCCCACATGGACTTTGACCTTGAACAGGGCAGCGAGGTCCAGCGAGTGCGAATCGCCACCCGGGATACCCGGGACGCCATGGAAAAAATCATTGAAACCATGATCTCCGGCCACCGCCGGGAATATTATTTCAGCGAAGAAAACGAATACTACACCTACATCATCCGGCCGGAAACCGTCAGCGACTTTACCCGGAACGAGTTCAAAGAATCCCCGTTTCTTTTCAACCTGGCAGGCGACTACACCGCCACCCCTGAACCCACCCGGATGCGCTACGAAAATTTTTTAAAGGATTGCAAAGCTTCGGCTTCCCCCCTGGTGGAGGCATTCAACCTGCCGGCCACCGGTGAAACCCGGTTCATGTTCAATTCGGATTTTGCCCCCCCCCAGATTCCCATCTTCCGGCAATTGCTTAAAGATCACGGTCTCACCCTGATGCGGGCCTATTGGGAACCATATTGGGACGGCACTGATGTCCCCACTTCCATCTGCTCACTCTATATCCGGGGAGAAATCTCCCGGGCCCGGGAGGCAGATCTGATCAATGATATCCAGGATTTCCTGGCTTTTAATGTGGGTCCGTCCGCCAAACTGGTTCAAAGCCTTTATGTACAGGGCCAACTTTCCTTCAAAGAGATGATTTTTGCCGGCAATGCCATAGAATTTACCTCCCTGTTCATTTTTTCCGAAAATGAGTCTGAAACCGACCGGGAGTTCCTGTCCCGGCTGGGTTCCACAGCCTGTGAAGAAACCTTTGCCGCAAGGATACACAAAGCTGACCGGGCAGAATTTGATGTCCGGACCATCGCTGCTGCAGCCACGGCACAACCTGATCTGGTCAAAGCCCTGTACGAACTATTTGCCCACCGCTTTGACCCGGCCCTAAGCGCTCTGCGGGCCGCAACAAACCCGGCAGAAGATCTTGGCGCTTTTAACCGCCTCTGTCGAACCAGGCTCCCCCATGATCCGGCAAAAAGGCAGATTATCAAATTTATGGCCAAACTGACGGTCAACTGCCTGAAAACCAATTTCTACACCCCGGGCAAACGGGCTTACAGCTTCCGCATGACCCCGGGTATCCTGAACCCTCTGGTTTTCAACCGGCCTGTCCAAGGTATCTTCTTTGTCAGCGGTCACTATGCCTCAGGCACCCACATGGCCGCCTCGGATATCGCCCGGGGCGGACTGCGCCTGGTCTCTGTTCCCCTGGCAGGCCACAAAAAAATCCGGGAAAATGCCGCTTTGCTCAATTTTGCCATTGGTCCAAGGGACCGCCGCCTGAAGCACAAGGACATCTGCGAAGACGGGGCCGCAGGCGTGGTCATCCCCCATCCTTTATACGGCCAAAACCCCGAGGAAGCCGTCCTGGACTTTGCTGAAGGCATCCTGGACCTCATCATTCCCGGAGACAGTGTGGTGGATTATTATGGGCGACCGGAAATGCTGTTCTTTGGCCCTGACCGGGGCACGACAGACCTCATGGACAGTGTGGCCCTCAGGGCAAAGGAGCGGGGCTATCCCCACTGGCGGACCTTTGCCACGGGAAAAGCCTGCGGCATCCCCCACGACATCTACGGCCTTCTGGACAATGGCACACTCTTCAGCTTGCTGAAACCGGAAGAAGACCAATCCGGACGTCAAACAGATCTTCAGATTAATGGTAAATCCATTTTGACCACCGATGACATAGCCGGAATCCATAAAAAAATTGGTGGAAAAATCCAGACCTGCGGCATGGGCACCACCGCCCTGATGGCCGCATTCCGCGCCCTGATTCATCATCGCAAAAAAAAGGAAAAAGAGTTGAACCTTATGGTCATCGGCGGCCCCGGCGGCCGTTTCGGGGGCAATGAGCTGCTTTGTTGCAAAGGCAACATCTGCCTGGCCATTGACAATGAAGGCCTCCTGTTTGATCCGGCCGGCCTGGATCGTGCTGAGCTGGAAAAAATCGCCCTTGCCGGACGTACCGGGGGAATTAGCGGCACCCTGGCCTTTCCGGTAGATCAACTCTCTCCCGAAGGCTTCAAAGTAGCCGCTGCAGCCGGCCCCCTTTCCCTGCCCGACGGCACTGTGGTGGAAGACGGGGCCGCCTTCCACCGGGATTTCCTCCTTGATCCGGCCATGGAAGCATATATCCGCTCCGCCGGCATCCGGGTCTGTATCCCCTGCGGCGGTTACCGGGAAGGCATCACCCGGAAAACCATCGCCCTTTTCCTGGACAACTTCAAAGCCCTGGAATTCATCGTCGAAGGGGCAGGCCTCTTTTTTGATGATGGCGCCCGGAGGCACATCGCTGGCCGCACCCACATCTACCATCTAAAAGACAGCACCGCCAACAAAGGTGGGGTCTATGCCTCGAGCATGGCCGAAGTGCTCCCGGCCTTCCTCCTGGGAGATGAATATGAAACAGCCATCCTTGACACTCCCAAAGTCCGCTGTGCCCTGATCCGTGAAATCCTGGACCATGCAGCCGTCAATGCAACAGCAGAAACAGAAATCCTGATCCGCCGACACAAAAGCGATCCATCAATCCCCCTGTTTGCCCAGTCTGACATCGCGGGAGAAGAAATTCTAGCCCTCCAGGCACTCTTTAAAACTAAACTCAACGCCATATTAAAACAGAAAACCCTGACCTGGAAAATCCTGGAGGCCTATATTCCAAAAACCCTGTCCAAACTCCTGGGCAAAAAGCGGATCACCGCCATTCTCAACAGCGATCCCATGCAGGATTACCGTGACGCCATCATCACAAAGAAAATGGCTGCCATCGCCTTTTATCGCTTCGGTACGGAATGGGAAGCATTCACAAAACGCTTGGACAAGGATTTTTCTGCCACCGTGACAGACCTGGCCGGCCTGGGCAAATCCCGATAAGGCGAAGATGGAACTTTTCGTGATACTATTCCACTTTTTCCCGCATTTCTTTGTTTTTCCGGCTGTTGAATTTATGGATAAACAAGGGGCATTCCTTCACAGTTCTTAAGAATTTTTTGTGGGATTGACTTCATTTGGCATTGTTCACCATTATGAAAAGCAAATACTCAGTCATTTTAGGGTAGTCGGGTATTTTGAAAAAATCTGATTTTCGGACGATAGCCGAAAAGGAAATGAAGTAAATCCAAACCCAGGAATAATGGTATTATTCCGGACTTTTTCAGGAAGATCATCAGTCAGGGATACCAGAACAATTGCCCTCTGAAAATCAGCCGAAATTCAGAGGGAGATAGACAACTTAGAGTTCAGCGTATGGTCTTTCCTGCTCAGGCAAGTGGAGGAGGTGGTGGCGGAAGTTCACCCTTCTCGTATGCTTCTCGCGCCTTTTTCACCGGTATGCGGCTCTC
>JAKSAX010000445.1 GCA_022361395.1 Desulfobacterales bacterium | reverse complement strand
AATGCCCCATTCCAATGATATGGACAGCCGGCTTCAGACGGCGGTGACCAGTGTCCGGGACTTTGTCAGGGGAATCAGGGAACTGATCACTACCACCGGGTATATTCCGGACCTTGCAGGCGTGGGCAATCTTATTATCACCCCGGGAGGCGGCATCAAACTTGTGGACATCAACAATATTGTCGAGATCAAAAAAGATCACACCGTTCATCTGGATGACAAAGGGTATCCGGCCTGCGACGTCTCCATCCAGGTCCTTTCCATCCTTGAAACAAAATTGTTAAACAAAAACCTGAGCCGGACAGACCCTCTTTTTGAACTGTTCCTCCACCCTGAACGGCTGGAAACGGTAAAAGCCATTGAGCGTGAATTTTACAAGAGCCTGGACACCTCCTGATAAGAACCGGTTTTAGGGGGCCAGGCATTTTTGAAGGAGCGCACGGATCATGGTCCGGCTCCAGGAGAGCAGGCGTTTCCGCGTCATCACGGTTTCATCTCCAAACTGGTAGTAGAGCAGGCCGGACATCTGGTAGAGGATGAGGCCGGCCTCTTTCAATTCTTTTTCCGGCAGCGGGGAACCATATCCTTTGAGAAATCCTGCCAGGCGGCCGGCAACGGTATTCCCGTGCCTTCTGTCCAGCTCAATCAGATCCGGGGAAGTCTTCATGGCCCTTGACAACTGATTTTCCGCCCGGTAGCTGTACAGGGTAGTTTCAAGGGTCTCTGCCGTCAGGAGATCAAAAAATTCTTCACAGGAGACTTTCAGGTAATACCTCTTCTCCAGCTCGTCCAGCCTTTCATTCACCCAATCCAGCCACTTTTGGAATAAAGCGGAAATCACCGCCTGCTTGTTGGGGAAGTACTGGTAGAGAGAGGCCACTGAAATGCCTGCCTGTTTGGCGATGTGATGGGTGGTGACCCCTTCGATTCCCCCGGTTTCCAGTAGAAGCACAGTGGCGTTTAAAATATTTTCCACCCGTTTTTTAGACCGTTTCTGGAACGGTTTTTTCCGGGGATCAATGGGGGACGGATCTCTTGTATCAATGTTCTTCATATTGCCATGCCTACCACGGACAAACCATAATGTAAACAATCAGTCACATTTTAATTGACAACACCCGGTGTCTTGCGTATGTACTTTTCGAATATAAACAATTATTCACATTTGAATAACCACAGACCGGAATAAATACAGGAGGCGCCATGGTCAACAAAACCGGACTCCCCGCCGGAACCCCGGGTATGGGGAAAAAGCCGTTCACACTGTTATGGAAACTCTCATTGACCGCGGTGGTTGCCATCCTCCTTTCCGGGGCAGTCTACCATAAGGAACTCACCCGGCTGTATCACGTGGTCACCCTTTTTGAACCGGATAAGATCGCAGGCAATTTCAGGAATATGGAGGCCCTGTTCGATACCCGGAGGATACAGAAGGGGGAGACATCCCGCCCCTTTAAAAGAGACCCGGGGCCCCTGCCCCGGTCCTTTACCTACAAAGGAGAAACCCTGGATACCGCCCGGTTCCTTAAGGAGACCCGGACCACCGGCCTGATGGTCATCAAAGACGATAAGGTACGCCATGAGCAGTATTTCCTGGGAAACACAGAGAATGACAAAAATATCTCATGGTCCATGGGAAAATCCATAGTCTCAGCCCTGGTGGGGATTGCGGTTCATGAAGGCGCAATTGATGATCTGGACAAACCGGTATCCGACTATGTGCCCCTGTTAAGGCAGAGCGGCTACAACGGCGTCAGTCTCAGGAATGTCCTTCAGATGTCTTCAGGTATCGGCTTTAACGAGGATTACGGGGATTTTCATTCGGACATCAACCGCATGAGCCGGACATTTGCCCTGAGCATGCCCCTGGATGACTTCGTGGTCTCCCTTAAGGCGGAGCGGGATCAGGGCATCTTCAACCACTACGTGAGTATGGATACCCAGGTTTTGGGCATGGTGCTGCGGGAGACCACGGGGAAAAACCTGTCCGTGTACCTGGAGGAAAAAATATGGAAAAAGGCGGGCATGGAATCAGACGCCCTCTGGATCATCGACTCCCAGGGCATGGAGGCAGCCTTTGGGGGGCTGAATGTGGTGCTCAGGGACTACGCAAGGTTCGGCCTCCTTTTCCTCCATAACGGAAGATGCGGTGAACGCCAGGTTATCCCGGCCCAGTGGATAAAGGATTCCGTTACACCGGATGCCCCCCACCTGATGCCCGGGAAACGTAATAATTCAAGCTGGGTCATGGGATACGGATACCAGTGGTGGCTTCCCGAAAACACGGACGGGGATTACATGGCCATCGGGATATACAACCAGTACATCTATATCGACCCGAAGCGCGGAACAATTGTGGTAAAGCTGTCAGCCTACCCGGATTACAATGATGACGGAGAGGAAAAAACCTTCAGAAGTGTGGCGCTTTTCAGAAAGATCGCCCGCACCATGTAAGGGATCGCGGATGAAATGTCCTGGCTGTGCAAAAGGGCTTTCCGGTCAGAATCTCGGGGCCCGGGTCATGAACGCTGCCCTGGTATGGACCTGGTGTTGCCGGACAGGAAATAGCCGGCCAGGGTTGCGGCAATGAAAAAGACGATCTGGCCCAACGGCGGCTCTGCAGCGGTACTGGTTCTCACCTGATTAACAATGAAAACCATGGGGATCAGGTGGGTTAAAAGGACTGTCGTCAAGGCATGGCGGGCCCATCTCTCACCTTTTCTGAAAGGAATGAAAAGCAGGATGAAGGCTGAGACCGAAGCGACTAAAAACCCCAGCCCCGCCGCCCGCATGAAATTCAGGGTCATCACCTGTACACCGGGTTCAAAATTTACCCAGATATCTCCCATGGCCACCTGATGATAGGGCATTATCGTATCTGACATCAAAAAACGGATGGCAGTGGCAAAAAGGACGATGGCAACGGCACTGAACAGGCAAAAGGCGATTCTTTTTTTAATACTCATGATGATTCTCCGTTATGTGGAATTAAGGAATGAATATTCATTCCGTTTTTGTGTAAATTTTTTTATGCTTCCAGGCCCTTCCAAAAAACCTCAAATGACTCTGAAATTGATTTTTCAGTCAACTCTATCTTCCCCGACCTGTTCATCTTTGACAGGGAGATGACCGGGCCTGAAAGAAATGCCCAGACAAACTCGCCCTGGATCTGAACGATCTCATTGTTTTCCCATGCCTCCATGACAAGAGTCTTCACCGGCAGGAAAAATTTATCAACCGCCTCCCTGGTTTCCGAATTAATAAGGGGCGTATTGGCAAATTGTTCAAGAAACAGGAACTCCCGGGGCTGATTCAGGATAAACTCAAACATGTTCACCCACAGGGTTTTGAACTTCTCCTTTGTGGCCGGTTTCTTGTCGACTCCCCTAAAAATAAAATCAGCCATCCGCTTTTTGGACATCTCATAAAGCTCATTGATGAGATCTTCCTTGTTTTTGAAATACCTGTATATTGTCCCAGCGCCCACCCCTGCCGTGTCAGCAATCAAAGAGATCGGGGTTGCATGAAAACCGTTTTCCGTAAAAAGTTTAAGGGAGGCCTCTAAAATCTGTTCCGTTTTTTCAACCCGTTTTTCTTCAAGTGTCGCCATGGTATTCCTGTAATAAAGTCCGGGGTGCTGTCAAGCCCTGGGCATTTATAAAGAATGAATATTCATTCCGTCAAGTCTTATTTTAAATAAATATCCTGCAATTAAACCTGGCCATTCCAATCCTGGATTTTGAACCGTTTTCGGTTCAAAATTCTAACATCAAACCAAAACAGACTCACTTGATTCTGCTGCCGGCAACTGCCGGTTTCTCCCATAATGGCTGCCATTGCCCCAAAAAACGGACAAACTCCGTGATCCGACCCCAGCCATCTTTTACCATCTTTTTTCTGGCAAACAGCTGGCATGCTCCCTGCAACCTACATCAACGACCAGCGATGCGGAATCATCATAATAAGGAGACGGATATGGGAGATATGTATGGGGGCCACCGGGTATTGGCGCCTCTGGGGGCGTTACCCCAGGCAGCGGTCCGGATTGATCCTTCACCCCGAATACATGACAATGAGATCAGTATCGATGTCACGGCCCTTCAGCCCACGGCCACTGCGTTTAACCGCATAAAAAACGAGTGCGGCAGCGATCCCCGTGCCATGACAGCCCATATTGCGGATCTTGTAAAAAAACAGGGAAAGTTTCAGGATCCTGTCACCAAATCCGGGGGCATTCTCATGGGGCGTGTCCGGGAGATCGGGGCAGCCTTAAAGGATGCCCATGATCTGAGTCCGGGGGATAAAATCGCCACCATGGTCTCCCTATCACTCACCCCGCTCTGCCTGGATGATATCCAGCACATCAACATGGAAACCGAACAGATCCGGGTCACCGGGACAGCGGTCCTGTTTGAAACCGGCATCTATGCCAGGCTGCCCGAGGACCTGCCGGAGGGCCTGGCCATGGCGGTTCTGGATGTGGCCGGGGCGCCGGCCCAGGTCCGTGTCAATGCAGCCCCGGGCCAGACCGTGGCCGTGATCGGCGCCGGAAAAGCAGGGCTCCTCTGCCTGGCCGAAGCCATGGAAAGGGTTTTTCCAGGCGGCCGGGTGGTCTGTATTGAATATGACAGGTCCGCCTGCGACCGGGTGGAAGAACTGGGGCTGGCACACCATGTGATCCAGGCAGATGCCACCGCCCCCCTTGAAACCCTGAGCCGTTACCAGGCCGTCATGGGAAACCGGCTGGCAGATTTCACAGTCAACTGTGTCAATGTGCCGGACACGGAAGTCTCCACAGTCCTGATCACCCGCAACAGCGGCCAGGTATATTTTTTCAGCATGAGCACCAACTTTGCAAAGGCAGCCCTGGGGGCTGAAGGGGTAAAAAAACATACCCGCCTGATCATCGGCAACGGGTATTACCCCGGCCATACGGAAATGACCTTCCGGATTCTCAGGAATCACCCCGGCCTCTATCGCTGCCTCGGATCATTTTTTGTCCGCTAGGACGGCATCGGAAAGATACCGCCCTGTTTTTTAACCTACTAGTTTAAGGAGAGTTCCTATGAAAACCCAACTAAAGTCTGTTTTTCTGTCTCTGGCCTGCTTCCTGTCCATTGCATTGTTCCTGGCAGCCCCTGCGGCCGCCGGCAAGGACAAGGTCTACAAGCTCAGGATGCAGGTATTGTTCGGACCGGATATGATGTGGCAGTACCAGCCTTTTATCGATTTCTGTAAAAAGGCCAGTAACGGCAGGCTGATCATCCAGCCTTTTTCCGGCGGCCAGCTGGTGCCAGACGATCAGATGATGGCGGCCTGCGGCATGGGAACCATTGATATCGCGGGCGGGGCAGGCGGATACTGGTCTAACTCAATCCCCCTGGCAGCCACCGAAGGCGTGCTGCCCTTTGCCCTGAGAACCATCAACGACGTAAATACCTTCTACTACCAGCGCGGATACCTGGAACTCTGCCGTAAAGCCTATGCCGAACACGGCGTCTACTACCTCGGCCCCCAGATGGTGGACTTTGCCTACCTCATGGCCAATACCCCTGTAAAGACCATTGACGATCTGAAAAAACTGAAATTAAGGGCTGTTCCCAATATCGGTAAAGTTCTTGGAAAACTCGGGGTTTCCGCCCAGTATTTTCCGGCAGGCGAGGTCTATCTCATGATCTCCTCCGGCCAGCTTGACGGGGTGATTTACGGCGGTTCCGTGGCAGCGGAGTCCATGTCGTTCCAGGAAGTGGCCCCCTATTACATGACCCCCAGCTTCAATCCTGCCAACCAGAACCTGATCATGAGCCTGAAAAAATTCAACTCCCTGCCCGAAGACCTGCAGGCTATCCTTGAAATGGCCACCCAGGTGGAAAACATGTTCCTCCAGACCGTCAACTGGAACCTGGAATTTGCCAAACGCCGGTCCATGATGGAGAAAAACGGTCTCAAGGTGGTTGAAATGGACAAAGAACTCATTGACGCCATGGCTGAAAAGGCAAGGGAGTTTTATAAAGACGTGGCCAGCCAGGGCCCTTACGCCAAAGAGGCGGTTCAGATGCTGGAAGAGTATATGAAGGAAGTCGGATATCTGAAATAAACCGCAACCGGCAGTATCCCCCGGGACTCCCGGGGGATACCGGCCGTGAAAGGGCTTGAAATGAACATTTTAAAGCACATTGTCAAGGCCATTGACCGGGTGTCGGTGGGGGTGGGGACACTGGCCGCCTACACCATGCTGATCCTGCTGGTCACCTCGTCCATTGAGATTGTCTGCCGCTATTTTTTCAATAACCCCACCACCTGGGCCTATGAATTCGGCCAGATGACCTTTGGCTGTTATTTTCTCCTGGCCGGGGCCATGACCCTGAAAAACAGGGAGCATGTGGGAATGGACATCTTCATTGACAAGCTCAGCCCGCGGAAACGCGCCGCAGTCAACAGCGCCACCTTTGTCTTTACGGCATTGTTCTGCATCATCCTCATCTGGAAGGGCTGGGAATTTGCCTATCCGTCAATCAAAAAACTCGAACATTCCACCTCAGTGTGGGGCCCCCCGATATGGCCGTATAAATTCATGCTCCCCTTTGGCTGTTTTCTGCTCTTCAGCCAGGCAGTGAGTAATTTTATCAAGGACATCTGCTTTGCCGTTACAGGAACCCCCCTGATTGAAGGAGACGAATCATGAGTATGGGCCTGATCACCATCTTGATCTTTGCCGTGCTGATCCTGCTGTTAACCACGGGACTGCCGGTGGTCTTTGTCATCGGCAGTATCGGCATCATCTTTTCCTTTTTTCTCTGGGGCCCGGGCGGGCTGTCCATGATGATATTTCCCACATACGGGCTGATGAATGTCTTTATCCTCTCCGCCATTCCCCTATTCATATTCATGGGCCTGATTCTTCAGAAATCAGGGATTGCCGATGAAATGTTTGAGGCCATATATAAATGGTCAGGCGGTCTAAAGGGCGGGCTTGGTGCGGGCACCGTCATTGTCTGCGCGATCATCGCCTCCATGGTGGGAATTTCCGGGGCGGCCACGGTGACCATGGGGCTCATTGCCCTGCCGGCCATGCTCAAGCGAAACTATTCAAAGCACCTGGCCACGGGCACCATCCAGGCCGGAGGCGCCCTGGGTCTTCTGATCCCTCCCAGCATTCCCTTCCTGGTATATGCGTTTGTGGCCAGAGAATCAGCCGCCAAACTATTTGCCTCAGGCCTTTTGCCCGGGCTTCTGCTGGCTGCCATGTATATTGCCTATATCCTGATCCGGTCCCATTTCCAGCCGGAACTGGCCCCGGCCCTGGCCAAAGATGAGCAGGTCAGCTTCAGGGAAAAACTGAGCTGCCTCAAGGCATTGGTCCTGCCTGCCCTGATTATCGTCAGTGTCATTAGTTGTGTAATTTTCGGCATCACAACCATTATCGAAGCCTCGGTCATCGGGGCCATCGGCGCCATGGTGGCCGCAGGCACCCGGAAAAAACTGACCTGGCCCATGGTCCGGGAATCCCTGGTCAAATCCGCCCAGGTCACGGCCATGGTCATGTGGATCGCAGTTGCTGCGGTCTGTTTCGGGGCTATTTACACAGGGCTCGGGGCATCGGAAATGGTCCAGACAGCCCTTGAATCCCTGGGGCTTGGGAAATGGGGGGTGCTCATCTTCATGCAGCTCTCCTTCTTTTTCCTGGGAATGTTCCTGGACGACACCGCCATCATGTTTCTCACCATTCCCCTGTACCTGCCCATCATCAAGGGATTCGGCTTTGACCCCATCTGGTTCGGCGCACTTTTCGTCATCAATATGCAGATGGCCTTTATCACCCCGCCATACGGCCTGAACCTCTTTTACATGAAAGGGGTGGTGCCAAAGGAGATCACCATGGTGGACCTTTACCGGTCGGTGATTCCCTTTATCATCCTCCAGGCAATCGGCCTGGCCATTGTCATGATCTTTCCGGAAATCGCCCTATGGCTTCCCCGGGTCCTGTTTAATTAATAACCAAAGGAAAAAAAATGGAATATGCCACCATACGTTTGAGAATGAGCGCCAAGGATGCCCATTACGGGGGCAGCCTGGTGGACGGCGCCCATATGCTCCACCTTTTCGGCGACCTTGCAACGGAACTGCTCATCAGGCACGACGGAGACGAGGGGCTGTTTGCCGGGTATGAAGACATCCGGTTCCTGGCGCCGGTCTATGCCGGGGATTATATCGAAGCCGAGGGACGGATCGTCAAGACGGGAAAGACCTCCAGAAAAATGGAATTTGAGGCACGGAAGGTGATCACCACGCGGCCCGACATAAGTGACTCCGCAGCAGACCTGCTGGATGAGCCCCTGGTGGTCTGCACTGCCGTGGGCACCTGCGTCACCCCCCTTAAACACCAGCGAAAAAAGGCCTGATATATGACACCGCTTATCATAACCGCTGCCATCAGCGGCGCAGAAGTCACAAAGGAACAGAACCCGGCCGTTCCTTATACTGTTGAAGAGACTGCCCGGGAAGCGTTTTCCGCATACGAGGCCGGGGCGGCCATCATCCATCTCCACGTACGCGAGGATGACGGCACCCCCACCCAGGATGCAGGCCGGTTCAAGGCCTGCATGGATGCCATCCGTGAACGTTGCCCCGAAGTCATTATCCAGCCCTCCACCGGCGGGGCCGTGGGCATGACCGATATGGAACGCCTCCAGTCCACTGAGGTTGCCGAACCCCGGGTCAATCTTCCCCATCCGGAAATGGCCACCCTGGACTGCGGCACCTGCAACTTCGGCGGTGACGAGGTGTTTGTCAACTCCGACAATACCATCATCACCTTTGGCAAAACCATGATTCAGAGAAAGGTAAAGCCGGAGATTGAAGTTTTTGACAAAGGGATGATCGATACAGCCCTCCGCATGGCTGCCAGGGGAATAATCCGGTCACCCATGCACTTTGATTTTGTTATGGGGGTCCAGATCGCAGCCACTGCCAGGGACCTGGCCTATATGGTCCACAGTATTCCCGAAGATGCCACCTGGACCGTGGCCGGCATCGGCCGCCACCAGATTCACATGGCAGTGCTTGCAATCGTCATGGGAGGCCATGCCCGGGTGGGATTTGAGGACAACCTTTACCTGGCCAAAGGCATTCCTGCCAAAAGCAACGGGGAACTGGTGGGCAAGGTTGCCCATATTTCGGAAGAGCTGGGCAGGCCAATCGCCTCACCGGCCCGGGCCAGGGACATTCTCGGGCTGCCCCCCCTGGTTTTTGCCTGATCCGGGCGCCCGCCCTTACGTCTTGACACGAAAATTGAATTCCACTACCCTCACCGGGATTGGATAAGGCACAAAAACATAAATAAATCGTCCATTGAAATCCGATGCTTTTTGTGCCCGGTTTAAGTGTAATTCAAATTTTGGACGATTTTAAATTGACACCGGGCCTAGCCTGAAAACCGTTTTCGTGCAGGGAGGAAGGGTATGGCAAAAATGTCCCGCAGACCGGATCTTGCCCAGTTCGGTTGCCACAGGGTGATCGAACCGGCAAATGCGTTTCCCCAGCCGGCCTGGAAGCTGGATAATTCCCCTGAACTCAATGACAATGAAATGCTGGTGGATGTGGAGATTATCAATGTCAACTCCACCAGCTTCAGCCAGATTTACAACGGGGTAAATGGGAACCCCGCGGGCATTGAAAAACGGATAATGGATATTATCCGGGCCAGGGGAAAGCTCCAGAACCCCATTACCGGCACCGGCGGTATATTATATGGCCGCGTCCTCAGGATAGGCAGAGACTACCCCAATCCCCACGGGCTGGTTCCGGGTGATGAGCTGATCACCCTGGCATCCCTCTCTTTAACCCCTTTAGTCATTCATTCCATTGAAAAAATGGATATCCACTCAGGCCAGCTCACCGTTAAAGGGCTGGCTGTACTCTTTGCCCGGATGCCCCTGGTAAAGGTGGCGGGGGCCTGCCGGAACTATTCCCTTGAACTGCTGATTTCAATCATGGACGAGGCAGGCGCCCCCTACCAGACCTGGAAGCTTGCAGAACCCGGGCAGGATATTCTTATCATGGGGGCGAATGGTAAACTAGGGCTTCTCTGCGCCTTTGGGGCCAGGGAAAAAATCGGACGGAACGGAAAAATAATCGGGATTGTAAACACCCCCCAAAGCAAACGCCGGCTTGAAAAAACCAAAGTCTATGACCAGGTGCTCTGCTGCGATGCCCTCAACACCGTGGATGCCCTTGAGAAACTGGGATCAAAATCCCTTCCCCATTTTGACCTTACCGTGAACTGCATGACAGTCTCAGGCAGTGAAATGCTCAGCCTGGTGCTGACCCGGGACAAGGGAACCATCTTCTTTGCCAGCCTTGCCAACAGCCAGAAAACAACGGCCCTGACATCGGAAAGCATGGGCAAGAACCTGAATATCATCGGCTACACCGGGTATATAGAGGGCCATGCCGAATTTACAACACGCCTGCTCACAGACTATCCTGAACTCATCCTCCTGCTGACACAGCTTTACAAAAAACAGGAAACCCGGTACCGGGTCCTTCCGGAAGATTTTTCCGAAACCGCCAAAATCAGCCACATCCTGAAGGACAACCCCGAGGATTATGTCTTTGTTTCCGAGCAGATGCAGGACGCCCTGACCTTTGCGGTCAGGGTGGCCCGGTATGACTGCACCACATTGATTACCGGGGAATCCGGGGTTGGAAAGGAAGTGGTCGCGGATATCATCCATAAGGTCAGCGCCCGCAACAGCCAGCCCTTTGTAAAGCTCAACTGCGGCACCATCCCTGACAAGCTGCTGGAATCGGAGATGTTCGGCTATGAAAAAGGGGCATTTACAGGCGCGGGTGAAAAGGGAAAAAAAGGCTTTTTTGAACTGGCCCACAACGGCACCCTGTTTCTGGACGAAGTGGGCGAACTAAAAATGGAACTCCAGGCAAAAATCCTCAGGGCCATCCAGGAAAAGCAGATCTACCGGCTGGGAGGCACCCGGCCTGTCTCCGTGAACGTCCGCATCATCACCGCCACCAACAGGAGCCTTGAAGAGATGATCAAAAAAGGCACCTTCCGGGAAGACCTCTTTTACCGCCTGAATGTATTCCCCATCAGGATTGCACCGCTTCGGGAGCGAAAAAAAGATATCATTCCCCTGGCAGAACACTTTATCAAGAAATACAATACCGAGTTCGGACTGAACAAGACCATCGCCCCCCTGGCCCTAGCCTATCTGTCATCCCATGACTGGCCCGGCAATATCAGGGAACTCCAGAACATTGTCCAGCGCATGCTCATCAAAGCCAAGTCAGAGACGATCAGCCTCGTGGATACCATGGCGGAACTGGATAATTCCACACAGGAGACGCCCGGGGATAAGGGAGCCGGCCCGGGCCTGAAGGCTGTTCTGAACCGGACCGAGTACAAAATCCTTAAAGCCTCCCTAAAGGAACAGGGAACCACCCGGCGGACTGCCGAGGCCCTTGGCCTCAGCCAGACCACCCTGGTGCGGAAGCTTAAAAAACACGGCCTCTGAGGGACAATAACCTTTAAATTCCCAGGCTCTCCCTCTGTATCCTGTAGATCTCCCCTATGCCACGGTCCGCAGCATCCAGGAGCTGGTTCAACTCCTCCCGGGAGAACGTCCCCTGTTCCCCGGTTCCCTGGACCTCCACAAGGTTATCACCGCATTTCACCACGTTCATATCCACACAGGCGCCGGAATCATGCTCATAATCCAGGTCACAGACCACCTGCCCGTTCACTATCCCCACACTCACCGCAGCAACCTGGCCTTTAATATAGTACTCAGGTCCGGCCTGGCCCTGCTGTTCCGCAAGCTTTGCCAGTGCATCATACAGGGCAACCCACGCCCCGGTAATGGAGGCTGTCCGGGTCCCGCCGTCAGCCTGGAACACATCACAGTCAATAAACACCGTCACCGGCCCAAGCCTGGTCAGGTCCACTGCAGCCCGAAGGCTCCGGCCGATGAGCCGCTGGATCTCAGTGCTCCTGCCGTCCTTCTTTATCCCGTCCCTGCGCTTCCTGCCCCCGCCGGTTCTGCCCGGAAGCATGCCGTACTCCGCAGTGAGCCATCCCTTTCCGCTCTCCTTTAAAAAAGGGGGGACATCATTTTCAATGGTGGCCGTGCAGATCACACGGGTATTGCCAAAGGATACCATGCAGGATCCGGCCGGGTGCATCATAATATCCCTTTCCAGGGTAACGCTTCTCATATTTGACTCCAGAGTATTATTTTGGTTCGCAGCTGTAACCCGGGCCTTTGACTTTTCGGTCCGGGTCAGGTTTGTCCGCCTATAGATCACATATCATGAACGCAATTGCAACGCCTTCATTCCCGGGCCGGTTTTTCTTTTGAAATCACCAGATACACGCCTGAGACAGTCACACCCATGGCAATCAGTGCCGGCAGGCTCAGGGTTTCGTCAAACAGCAGCCAGGCCAGGAGGCTGGCCACAACCGGCACCAGGTAAAAATAGCTGGCCACGGTAGAGACATCACCTTCACGGATCAAATACATCAGCAGCAGTATCGCTGTAATGGAAAGTGCGAATATCAGCCAGGCAAGGGCAGCGATCAGCGTAAATGACCAGTCTATATGTTGTGACTCAAACCCGAATGACAGAACTGCCATGATGATGCAGCACCCTGTATACTGCCAGACCGTCCCGGCAAGCAGGTCAATATCCGCCCCATATTTTTTCTGATAAAGACTGCCCAGTGTTATGCCGAACAGGGCAGCCAGCGCACACATGACAGAGACAGGTGCAAATGTAAAGTCAGAGAACCCCTGGGTTAACCCAATGGTCCCCACAACACCCGCCAGGCCGCAGATAAACCCAAAACACTGCCGGACGGACAAGGCCCGGCCGAACAAAAACAGGCTGATCAACGCCGTCAACACAGGCTGAACCCCGACAATAATTGCAGTAATCCCGGCCGGCAGCCCTAATTTTATGGCTGCAAACACCCCTCCCAGATAAGCCCCGTGCATCAGGGTGCCCACTACCATCTGGTGTTTTGCCTGTTCCGGAGATGGCCATTGCTTTACCCGCAATAATGCCCACACAGAAAGAATGCCCAGGGTCAGCAGCATCCTGACCATCAGCAATGTAAAAGGCTCGATATAGGCCAGCGCATATTTGGCCCCGATAAACCCCGTGCTCCACAGAAACACAAAGACAAACGGGATCACCCTTGTAAGTTGAAAGTTCACTTTATTGCTTTCCTCCGGCACCTCTTTTTTGAATAAGAAAAAGCCCTGGTTACAACTAGTCTTCAATCCCGTATAGCTTGAGTTTGTCGTAAAGTGTCCTGCGCCCAATGCCTAAAAATGTGGCAGCCGTGGAACGGTTTCCTTTTGCTATTTGAAGGGCACGCCGGATGGCTATTTTTTCGGCTTCCTCGACAGATTTTTTCAAGGAAACCGGTTCATTTCCGGAATCTGTTCCGTCATGGGGGTCAAACCGTCCTAACCCTAAACAGTCCTGGGTGATCATCTGGTCATCTGCCAGCAGCACGGCGCGTTCAATTACATTTTTAAGCTCCCTGATATT
>JAKSAX010000235.1 GCA_022361395.1 Desulfobacterales bacterium | reverse complement strand
ATCATTGGGTCTGAAAGTTATATGCGTTGACCCTGGGCTTCGCATATACAATTGGCACGGTTTTTAATTTTTAAAAATTTTGGGCACTTATGCCTTATCCGAATTTTGCCTGCGATTGCCTGTACAAAAGTAACTTATTGGAATCATTGGGTCTGAAAGTTATATGCGTTGACCCTGGGCTTCGGCGGACCGAGATAAGAGACCAGTAAAGTTTAGCTTGACAATCTTTATGTATTGTGAAAAATTCATAAAAAACTAATTGATCAATCAGTCAATACATAATGACCAAAAAAGAAAAAATACTTAAAAGCGCCCTCACCCTCTTTGTCAGGGACGGGATTGATGCCACCTCAACAGCCAGAATCGCCAAAGAATCGGGAGTGGCTTCAGGCCTGATCTTTCATTATTTCAAAAACAAGGACGGCCTGGTCCAGACCCTCTTTCTTGAACTGAAAAACAAAATTTCAGAGCTGAATCGGACCCGGAACGATTTAAGCT
This sequence comes from Desulfobacterales bacterium, assembly GCA_022361395.1. Lineage (GTDB taxonomy): Bacteria > Desulfobacterota > Desulfobacteria > Desulfobacterales > Desulfobacteraceae > Desulfobacter. The sequence goes on along the minus strand of JAKSAX010000235.1, from coordinate 534 downwards.
GTTTTACCCGGGAGAATTTCAAGACCATGTGGATGAACGGCATCCGTTCAGGGATAAACGAGATTGAAACCATCCGGTTTATTCACCAGTTTAAGTATTCCCGGTATATCCGCCTGGAAGAACGGGAAAAGGGAAAGAGTTTTTTTACGGAACAGCATGCTTATTTCAGAGACGGAATCCAAAAGGGAATTCTCAAAAATATGGATGTCGAACTTATGGGGGAGATTGTATTTGAACAGATGCTCTTGGTGATCACTTACATCCAGGAGGGCCGTGGCAGCATAGAGGATATTGAATCCTATTATAAGATCGCCCGGGACTCTATTTTCTCCTGATTTTTTTTGGGAACCTTATTGACTGATTGATCAGTCAAAATCTTAACTAAGGAGATGTAAATGACTCTTATTTTCACGTATCTGGCCATGGCAGCGTTGATCTGGTGGGCGGCAAAGGGGGAGGCACCATGATTACCGGACATTTCACCACAGCACTGGTCCCCTATGCCGGGGACAGAAAAATGCCGCTGTTTATCCT
>JAKSAX010000199.1 GCA_022361395.1 Desulfobacterales bacterium | reverse complement strand
TTGATTCAAGGATCCGGATCTCTTTTTTCCGGGCCTCTACCTGGGCTAGGTCGGCAGCCTGCTTTTTCTTGAAGTTGCCTGCAATCTGGAACAACTGCCGGTTCTGCCGCTGAATTGTCTGTTTCAGTGCCTTTTTTTTCAGCTCTGCCTTGAACTGCTGTCTGCACTGGTCAACCTGATTGACAAGATCCCGGTCTTCAAAGGGCTGGGTCAGGCAGGAGTGGATCCGGGCGGTGTTTATGGCCGAGACCATGGTTTCGATATAGGCGGCATCCGCAATCAGGATACGCCGGGTGTCCGGGGAGATTTCCCTGGCCTTTGCAAGGAGAATATCCCCCTGCATCTCAGACATGGCAAACCCGGCGATAATAAGGAAAAACGGCGCTGATTTGGAATCCCCCAGGGCTGCAAGACCGGGGGTGGGCCTGTCAAACCCCTCAACTGTATACCCTTGGCCGGACAAGAGCGTCTTTATCCTGTCACGGAGTTCGTCCCCGGTATCAATTACCATTATTTTATCATCGGGGCGGGTAATGGCTGGGCCTCCTTAAAGGTTGATGGTCTGGTGGGTGATCTGTTTAGGGGCCTCTGAATTGCCCGTATCGATTTCCATAAACTTGGTTGCACCCATTTCATTCTGGAGGATAAGCGAGGCAGCCGTGCCCATGATTTTTGTGCCGCGGTACACCCTTTTATTGACGGTGAGCAGCGGAATCGGGTCTTCCCGTTCCAGCCGGGTGACGATGGTGGCCTTTTCCTTCTCAATGGCCTTGATCCGGTCATTGCCCTCCTTGATTTTTTCGTCGCAGGCATTGATTTTCTGCATAACCCCGTCCTGGTCCTCAAAGATCGCCCGGATACGTTCGTCAGCCTGGTCAATGCTTACCTCTATCTCCTTGAGATCCTGGGCCAGTTTAAGCCTCTCCTCTTTACTGCCTGCCTTGCCCATTGTCTTTTCGATGAACTCCATCTTCTTGTTCAGCTTTTCCTGGGCAAAGGTCTGGTTGGCCACATCCACATGCAGGGCATTGTGGGCATCGTCCAGGTCCCGCTTTTCGCTGATCACCTGGTCCAGCTCCTGCCGGATAGCTGAAATTTTCAGGTCAAACCGCTGGGAGATCCACCGGATGTGGTCGTCCGCCCCGGTTTTGATGGTTGAGATTTCCGCCTTTTCCGTGCCGATCTGCTTGACCGAAAATCCGAGGCGGGCAGCAATCAATGAGTCGGTAATCCTGCCTGTTTCATTGTTCATGGCACCGGAGATAAGAATTCTGGAGCCCATGATCTCCCGGGTAATCATCATATTGCCGTTGGCAAACAGCTTTACATTGTTGATGAACTTGGCCTGGACACTGCCCTGGGTTTCCACGTGGGAGTTAACAACACCGTTGGAGACTTTGAGATCCCCGCGGATTAATATCCGGGCGCCGTTGATCTCATTGGCGGTCAGGTCGTCGCACTCCACGGTAAATCCCTCTTTTACCGCCCCTGTGACCAGTACATTCCCGTTGAAGTTGATGTTTCCGGTTTTGAAATCCACATCTCCTCTTACGGTGAACTGTTCCAGTACAGATACCACCCCCTTGACATCCAGGCTGGGCTGGCCCGACATGGTGGCGATGAGCTGCAGTTCATCATCTGAAAACTGAACCCCGTCCCCTCCCAGGAGGGGCATGTCTTCCACCTCGCCCACAAGAAGGGTCTCCCCGAAAATATCCATACCCGGTTTGGGATGGGCCATGGGATGTTTTTCCGCCAGGATTTCTCCTTTTTTGACATAGGGGGAATCCCCCCTGGCCGTAAAGTCGATTGATCCGTCCTCCCTGACCACACCTGCCCCTTCATGCTCGGTGTTGAAGTGGTATTCAATGCGGGCGGGTTTTCCCACACTGGCAGGTATGCCCTGGGCCACTACGAATTTTTCATGGGGATCTTTACAATTCTTAATGAACTCTCTGATCCTGGCGTCCTTGACAACACCGTTTGTAATGCCCCGTTTTTTGATTAATGCCTTGATGGGGGCCACATCTGTGGTGCCGTGAACCACCTTCGGCACCCGGATCCAGGCCTGGACCCGGTCTTCAGATACCTGAAGGTCCACAAATGCACCGAATTCGGAAGAAAACGCATTGGTGGAAACCTGTTTTTTTCCTGACCGGTCCTGGCCGGCAATGATTTCATCTCTCAGCTCAGGGGCAATGACCTCGGATTCCACCAGGATATCCCCCACCAGCATGGCAACCCCGCTGTCTTCGAAATTGTTGAGCTGTTTTCTGAATGCCCGGTCCGTGTCTTTTTTTGAGGCAATCTCCCGGTGAATGAGGATTTCGGCAAAATCCCTGTCAAGGAGCCGGGTCTCTATGAGGGCGATTTTGGCAAAGAGGCGGCTTAAATCCTTTCGCCGGAGAAACTCCTTTTCAATGAGAACCTTGTCAATGGTCAGGCCTGTGGACTGGTTGCTCTCCCTCTCCTCAAGCTCTTCCTGGGCCATCTCCAGCTCACCCCTGGTGATATACCCGTCGTTAAAGGCAAGCACGCCGAAGTCCGGTACGTCGGTATAATCGTCAATACTCATACCGGTACTGGGCTCGGAACCGATGCCGAACAGGTCGGGTTCCACGGCCTGGACCACATTTTCAATGATTTGGTCAATGACATCATAGGTATCGTCTTCAAGATCTGCCACAGAATCAGGGATGCCCTGCACCGGTGAAAAATCAATCTTGTTCCGCCCGGCAATGGTATCCAGCGTCTCTTTGACCCCGTTTCTGGATATGACAAAGGCCTCCACCAGATTTTTCTGGTTCATGGTGATGGTTCTGGACAGGAGTTCATCAAGCCCTAAGAATACCTCTTTGTACTCGGCAGCTTCCTTGGCTTCGGACAAGGCCTGGACCAAGTCTTCGATCTCTGATTTTTTGCCTTCCAGCTGCCGGGTGAATGCATCCAGGTTTTTTTTCTGTTTGGCTGCCACGTCAAAGAGTTTTGCATTCTGGTGTTTGGTTACGTTGAACAGGTGTTTCCGCTCCTGGAACCGGGTGAAAATATCATGTTCGGCCTGGATTTTCAGAAGAAGATCGTCATTGTTCCAGGGTTTTGAGATGTACTGGTGGATTTCCCCCAGGTTGACCGCATCCACAACGGCATCATAGTCAGAATAACCGGTGACAAGCATCCGTCTGGATTCCGGACTGAGCAATATGCTTCTTTCCAGGAATTCACTGCCGGAAAGGCCCGGCATACGCTGGTCGGACATGATCAGGAAGAAGTGGTTCCGGCTGTCTTCAAGCAGCTTGATTCCCTGTTCTCCGTTAAGGGCGGAAATGACCTTGGTAAACCCTTTACGCTTCAATATCCGCCGCATGTTTTTGACGATGGGTTCATCATCGTCCACAACCAGAATTCCGTATTCCTCAGTTTTGGGCATCCTATCCTCCGGGGATATTGTCGGGCATCTCAAATCCGTTTCTTGTGGCAATATCCTGGAATTGTTCGAAAAGTTCTGCAACTATGGCGGCGTACAATGTGTTTATTTTTTCCTGCTCCAGTATTTCGTGCTCCCTGAGCATGGTCTCTATCTCATTTATATAGTTCCGGTTTTCAAATCCTATTTCCAGGCGTTTTTTCAGTTTGGCGATTTCCTTATCCCGCTGGACAATTGCTTTCTGGTGAACAGCCGTGCTCTTTTTCAGTTCGGTATTCACGGTGTAAAGCTTGGTGTTCTGGGCTTTGGCCAGTTTGAACAGCCGGTCGTTTTCCACGATCAGTTCGTATTGTTCAAGGCCGGTCTTAACCGTTTCAATGAACTCTTTTTTGTTCCAGGGCTTGGCAATATACCTGTGGATTGATCCCTTGTTCACCGCCTGGGTCACGGCATCCACATCCGCATAACCGGTCAGGAGAAAACGAATGGTGTCCGGTGCCGCCTCTTTGGCTTTTTCCAGGAACTCCGATCCGTTCATCCCGGGCATGCGCTGGTCGGAGATAACAAGGGAAAAGGGGGTGCCTGCCGTTTTAATGCGCTCAAGTCCGGCTTCACCGGAATCCATATAGACATACTTGACGCCGACCTGTTTCATGAGGCGCCCCACGGCCCGGCCTACCTGCTCTTCGTCGTCGACAATCAAAACGATATGATCAAATTTATCTGCCATCAGATCTCCACTTGCAGGATAGTTTGTATGAAATCAGCCCTGCCGGGTAAATACTGATACCCGGTGAGTCTCATCCAGCTGCTGGGCATTGGGCACGATGAATACCGAATTTTACTTGTTTCCGTGTTTTTTCTCAAGCGTTTTTTTAAGCGGCGAATCCGGGAGGCGCCGGTGAATACCCCTTCTGTTTTCGAGTACATAGAAAAGGGCGAGAGAAAGTTTATGATTGAAATTCATCAGTCAATTTAATATATTTAACTCATATATTCAAACCGGTCGTTCTTCCTAACCCGGCGGTTCCCGTCGCCGAGGTGGCCTGATACCGCATTTGAGGAGATGATATGAAGTCAATCCCGCAAATCGCTGAAGCGCTGGATTTATCGTCAACCACCATCCGTGAGTATATCAAACGGTTTAACGAGTTTTTTGCCGATCCGGTTGAGCACGGAGGGCTCAAGGAATACCCGGATGAGACCCAGGACCTTGTCTCCCGCATTCACAAGTATTACACGGAAACCGAGATGACAAAGGATGAGATCCGGGTTAAACTGGGCGGCGGCCGGAAAGAGGAACCCGATGCTGCCTCCGGTACGCCTGTGGTTGCCGCCTCCCCCATGGATGCCGAACAGTTCAGGATAATCGGCGAGAAGCTGGACCATCTGATTGCAGTGATTGAAACCCTGACAGAGTCTATTGTAAAGGCCGGGGAACTCGGATTTACCAATGCGCGAAAGGCCTACTCAGGTAATGAGAAGCTCAACCAGCTCACCAGCCAGCTTACCGACATCATAGAGCTGAGTAAAGAGAGCAGTGAAGAGAACCTTGAGAAAAATGTCCTGGATGCCGACGGCACCATTATTTTTTCCTTTGGCAAACTCTCCCCCAACGCAGTGGAATCCCTGAATTATGCCAAGGCCCATAAAAAACCCTGGCTTCACATTGACCTGGAAACTGAAAAAAATCCCGGTCTTCTTTTGCGGAAATGGCTGCATCAGTTTGAGGTGAAAGTGGTGAATGTGGCAGGCAGAAGTGCGGCAAAGGTGCCGGGCCTGAAAAAATCAGTCAATGATATTTTATCGCATATATTAAAGGAGTGAGTATGGGGATCGCATACAGCGTATTCTGTATTGCCCTGACCCTGGCATTTACCCTGACCTGCTTTCGCCGGAGGTATCCCAAGTGGTGGCCTGTTGTCGTACTGGCCTTTCCCCTGGCAGCCCCTGCCTTTGTATTTAAATCAAAAAAGGGAAACCTCGGCACCTGGGTTGCCCTGACCCTGGCAGGTGTCGCCATTGCGGCAGGCATAGAGATCTGGCTGTATAAGGAGTATAAGGAGAAAAACAAGTACAGCCACCTGCCCCCGGTGGTCCGGGAAATGATTCGCCTGAACGAAGATGTGAAAAATTCCACCATTGCCCTGTATCAGGCTTCGGGCAAGCTTGACAGCCTGGGCCTGGCCATGTCCAGAATCGGCGATCTGACGACCACCCTGGGGCTTATCGGAGAGATGCGGGAAATGATCCTGGAGAACCAGGCGGCCATAGACAGGCTGGTGGGATATATAGAAGATCACGGCGACTTCATTCAGCGCCAGAACCTTGGATGGGCCTTCTGGATTTCAAAATTCTACAAAGACCGGAATGTGACCCTGCATCATGAGTCGCGGCTCAGGTACTTTAATGCCTATGAAGACATGCTTCAGTATACCTATGATAATTTTGACAATATCATGGAACTTCAGAGTTCGGCCCATATGGCCAATTATGACGCCTATTATATGAGATACCGGGGCGTGGCCGACATGCACAACCGGTTTAATAAAAAAAGGATTGCTTTTCAGAAGAGCTTTGTGAAAGAACATCCGGAGGTCATGCCCTTCCTGCCCGGGGCCCATCACCTGGAACCCTTTAAGTTCTGGGACAAGTTTTCATTTTAAAGCTTTGCTGATAATTAAACCGAAAGAGAATTATCAGAGGCAGCAGATATGAGGTGAATTCAAGATGTCTTATAATATCGACCCCATCCATTTCAAAGATCTTGCAGCCACGGATCCTGATGATATTGTCCAAAGAACAGGAGCGGTATTTGACTCTGCGGCCAGCCGGATTATCCTTCCCGTATGGGGGCACGACTATGTGATTGATCCGGCCCGGCAGACGGTTTCGTCGGCGGACGGGTTCATACCGGCCCAGGCAGATTATATGTTTCTGTTTATTGTCCATTATCTGCTGGGCAGCACCTCGGCCCCTGCGTCAGGCGAGTGGGTGTCTGAAAAGGATCTCCCCGGCGGTGCCGCCTTTTTCAGGGGCCCCCATACCCTGCCCACCGATATTATTGTCCGGGCTTTCGGTGATGACCTGGAACGGTTTTCGAAAACCTGTTCAGGCCTGGGCGGGCAGCCCATGGACATGGCAGATGCCGCCTTTTCTTTTGATATACGGCCCGACATTCCGGTTGCTGTTTTATACTGGCAAGGAGATGCGGATTTCGGGGCTGAGGCAAAACTGCTCTTTGACCGGAGTATATCCCGGCACCTGGCCCTGGATATCGTCTATGCCCTTGCCGTGATGGTCTGTAAAACGCTGGGCTGACGCAATAAACCTTTTCAAAAGGCGTGGCAATGAAACCTGAAAAAGAAATTGCTGCACTGACCCGGAGGCTCCGGTTCCTTGAGGGCCGGCTGATTGAAGAGCAGCGCCTGGGCAACCGCCTCAAAGAGATGGTGAAAAGCCTGACGGCCAAGAACGGGTATCTGCTGACTCTCAACGACCTGGCCACCGGCATGATCAACCGGACTGATCTTGATCAGCTCCTTGAAACCATTGTGAATCACGCCTGCACCCTTGCAAAAACAGATCATGGCTTTATGCACCTGACAGACAGGGCCTCCGGTGAACTGGTGCTTAAAATCGGCCTGGGGGAGTTTGAGAAGGCCATCGGCATGAGGCTGCGTCCCGAGGAAGGGGTAGCCGGTGTTGCCATATCTACAAAGGAGGCATTCTGGGTTAAGGATTACAGCCGGTGGGAGGGCCGTATCAAAAAACCGATTTTCAGCGGTTTGCGGGCCTGTATCGCGCTTCCCCTGACCAGTGGAAACGGGACCATCGGGCTGGGACGGTTTGGTAATGACAGGCTGAAATTTTCAATGACCGAGGTGGCCATGCTGAGGCGGTTTTCCCACATGGCCTCCATCTGCATAGAAAATGCAAAATTATACCGGGGTCTTAAAAGGGAACTTGCCCAGCGCAGGCTGGCGGAAAAGACCCTTCATCTCAGTGAGAAAGAGTTCTTTTCCATTTTTGATGCCATCCAGGTGGGATTTTACCGGACCGACGGCCAGGGGATTGTGACCATGGCCAATTACGCTGCCGTTGAAATGATGGGATATAATGATCCAAGGGAGGCCGTGGGGCTTTCCATGATTGATCTGTACAAAAATCCGGAAGACCGGCGGGTGCTGCTGGAAAAAATTTTCACCGAGGGCAGGGTGTCTGCATATGAGGTGGAGATGAAGAAAAAGGACGGACAAATCATCAGTGTACTGGTCAATGCCCATGTCCGTCACAATGAGTCCGGTGAATTTACAGGGACACAGGGAACAGTGGTAGATATCTCACACCGCAAGCGTGAGGAGACTGAAAACGTCCACTCCCAGAAACTTGAAGCCATCGGCAGCCTGGCCGCAGGTATTGCCCATGAGATCAACACCCCGATTCAATACGTTACTGACAATGTCCGGTTTTTGCAGGATACATTTGAAGATCTTGAAGGGGTGTTTGATACGGGGGACTCCCTGCTCAAAGCCATCAGGGAGAACCGGAGTGCGGCAGAGGAGGGCCTGGGATACGGCAAGGCTGTCGAAGAGGCGGATCTGGACTATCTCAGGGAGGAAATTCCCGGCGCTGTTTCACAGTCCCTCAGCGGACTTTCCAGGGTCTCGGAAATCGTTCGTTCCATGAAGGAGTTCTCCCATTTCGGAAAAGACCGGCGCCAGGTGGCGGATATCAACCATATTCTTGAGAACACCCTGACGGTTGCCAGAAGTGAGTGGAAATATGTGGCCAGGATTCAGAAAGAACTTCAAAATGATTTACCGGGGATAGTCTGCAACCCCGGAGAACTGGGGCAGGTGTTTTTGAATATTCTCGTAAACGCCTGCCACGCCATTGAAGACCGGGTTAAGCAGGGGAAAAACGGCAAGGCCCCTGATGCTCAGTTCGCAAAAGGGGTGATCACCATTCAGACCCTGGCCATACCCTCCGGCATAGAAATCCGGATATCCGATACCGGGGGCGGCATTCCTGAAGAGGACAGGGATCAGATCTTCAACCCGTTTTTTACCACCAAGCCCGTGGGCAGGGGCAGCGGACAGGGGCTGGCCATTGCCCATTCCGTGGTGGCGGACCGGCATGGGGGGAAGATCTCATTTACCTCCCATACCGGTAACGATACTGCAGAGGCCCTAAAGGCCGGCGGGCCTGCAGGAACCACATTTATCATTCAGCTGCCTGAAAAATATCCGGAGACCTGAGCCCGGCTGAACTGATTATACAAATCCCCTGGCAAGATCTTCCACTGCCGTCCCCATCTGTTCCGGGGTGAAGCAGTACTGCATATCCATGAATGGCCGGCGCAGCTTTTTAACTTCATCCTTGATGTCCGTCCCCTTGAGAATATTGTCTGCCATGAGTTCTGCCAGGGCCTGGAAATCCTTTTCTTTCATGCCGAACCGGGTCATCTCGGATACACCCATACGCAGGGCGCCGGAGGCGGTGAATCCCTCCTCTTCAGGGGTGGCCTGGTAGTTGACGATGATGTTGCCGGCCTCCATGTCCTGGGCAATTTTTGCGCCTTTTCCATAGCCTACGTTTAAAATGACCTGGTGGGTTTCTGTAAATGAGATACCGGGGTCTCCTGCCACATCAAGGCCCTGGTCTTTCAGAGCCCGGGCAAAGGCCTTGGCATTGGCAATGGTCTGGCTCTGGTAATCCTCCTTGAACTGGTTCATCTCATAGGCGGCAAACAGCAGGCCTGTCATGGTGCCCAGATGGTGGTTGGACACGGAGCCGGGAAAGGTTCTCCGCCTGACGGCTTCCCATAGTTCGTATTCATTGGAGCCCTGGGGATGGTCAAGGAAGTTGCCGGCAATTACACCGCGCTGGGTGCCGAAAAAGGTCTTATGGGTGGAGCCTGTTATCACATGGGCCCCTTCCTTTAACGGTTCCTGAAAATGGGGGCCGTAAAGACCAAGGACATGGGCCATGTCGTACATGACCACACAGCCGGGGGCAAATTCATCCACAAGTTTCCGGATCTCTGCCACAGGCTCTTTATGGATGATCATGCTTTTACCCAGGATCACAAGTTCCGGCTGGTTCTCTTTTATCAGCGCTTCACAGGCAGCCACATCCATTTTGTAGGGATTGTCCGCCAATACCGGAAAGTTGATGACAGCCGGCTTTTCGGTTTTGGGATCCCGGGCCACAAAGTCCCGCAATGCCCCCATGGGCTGGGCACTGAGATGGCCGCCGCGGATGATGTGGTTGTTCATGACCCCGGAAAGGCGGCGCTGTTCGCTTTTTCTGTCCGTCCGGTTGACATAATCCACCAGGGCCGAGAAGAGGGCGGTGTTGGCCATCTGGCCTGAAATGACCCGGGATTCCACTGCGCTGCATCCGAAGAATGACATAAACTCCCGGTTCAGGCGGTCTTCAATATCCTGGATAAACTCCGTGCCCTGGTAATAAAATATGTCTTTACCTGAAAAGGCCTTGATATCCTTATGTTCTGCATACCTGTTTACGGGATCGGAGATGGAGAGCATTCTTGCGATCATGGACTGGCTCATCTCCGAAGGAATCAGGTTGATGCACTCCTGCTGGCGCCAGGCATGGTTGTTCAGTGCCTTACTGACAAGGGTTTTGGCTGCCGGCAGAATGTCGCCGGCAGATTTGCCTTCCCGGGCCTGCTCCAGTTCGTCATGGGGAATGCTCCGGACAAAGGGCGGGGCATCGGACCGCATGTGATAGGGCACCACCCGTGCTGCCACCCGTTTTTTCCGGATCTCTATTTCAAGCCTGTCTCCGTCCCTGATCGTACTGTCTATCAGTCCCAGGGCCAGTGCCCTCCGCTTGGGTTCCTCTTTGAACGCTCCCAGGAGTCCCTGGCCTTCACCGGTAAGATAGGGAACCATGGTGCCTGACGTTACATGGCCCACGTGGCGGTCATTGACAAATATCTTATATCCTTCCCTGGCAATACCCTTGCCTGTGACCGCGATCGGCATGACAATCCTTGGGAGAGCCGGATCGGGTGAT
>JAKSAX010000530.1 GCA_022361395.1 Desulfobacterales bacterium | reverse complement strand
TTTTCAATGCCAATAAACACTTGATCAAAACCGTTTCAGGTACTGCCAAAGCCAAGGTTAATCCCATAAAGGCATCCAAGCGGAGAATGTAAGTCCCGGGACATACCGGTCAAAAATGCACCGCCCGCTGCCGGATACCGGGGAGCCTGTTTGTAACCGGGTACGGGGATAGTATCAACGGCACTCTGGTTCATGACGGCGTTAAAGTCCGTGGCCGGCCCTGTGTTTGCCACAGGGCCGGCTGGTTTCTTCTTGACATATACCCTACCGGGGTATAGTATTTTCTGCATATTTAACTATACCCGGGAGAAACACATGCACCCAGATCACACAAGTCAACTGGCCGGTTTAAACCGGATTTCAGGACAGGTGAACGGTATCAAAAAAATGATAGAAGACCGCCGCTACTGCGTAGATATCCTTACCCAGCTCAAAGCGGTAAAGGCTGCTGTGCACAGGGTGGAGCAGGATATTTTAAAGCAGCACATGCAGCATTGCATCGTGAAAGCGGTGGCATCTGAAAATGAAGTTGAAATTCAAAACAAAATTGATGAACTCATGCAATTGCTCAGTAAGCGAATTTAAAAAAGCCTTAAAGAATTGCAACCGGATTGGAAGGTAAAATGAGTGGTGTGAACGACATAAAAAAGACCTTTACGGTTAAGGGGATGACATGTGCCGCCTGTGTGAAGCGGGTGGAGGATGTTGTCAGGAATATAGAAGGGGTGAAAACGGCAGCCGTGAACCTGGCCACTGAAAAGGTTCAGGTGAGTTATACACCGGATAAGGCCTGCGAAACAGATATCATGCATGCGGTTGAAAAGGCCGGATACGCATTGTCGGAAGATACCGGGACTGCGGGACCGGATGAAGACAGCAGGACTGAAGAGCTGAAACAGCAGTATATTCGCCTGATCGTCAGTATCGGTTTTGCAATACCGCTTGTTTTGATTGCCATGCTTGAAATGGTCGGAATCCCCTTGCCGGCGTTTATCAGTCCCATGCACAGCCCCGGGGTTTTTGCCGTAACCCAGCTACTGCTCACCATACCCATTGTAATCGCCGGTTTTCATTTTTATACTAAGGGGTTTCCCTCCCTTTTTCGGGCACAGCCAAATATGGACTCCCTTATTGCCGTCGGAACCACCGCCGCCATCGGCTACAGTACCTATAACACTATATTGATACTGATGGGAGATACCGGGCTTGTCATGAACCTGTACTACGAAACCGCAGGTGTCATCATTGCATTGATCAAGGTCGGCAAATATATGGAGTCCGTGAGCAAAGGCAAAACCTCGGATGCGATTAAAAAGCTTATGGGGCTGCAGCCGAAAACCGCCATTGTGATCAGGAACAATACGGAATCAATCATACCCATTGAAGAGGTGGATGTGGGTGACATCCTGATTGCAAAACCGGGTGAGAAAATAGCCGTGGACGGAACGGTCACAGAGGGGCACACCTCGGTTGATGAGTCCATGCTCACCGGCGAAAGCATACCGGTGGATAAAACAGCCGGTGATCCCGTGACCGGGGCCAGTATCAATCAGAACGGCAGCATCCGCTACCGGGCGGAACGGGTGGGAAAGGAAACCGCCCTTGCCAGGATCATCAAACTCGTTGAGGATGCCCAGGGCAGCAAGGCACCCATTGCACGGATGGCGGATATTATTTCAAGTTATTTTGTACCCGTGGTGGTTATCATCGCACTCCTTTCAAGCCTTGCCTGGTTCCTTGGCGGGGCTGAGCCGGCCTTTGCTCTTAAGATTTTCATCGCCGTGCTCGTGATTGCCTGTCCCTGTTCCCTGGGCCTGGCAACGCCTACTGCCATAATGGTCGGCACCGGACGCGGGGCGTCCCTGGGGGTGCTTATAAAAGGGGGAGAGCCGCTGGAGACGGCAAGCCAGCTTAATACTGTCGTTTTTGATAAAACCGGTACCATTACCAAAGGCAAGCCTGTGGTTACGGATATCCTGGCATTCAACGGGTTCAGCAAGAATGAAATTCTGGCAGCGGCCGCATCTGCGGAAAAAGGATCGGAGCATTCTCTTGGTGCGGCGGTTGTGGCGGAAGGTAAAACAAGGGGACTGGAATTTTTTCCTGCCCGGGAGTTTAAAGCTTTGCCGGGAAGAGGGGTGGTGGCAGATATCAACGGCCGGGACCTGGTTTTCGGTAATGTTGACCTGATGATCGACAACCATATCCTTAAGGCGGATCTGCCGGAGGCGGAAGCGTTTTCCAAAGAGGGTAAAACCGCCATGTACCTTGCCATTGACGGCAAGCTCTCCGGTATCATTGCCGTGGCCGATGTAGTGAAACCCGATTCGGCGGCCGCCATAAAAAAACTCCATGACATGGGATTGAAAACGGTAATGCTCACCGGCGACAACCTGCTGACCGCCCGGGCCATTGCCAGGCAGGTGAACATCGGTAAGGTCATTGCCCAGGTGCTGCCGGAAGAAAAGGTGGCGGAAATCAAGAGACTCCAGAACAACGGCGGCCTGGTAGCCATGGTGGGGGACGGAATTAACGATGCGCCCGCCCTTGCCGGTGCCGACCTGGGATTTGCCATCGGGTCGGGTACGGATGTTGCAATGGAATCCGCCGGTATCGTCTTAATGCAGAACAGCCTTGCAGGGGTGGTAACCGCCATCGAACTGAGCCGCGCCACTCTGAAAAATATCAAGCAGAACCTTTTCTGGGCATTTGCCTACAATGCCGCCGGTATTCCCCTGGCAGCAGGGCTTTTTCACCTGTTCGGCGGCCCGACCTTAAATCCCATGTTTGCTGCCGCAGCCATGGCCATGAGCTCTGTATCCGTTGTAACCAATGCCCTTCGTCTCAGGCATTTTAATCCTGAATCCGGGACTGCCGGCCGGCATCCCGAACCCCTGGTAAAGGAGAAAAAAATGAAAGCAAAAATCGGAATTCAAGGCATGAGTTGCATGCACTGCGTAAAAAATGTCACTGACAGACTCAACAGTATTTCAGGCGTCATATCCACCGATGTCAGTCTTGAAGACAAGAGTGCGGTTGTGGAGTCAGAGGGCCCCATGGATGAAGCCCATATCACCCAAAGCATTCAGGACGGCGGGTATGAGGTTCTGGAATTTAAGATGTTATAGGGTTGCCGGAGAAAAATGACAGTGCCGTGAGCTTCCATGTCAGGAGCAGGGGGGCTTGCGGTTCTGTCGGGCAGCACCAATGTAACCACGCGTCACTTCCCCGGAGCGCTACCCTTCATCTCAAGCATATCATTTCCACCGGATTCTTATTTGCGTTAACCGTCCATTCAGGCAAGCCAATAGAAATCATTTATCCTCGACTTTTAGTCTTCATCCTGGTAAGTGACCATAGGATTTGATTCTTATATTTCCGGATGGTATCAGAATCTGCCGGGAATCAATAAAAACAGGGATTTTAAAAGGTATTTCATAAATTCAAATTTTCTTAAATTCTTTACTCACATAAAGTTCAGCCAAGGAGGGTGCCCCATGAATTATAAAAAGCCTGTATGGATAGACACCGATGTTTCCATCGGCATTGAGTATCCGGATAAACCGGGACATTATCACGACCTGGACGATGCCCTTGCCATGATTTCCTGCTTCAACAGCCAGCTGATGGGGGTGGTTGGTGTCAGCGCCACCTTTGGCAACATTGATACGGATACCTCTTTCAGACTTGCAAAGGAAATTACGGAAAAATTCGGTGACGGGCATACCCGGGTCATTAAGGGGGCTGAAGGCCCAATCAAAAACGGCGTGCTGCCGCCCGGCGGTGAGGCAGCCGCAGATGCCATGGCCTATGCGCTGAGACAGAGGCGCATGACTATTTTCAGCATTGGGTCGGCAACCAATATCGGTTGTCTTGTTAAAAAATACCCCGAACTCATTGACCAGGTGGATCAGTTGATCGCCATGGCCGGGTCAAGGCAGAGCCCCCAGGATCACTTCTATGCCGGGCCGAAGCAGAAAAAGCCCTTTGCCGCCCTGAATTTTGAATCTGATGTGGAGGCCTGGGAACTCATCATCAATAGCAACCTGCCCGTGACCTTCGCGCCTTTCGAACTCTCGAAAAAAGTACGCATCACCGAGGAAGACATCGCATACATGGAAGAGGATGCCGGCCCTTCCGGAAGGTATCTTGCGCCTTATATGAAAGCATGGTGCCGGGAGTGGAAACAGGTATGGGGTGCAGACGGGTTTATTCCTTTTGATGCGCTTGCCACGGGATATTACCTGGCTCCGGAATTTTTCAAGGGCAAAGTCATGCCCGTAGGCATTATGCAGTACCCGGATGACACCCAGGATTTCAAAGAGGGTGTTCCGCCCGCATTCAAACCCTATCTAATCGTTTCGGATAAAGAAAAGGAGATTGAGGAAAACAGGCGGGTTACCTTTCTTTACGATGTGAACAAGGGATTCAAGCCCTATCTTTTGGATGTGTTAAGGGGCGGCTTCACCATGACCACCCAGGTGCTTGCGTATTCCCATGTGAATGTGGTTGTGGACGATATTGAAAGGGCATCGGAATTTTACCGGCGGACCCTGGGCTTTGAAATGGCGTATAACTCCGAAGGCGTTCCCATTGATTTCCGGAATTATTGTGATCCGGCGTTTGCCAGGGATGCAGGATTCCTGAATGGTGAAGTCAATATTGATGTGCGCTTTATCCGGCAGCCCCAGGCAGGTATCTGCCTTGAACTTATGAAGTACAACTATCCTGTGGGGGCACAGAAAATCGAATTCCATAAAACAAACGATATGGGCGGGCCTAGGCATGTGGCCCTTGAGGTGGCGGATATTGCCGCGGTTTTCCGGCATCTGAAAAAGCAGCCCGACGTGCGCATGATAAACCCCTCGCCGGATTACCATGTGCCCGAAGATCTCCAGAATACGGATATCTCCTTTTTCTACTGGATAGACCCTTACGGGGTGCAATGGGAGATGGAATCCGGAAGACCTGTGGGATATGGAAGGGATGTGGGACTTTAGATTGCGGCCGGACGGAGAATAACAGGCGTGAAGGAATTCAGGAAGATAAAAACGATATGTTAACAGAGAATGCCTACAAAATATTGGAAACGGTCCACCAGGGGCAAAACAGTGATGTCTACAAGGTGGAAACAGATTTGGACAGAAGGGTGGCAGCGGTTAAAACCTGTGCCGGGATTATTCTGTCAGGCACTCAGCTGGCAACCCTGAACAAGGAATTCGAGCTGCTTGGCAGCATCGACATCAAAGGGGTGCCCAAGGCCTATGAGCTGATCGATAAGGGCCGGAACATGGAAATTGTCATGGAGTACTTCCCTTATCCTTCGCTGCGTCAACTGCTGCCGGTCCGGCGGCCGACCCTGTTTGAGGCAACCTCCCTCTTTAAAAATCTTGCCGGTATCCTGGAAGAGGTTCATAAAGCAGGCATCGCCCACGGGGATATCACACCGGGAAATATTCTTTTCGACCGGACAACGGGTGAGACTGTGCTGATTGATTTCGGGGCGGCCCTGGATATCCCCCTCCAGTCCCAGGACGGGTTGGAACCTGAGGCCGCATCAGGTACCATTGCATATATGTCCCCTGAACAGACGGGCCGGGTCAACCGGTCACTGGATTACAGGACGGATATCTACTCCTTTGGGGTGAGCATGTACAAAACGCTTACCGGAAGGCTTCCTTTTGAAAGTGAGGATGTAAGCGAAATAATCCATTCTCATATTGCGGTACAGCCCAGCCCGCCTTCAAAAGTAGATCCCGGCATCCCTGACGCCTTATCCGGTATTGTAATAAAATGCATGGCCAAGGATGCCGGGGACCGGTATCAGAGCGCTTACGGGCTGAAAGAAGATCTGAGCCGCTGTTTGAAGGAGCTTGAAGAAAAGGGAGACATCTCCCCTTTTACACCGGGACATTCAGATTTAAATGACCGGTTTCTTTTCCCCGAGCGTATCATCGGCAGGGAAAAAGAACTTGCCGAACTGATGAACCGCTATGAATCAACCGGACGGAATGGTGCGTCAGTCGTCATGGTTTCCGGATATTCAGGTGTGGGTAAAACAGCCCTGGTACGGGAGCTTAACAGAAAGGCGGCCCGGGAAAAGGGCTATGTCATCCAGGGCAAGTACGACCAATATAACCGGACCACTCCCTATTCCGGCCTGGTGAGTGCATTCGCCTTTCTGATCAAGCAGATTCTGACGGAAAGTGAAACCGGGATCGGACGGTGGTGTGAAAAAATTCTCAACGCCCTGGGGGATAACGGCCAGGTAATGACGGAGGTTATTCCGGAACTTGAAACACTGATAGGAAAACAACCGCCGGCCACCCCCCTGGGACCTTCGGAGGCCGGGGTGCGGTTTGGTTCCGTGTTTGCAGATTTTATGAGGGTGTTTGGCGACCCGGCCCATCCCCTTGTGGTGTTTCTGGATGACCTGCACTGGATTGATGTCTCAAGCCTGGCTTTGATTGAACGTATCGGCATGATGGGACAATCCGGGGCAATTTTGTTTATCGGCGCCTACAGAAGCAATGAGGTGACGGAAAGTCATCCCCTTTCCGCATCCATCTCTGAAATGGAGAAAAAGGGGGCGAACATTTTTAATCTCTCCCTTTTGCCGTTGAATCGGGACCATGTCCGCCGGTTCCTTGCAGAGATGTTCCGAAAAGATGAGGATGAGGTGACATTCCTTGCAGGAACCGTTTTCAGCAAAACAGAAGGAACACCCCTGTTTTTCAAGACATTTTTAACCACCCTTCATGAGAAGGGCAGGATTAGATATGATTATGAAAAAAAGCAGTGGGCCTGGGATGAAGATGACGTAAGAGAGGCCCCGTTTGCCGATAATGTGCTGGATGCCATCGGCTCACGCATCCGGGCCCTTCCCGGCGATACGGTGGATATAATGGCACTCGGTGCATTGGCGGGAAATCCTTTTTCCCTGGATTTTATCTCCAGACTCTCAGGCTTCAGCAGGATGGATGCCGCCATCAAGCTGAAACCTGCTATCGCAAGAGGGCTTATCACGTCCACACGGAAGCGGTTTGACCTGTACTCCCAGAGATATGCCGATACCCTGGACACCATTTCCTACCGGTTCAGCCATGACCGCATCCAGCAGGCGTCCTATGCCTTACTGGAGGAGGAAAAACGCCCGGGGCTCCACCTTGAAGCAGGCCGGCTGCTGAAAGATCTTGCCGAAGACCAGCGTGGGGATACCTGGCTGTTTGACATGGCAGACCATATGATGAAAGGCGCCTTGTGTTTAACAGACCAGGCTGAGAAACTGGCCGTGCTCCGGATCGTTCTGGAGGCCGGAAAAAAGGCCAAATTATCCACAGCCTTTGCCGATGCGGCCGAACTGCTGACTTTTTCCCGCACCCTTTTACCTGAGGATGCCTGGAAAAATCAGTACGACCTGGCCGTAAACGTGACCCTTGAGCTGGCCGAAGCCCTTTACATGGCCGGCAACTATGACGAGGCCGAAACCTGTTACACAGACATCAAGGCAAACCTGACCCGGGACGATGATCTTTTAAAATTGTACAACGTCCAGGTCAAACAATATCATCACCAGGCCAGGTTTGCCGAAGCTGTGGATATCGAATTCAAGGGCCTCTCCCTTCTGGGGCTGGATATTCCCCGTGAGGATGACGCCCTCATGCCTCTTTTTGAAAGGGAAAACCGGAGAATCGCAGAGCTGCTGGACGGGAAAACCCCTTCGTCCCTTTTTAATAACCCTGAAAACAAAACCCCCGTGCTTACCCGGCAGCTTGAGCTGCTGTTTGATCTTTATGCGGACAGTTACCTTATCGGCCGGGGTTTGCTCTGCGGACTTTCATCCGCCATTATGGCCAGGCTCTCCATGGAAAAAGGCAACACCCCCATGGCCTCTGTGGCCTATATCAACTATGGCTCAACTGTCTGCTCCATTGGTGCGGATTACCCGACGGGATACGCCTTTGGCGAGCTCGCAGTCCGGTTGGCAGAGAAATACCTTGTGCCGCCGTTACAGAATTATACCTATCATGTTTTCTCCCTGGCGGTGAGCCACTGGAAAAACCCCCTTTCCGTCAGCCTCAAATACTGGACCAAGGCCTCAAAGCTTGCCCTTGCAACAGGGTCGCCCTATGCAGGATATGTCTTTCTGCAACTGGCCCATGTGCGGTTTGTTTCCGGCGAAGCCTTGACGGAAGTAGCAAAACAGGTTGATACGAGTTTTGAGTTTCTGCATACTTCGGGCCTGGAGGCGATTGTCACTCTTTTGAAACTCATCGTCAGCCAGCCCGTGACGCATTTGACCGGCCGGAGCCGCAGCATCCACACCCTTGATGACGACACCTTTGATACGGCAGGGATGTTGAGTGAAACCGCCGATCTGCCCTTTTTTACGGGATCGCTGTTCTATTCGATGCTCCGTGTGGATTGCTTTTCCGGTAATACCCCCCCTTTAAAAGAGCTTATTGACCGGATGGAGATGATCGACAATACCCAGCAGGGCCAGATCATTCTTGCGGATGCTTATTTCTTCTGCACCCTGATCCTGATAGACAGCCTTGCCAGAGCCGGCGGCAATGAGAAAGACTACCGGGAACAGATCCGCAAAGGCACGGAAAGAATGGAAAACTGGGCGGGGTTGTGTGAGGCCAATTTCCGGCATAAACTCACCCTTATCCGTGCGGAAGAGGCCAGGATTACCCCGGATAAGGAAAAGGCCGTGAGTATCGCCGCCCTGCAATACGACCGGGCCATTCAGGAGGCGGTGGACGCCTCATTCATCCAGGATGCGGCTCTGGCTGCGGAAAAATGCGGCAGGTTCTGGCTTTCCATGGAAAAAGACGTCATTGCCAAGGGGTATTTTGAGCAGGCACTGACCTTTTATGACCGGTGGGGCGCCGCCGCAAAAACGCGGGAGATCACCGAACTGCTCCGGAAACGTTTCAAACTGTCAGCAGGAGACGGATTCTTAGCTGCGCCGGAGGAGACGTTAAGTATAGATGGGAATACCCTGAACGTAACAAGCATGCGTTCCTTCTCGGAGGAGCTGGACCTGCTTTCCGTCATAAAGGCCACCCAGGCTGTTTCCAGGCATATTGTGCTGGACAGCCTGGCCCGGGAACTCATTACTATTGCCGTTGAAAATGCAGGTGCGGCCAAAGGGGTCATGATCCTGAAAAAAGAGGGGGAATTTGTTCTGACAAACATGATCCAGTTTCAAGGGGATGAAAAGATCCTCCGTCCGGATGCTGAAAATTATCAGAGCATGCCCTTTCACAGATCCGAAGAGGTCTCTCCGGCCGTGATCAATTATGTACTGAGGACAGAGGAAACCGTGGTGCTGTACGATGCGGCCCGGGCTGAGCAATTTTCCCAGTGCGCCTATATCAGGGAAAAGAAGCCGGTTTCAGTCTGTTGTATCCCCATCTGTCCGGGAAATGAAGTCAAGGCGGTGCTTTACCTGGAAAACGACAAGTCCCCGGGTGCATTTCACAGGGAACGGCTTCAAACCCTCAATATTCTGGCTGCCCAGGCTGCCATTACCATGGAAAATGCCCTGGTCTACCAGGACCTGAATGAGCTCAACCACAACCTGGAACAGAAGGTCAGGGAACGGACCCTGGCACTGCATGAGAAAAACAGGGAACTCAACCAGAAAAACAAGGCGTTGAAGAAGCTTTCCACCACGGATCAGCTCACCGGTATTTATAACCGCAGACAGCTTGAAGCGGAGATGGAAAAAGAACTTTCCAAATGTGAACGCTATGACAAGACCATGGCGGTGATTCTACTGGATCTGGATAATTTCAAACATGTGAATGATACCTATGGCCATAATACAGGAGATGAGGTGCTTATCAGCGTGGCAAAGGTCATATCCGAAAATATCCGGAAAACCGATCTTGTGGGGCGCTGGGGAGGAGAGGAGTTTATCATCCTCGTACCGGAGTTCACGCGGAATGTTCTGCAGATCGCTGAAAAACACAGGGCTGAGCTTGAAGCAGTACATCACCCCCTGACCGGTGCGGTCACCGCCAGTATGGGGGTGGCTACCTTTAAAAAAGGGGACACGGTATCAAGTCTTTTAAGCCGGGCGGACAGTGCCTTGTATAAAGCCAAGGAAAACGGCAGAAACCGAGTGGAACTCAGTAAGTAAACCAAAGGAGAGGATAATGAAACGCATATTGTTTGTACTTTCAGGTCATGCAGTCATGGGCGGCGGCAAACCAGCGGGCTGTTATTTCCCTGAAATGGTTCACCCCTATTTCGTGATGACCCAACGGGGGGTTGAAGTGGATTACACCACACCGGGGGAAAACGGCCCGGCACTCACCGGAACGGATTTTCAGGATCCGGCCCTTGTTGCCCTGTTGTCTGACACCAGGTCTTTTGACCGGATCATGGCTGCTCCGCAGCCGGACGCCATTGACGCGGATAAGTACGACGCCGTGTTTTACACAGGGGGCCACGGGGGTATGTTTGATTTCCCAGACAATAAGGATCTTATCTCCATCTCAGAGCATGTTTTCAGTAAAGGCGGCCTTGTGACGGCCATGTGCCACGGTCCTGCGGGCCTTATCAACCTGAAGGCCCCAAGCGGTGAATACCTGATAAAAGGCCTGGAGGTCACGGGATACAGCAGGGCAGAGGAAATTTTTTACAACACCCTTCTTGACATTCCCTTTGTACTTGAAACCGGGCTTACCGATCATGGTGCCGTATATTCCTGCTACGGGGTTAACCAGGGGTATGTCGTGAATTCAGGGCAGGTCATCACCGGACAGAACCCCATGTCCTCCCAGCTTGTGGCCGTTGCCATTGCAGATGCCATGGGGGCCTGACAGCCCGTAATGATGAGCGCTACAGGTGCTGTTTCATATCCACCAGCCGGACCAGGGTGCTGAAAACGGCATCTTTGTAATAGTTATGGATATTTCCTGCGGCAAGAGGATGAATTCAGGAGATAAAGAAAAGTATGTTGTGGCAAACTTTTTTGTTGACAAATAACTATAATATCAGTAGATAAGAAGCGCCATTCATCACATACATGGAAAGTTATAATAGCCTCTTTCCTGACAAAAGCTGCCGGTCTCTGTGCCGGCAGCTTTTGTTTTAAGGCCCGGACACGCTTCGGATCAGTCAGATTTTTCTTCAAATCTCAAAAAAATATTATTATCCAAGGAAAAAACTTGACAGGTGGAAAAAATACGCATAAAAGTTAGTTGCAACTAAAAAGAGTTGCTTCAAAAGACAATCTTGCTCGGTCACATGACCGCATCCGGAGGAAGAAGAGATCAACGACTGGGCACAGGGTGTGATGCTTGCCCTGTAGACAGGCGATGAAAATAAAAGATTAAACAGGCAGACACGACAACGCTAAACCCAAAGCAACGGAGACAGATGACATGACCGGAAAAACATCGAAATTCAAGAATTTGTGGGAAATAGATTCTCATTTCAAATGCCCGGTGGCAGGGGCGATCCTGAGTGTTGAAAAGCACAGGGACATTCTGAAAAAATGCGGATACGACGTCACCGGACTGAAATCCTACGAATACCACCAGATCATTATGTCCAAGCTGGACGATGAAAACGAGGTCTCCGTAAAGGCAAACAATGTCATCCGGGCCAGGGCCCGAAAATGGATGAAAATGATAGAGGGGATGGGGGAGAAAGAGATGCGGCAGCTCTGGAATGAAAACCTGGAAACCGGACATGTCGGGCCCCTGATGTTTGCCGTTGTATCCTACGAAGACACTGATTTCAGCCTGCTCCAGGACGTTTACGGCGAAGTTCATATGATGGCCCACGCCAACATGACAGGGATCTTTGATATCAGAAAAGACCTGGCCACCAACCAGGCTGTCCTTGACCGGGAAAAAAACAAGGTAAGGTTGAAAAACACCGAAAATAAGAAACTGGTGAAGCAGAGAAAAGAAAATACCCAAAAGATTGCAGCACTGGAATCGGAGAACCGGGACTTAAAAAAACAGGTAGCCGACTTAGAGGTGCGCGTGTCTCCGGAAAACCAGGACAGTGAAACCCTTATCCGGGAACTTCAGTCACGGGTGGCCGCCCTTGAATCTGATCTTGAATCCCGTGAAGCCGCCCTTCAAAAAAGTGACCGGGTCGTCCAGACCCTGAGGATGACCCTTGCCCGGACCCGGAATGAAAATGAGACCATTCAGCAGGAAGTGGAGACATTCATGACCGCCCTCGGGGATACGGCACCTCCCCCGTGTCAGACCGATCCGGACTGCAACAGGGAGGCATGCAGCCAATACCAGCTTTGCGCCAGAAGGATCTTTATGATCGGCGGTATCACCAAGATGAAAAATTTCTACAAGGACATCGTTGAAAAGGCCGGTGGAAAATTCGATTACCATGACGGATACATGAAAAGTGCGGGTGTGGACATTGAAGCCAAGGTCAAGCGCTCCGACCTGGTCCTCTGTCCGGTCAACTGCAACAGCCACAACGCCTGTATCCGTGTGAAAAAACTCTGTAACCAACACAATACCCCCCTTAAAATCCTCAGCAGTTCCAGTCTCTCAGCAGTCAGCCAGGCGGTCTTCTCTCAGGAAAAAACATCGACCCTTAACTAAACCCTTCGCTTTTTTCCTTGCCGCCGGGCAGTTATGCCGCCCCGGTTCCCTTGCCGGGGCGGCATTTCTTTTATTTCAGCGAGAACTGCTGGTACAGGTATTGCGCCTGGTGCATATAAAGACAATGTGCCACTTGTTAAATTTGAACTGCTACAACTACTGGAAATAGAATTCAACGCTATGTTTGCTAATGCTATTCCCCTATAATTATAAACAAAGTCCGGGGTCGGTAATTACTAAAAATTGATGGTTTTAACGTTTAAGCTAACCTGCCGACCAAGGCAGTTTGAAGTTTGTACAGCGCTTCAGGAAAATCAGCTTAGTATTCCCGGTCAGGTTCAGCGCCTTTGGCTTTGGCGGTTCAATCGCCCATCTGGTACTGGAAGAATTTGATCCGGGCCACCCGGGCGGGCAGCAGCCAGCCCCGGTCCCCCAACTCTTCGTCCTCTCCGCTAAAACCCAAAACAGTCTCAGAACCTATGTTGAAAATCTTTCCAGGTTTATCCACCATAACCACCGGAACCAGGGTTCGGATCTGTTTAACCGAATGGCGTATACGCTCCAGGTGGGCCGGGACTGTTTTAGGCACCGGCTGGCCTTCATTGCAGGTGATATGGATGACCTGGAAGAGAAAATGTCCTCGTATCTCCAGGGCAACACAGGTATTGACGGGGTTTTCGACAGTAACGGACAGCAGCACGGCAGTTCTATTTCTTCCCTTATATCCGGCAAAGCAGGGAAAGAATTCCTCCGGGTTATCATGGCGGAAAGGAACCTGGGCCAATTGGCCGAACTCTGGGTTTGCGGTGTTGCCGTCAATTGGACACGGCTTTATGAGACCGGCAGGCCGGTACGGCTCCCCCTGCCGGTCTATCCCTTTGAAAAAACGGTTTTCCGGTATTCAAAATGATCGCATATGTTTTTCCCGGACAGGGATCTCAATTCAAGGGCATGGGAGAGGGGTTGTTCAATGCGTTTCCACAGCTGACAACGGCTGCGGGCAGTATACTGGGATACGATGTAGCGGATTTATGCCTTAATAATCCCGGTAACCGCCTGAACCAGACCCAATATACCCAGCCTGCATTGTACGTGGTGAATGCCCTTTCATACTTTGACAAAATTAAGCAAACAGGCAGGCGGCCGGATGCTGCGGCAGGCCATAGCCTGGGCGAGTATTCCGCATTGATGGCAGCCGGGGTGTTCGACTTTGAGACCGGCCTGAAACTGGTAATGAAACGGGGCGAACTGATGGGCGGTGTCACCCGGGGATGCATGGCAGCCGTGATCGGCCTCACCATTGAAAGCCTGGAGGCCCTGTTGTCGGAAAATAATTTGCACGGGGTTGATATTGCCAATTATAATACGCCTTCCCAGTTTGTCATTTCCGGGTTGCGCAGGCAGGTTTTAAGTGCTGAGGAATTTGTAAAAGCATCCGGCGGGATATTCATGCCGTTAAAGGTGAGCGGGGCGTTCCATTCGCGGTATATGGAAGAGGTTCGGGCAAGGTTCAGGCAGCATATGGAAAGGGGAACTTTTCTTGCGCCGGATTTTCCCGTGATATCAAATGTCAATGCAAAACCCCATAAGCCTAAGTCACTTGTCGATACCCTGGCGGCGCATCTTTGTGAACCGGTTCAATGGATTGATTCCATAAGACACCTGGACCGCAGTCCGGGGATGGAGATCAAAGAGATCGGCCCGGGACGGGTGTTGACCAAATTGATCGCAAAGATCAGACAGGCGTATGGTACACCTCCTGCCGAAGCAGGGATAAAACAGGGCAGGGTGACGGGAAAAACGGAACTGGCATCGGGTAATACCACTTCTGGGGGCGCCATCAGTCCGGAATCTCTGGGAGATCCGTCATTCAAAAAAGACTACCGCCTGAAATATGCGTACCTGACCGGCGCCATGTTCAGGGGGATTGCATCCAGAGAGCTGGTTATCAAAATCGGAAAGGCTGGCTTGATGGGTTTTTTGGAGCCGGTGGCCTTTCGTTGGATCGGGTGGAAGAGAATATTCGGCACATACAAAGCGCATTGGGCGAAACCTATTCTTTTGGTGTGAATTTTTTATCCGGACTGGAGCGGCAGGCATATGAAGAAGCCCTTACCGATCTGCTGTTGAAGTATCGCGTCAAGGCTGTTGAGGCAGCCGCCTTTTTAAGGATCACCAAAGCATTGGTCAGATACCGGCTCAAAGGGCTGGACCTGGATGAAAATGGGCTTATTAAAACCGGGAACAAGGTTATCGCTAAAATTTCCAGACCGGAAGTTGCACAAGCCTTTTTAAGTCCGGCACCGGACCATATCGTCCGGGAGTTGCTGGACCGAGGGGCTGTAACTGCGAAGGAAGCGGAACTGGCCGCCCTGGTACCCATGGCAGATGATATTTGCGTTGAAGCGGACTCCGGGGGCCATACAGACCAGGGCTCCCACTATGTTTTGATACCGGCCGTACTACAGCTGCGGGACCGAATGATGAAAACATACCAGTATAAAAAAAAGGTAAGGATCGGGGCTGCAGGCGGCATCGGCACACCTGAGGCGGCGGCTGCCGCATTCGTTTTGGGTGCGGAATTTATTTTAACCGGCTCCATCAATCAATGCAGTGTCGAGGCCGGTATCAGCGAAGCAGCCAAGGATATGCTCCAAAAAATTGATGTTCAGGATACAGCCTATGCACCGGCCGGGGATATGTTTGAGATGAAAACAAAGGTGCAAGTGATGAAAAAGGGGGTTTTTTTTCCAGCAAGGGCCAATAAGCTGAAGGAACTATACAGGCGGTACGGTTCTTTGGAAGATATAGATAAAAAGACCAGAATCCAGCTTCAGGAAAAATATTTTCATCAAAGTTTTGATCAGGTTTACGAAGGTATCAGTAACCGCCTCGCCTCGACAAACCGTGAAAAGGAACTGGAAAAGGCCGAACAAAACCCAAAACGAAAAATGGCATTGGTTTTCAAATCG
>JAKSAX010000598.1 GCA_022361395.1 Desulfobacterales bacterium | reverse complement strand
TCGGGCGACGGCTGCACTTCGTAGGACAGGGAGACCCCCCACTGGGATCCGTCATTAAGCAGGTGCCTGAACAACTCCTGGTCCTGGGGAGTCGTGATAATGAGGATATCGCGAATCCCTGCCAGCATCAGGGTTGACAGGGGGTAGTATATCATGGGCTTATCATACACCGGCATCAATTGTTTGCTCACCGAGTAAGTCAATGGATAAAGCCTGGTTCCGGATCCTCCGGCAAGTATAATTCCTTTTCTTTTTCTACTCATTTTTTAATCGGCGCATCCTTTTGTTTACGACCCCCAGTTTTTCTTTACGTGGCCCCTGATCTATTCTTCTATACATATCCCTTGTCGTTCAGGAGAAGTAAGATTTCCTGAACCGCTTCATCCGGAGTGAGGTTTGAGGTGTCGATGGATAACTCGGGATTTTCAGGAATCTCATAGGGATCGTCCACTCCGGTGAACCCTTTTAACAATCCCGCTTTTGCTTTGGCATACATTCCTTTGCGATCTCTTTTTTCACATATGGTTATGGGGGTGGCCACATGGATCTCAAAAAAGCCGCCATGGGCTTCTATGGCATTCCTGATGTCAGCCCGCGTTCTCTCATAGGGGGCAATAGGCGCACAAATGGCTATTCCACGGTTCTTTGTGATTTCAGAGGCAACAAATCCGATCCGCTTAACATTGATATCGCGGTGTTCCCTTGAAAAATTCAACTCAGATGACAGGTTTCTCCGAACAATATCTCCGTCCAGGAGCGTAACCGGCCGCGATCCGATTTCCATGAATTTTGAATAAAGGACTTTCGCAATGGTGGATTTACCCGCACCTGACAATCCGGTAAGGAAAACGGTAAACCCCTGGCTTGCAGGGGAGGGGTAGGACCGGTTCAGTTCCGCAACGACTTCGGGGAAACTTGCCCATTCCGGCACTTTTTTTCCCTTTCGCACCCGTTCTCTGATATCATCGTTGGAAAAAGAAATAATCTCCTGGCTGCCGTTGACCTCTGTGGCAAGTTTAAACTCATCTTCAAAAGGCAGGTAAACCATCTCCTCAAAGAAAACCGCTTCTATACCCAGCTTTCCGGCAACCTCCTCAACCAGGGCCGTACTCTTACCGGAATCATAAAAATCATCCCCGTTGCTGTCCTGACCCGGGCTGGAGTGGTTGTGCCCGATAACAAAATGGGTGCACCCGTAATTTTTTCCTATGATGAGGTGCAAAACAGCATCCCTGGGGCCTGCCATGCGCATGGAAAGGGGCAGCAGATTCAGCATGTATGTGTCGGGCGGGTAATGGGCTGCCACCTTCTGGTAGCATCTCATCCTGGTATAGTGGTCAAAATCTCCGGGCCTGGGAATTCCGGCAATGGGCAACAGCAGGAGGTTTGCCTTTGTCTTTCTCATGGCCTGAATCGTCATTTCAAACTGGGGCCGGTGTATGGGCTGGCGGGTCTGAAACCCCACAATACGTTTCCAGCCCAGTTTTTTGTATTGCCCCCTGACCTCATCCGGTGTCATTCTGATCTGCCTGAAATCCGAATGAATGGGCAGGTTCAATGCCTGAACCTTTCCTCCCATATAGTACTTCCCGGTCTTGTTGTACAGATAGCCGACCCCGTAATGGCTCTTGTCCTTTGTGCCGAAAACCGCCATAGCTTCTTTTTGCACATCCACCGGCCAGAGGTCTTCAATCGTAATTATCCCCAAGGGAAAGCCCTCCGGATCCCTGAGTACAGCAGACTGTCCGATTTCAAGGGTTTCTGCCAGGGTAGCGCTGACGTCAAGACAGATGGGCACAGGCCAGATTTCTCCTGAGGGCAACTGCATCCTGTCCAGGACAGATTCAAACTCTATCTGGGTCATAAACCCTTTTAAGGGAGAGAACACCCCTGTGGATAAAAGTTCAAAATCACATATCTGGCGTTCGTTTAAGGTGACATCCTGCAAAGAGGGCATCAGGTTTTTAAGCACCTGGTGCCTGCTTTCGTCGACGAGAAGATTAACTAAGTTCATAACTACTCTCTATTTGGGATTGAACACTTCAGGTTTTCCGGTTACATAGTAATTGACCGGGCGGTCGGTATCATCCACCACAGTGACATTTACCAAACATCCCTCCCGGAGGTCGTCTCCGTCAGGCCGGGCTGCCATGGCAAGCTTCCAGCCATACCGCCAGGTAGTGACATCAGAATCCAGGGGCTTGTCTTCCATGGGCGGAGAATACCCCGTGACCAGCTCTCCCTCACTCATCTGCTCAAACCTGACGCGAAATCCCTTGGGCTTTATAACCCAGCCCTCTGCAATCAGCTTCATTCCCTTGGCAAGTTTCATATCATTCCCCCGGCATTTCGTTTTCAACGGCTAGGTCTTCTGCCCACTCATCCCCCACCCGCCTGTGATTGATGTCAAGCTGGCTGTAGGCAAATTCAATACCTTCAGCGTCAAACCGCAGTTTTGTTTTCTCCAGCATTTCGCACTGGGTTACCCAAAATTTCAAATTATTTACCCAGCACCTGCCCCCCAGCCTGACCCCGTTGGGGCCGAGTTCAAGCACGTACACCTGGGGATTGGGTTTGGGAAGGATTCTGGCATCCTCGATCATCAGTGCTTCAAGTACCTGTTTGGCTTTCATAAGATCCTGGTCATACCGGATGGTAACATCGATCTTAACCCTCCGGGTCTTTGTAAAATGATAGTTGATCACAATATCATCCAGGATCTGCCGGTTGGGAACAAAAAAGGTCTTTCCGTCAAAGGTTCTCAACCGGGTATTCAGAACGGTTGTCGCCTCAACTTTTCCCAGAAGATTGCCGGCCTTCACCGTATTTCCCACCTTGAACGGAAGTGTGGGAATCAAAGGACGGAAGATAACAATAATACCGATGGCCACCAAAACAATAATCATCATCAGGGCGACCATGGGCCCCGGTTTCGCCCCGATTTCCATGGCAGAGGCAGTGATCACAAGACCGAGCATAAAGACCCCCACACTGTTTGAAACAATGGATATGGTGGCCGTATTTTTCATGAATTTGCCCAGAAGTTCTTTAAGGGCCTTCACAGCCCACTTCGTAACAAACAAACCAACAATCAATATGATCAAGGCCGTGATCATCTCCAGCCCATGGTCCTGCATGAGCCTGCCCAGTTCCTGAAATCTGCTAACCTGACCGTCCATTGGGAGTCCTTATAATTAATATTAAGTATCTGCTAAATGTCAAACCGGCCTTACCTTTCCGGCTGTCCGCCCAGTATGTACACCGGACAACCTGTTGTCAAGCACCCTGTTTTTACAGGCAGGGCTAACGCAAGTAACTATTATCGATTGCCTATAGTCCCAGACGGGTTAGACATCACCCGAAGATCACCTTCTCCATGTATTTTGGATCCATTGCTGCATTCAGTCGCTTTGTTTTCACACTTCCCTTGAAGGTTTTATTGTTTCTTA
>JAKSAX010000260.1 GCA_022361395.1 Desulfobacterales bacterium | reverse complement strand
ATGCAGATGATTAAGACCTTAGAACGGCATCAGAAAATTTCAGCCATGGCAGGGCTTGTCCTTGCCGTGTCGTTCTGGGGAATCAACAGCGTGGTGGCCAAGGGGGTGATTGAGGATATCCCGCCCATGGCGCTCTCCTTTTACCGGTGGGTTGCAGCGCTGGTGTTTCTCTTTCCCTTTGCCTGGAAAAGGATCCGGGCGGAAAAGAGGCTGATCAGGGAAAATCTTTGGGTATTGTTCTGGCTGGCACTGCCCAGTGTTACCATTTACAACTCCCTGCTTTACCTGGGCGCCCTGTATACCACAGCCACCAATATCAGCCTGGTTGTTGCCGCCATGCCCGCACTGACCCTCGGGGTTGCCTGGCTGGTTAACAATGACCGGCCCAAACTGATCCAGTCCGCCGGTATCGCCCTGTCCATGTCAGGCGTTGTCGCCATTGTAGCCAAAGGATCCATGGCAACGGTAATATCCATGGACCTTAACCCGGGCGATATTCTGGTCCTGATCTCCATTTTTTCCTGGGCCGTGTATTCGGTGCTGCTGAGGCGAACCTCCCCGGCTGTGTCACCCATATCTTTTTTGTTTATGACCATTGTCTTCGGTCTTGCCGCGATGCTTCCCTTTTATCTGTGGGAGCTGTACCTGGTGGGCGGGTTTGCAATAAACCGGAGTGTTGTACTGGTTTTTATTTTTCTCGGTATCTGTCCCTCTATACTTTCCTACATTCTCTGGAACCAGGGAGTAAAAAAACTGGGGGCAGCCACAGCTTCTGTATTTGTCTATCTGGTGCCGCTGGTCACCTCTGCCGTTGCCTATGTCTATCTTGGTGAGCGGCTTTTATCCTACCATTTTACAGGCGGGGCAATGATACTGGCCGGCCTGGTTTTCTCATCCAGGGAATCCGGAACCGCTCATTAAGGCCCCGGGGAGCCAATTAATCGGCACGGTCCGGGATTATTCCTTGACTTGGCGGAAGTTTTTCGCATAAAACGGGATTTAGTAAATCAACAGTCTTCAGCCAGTTTTGTGTTTAACCCGATGGATGTTGGAATGACGGTGTTTTTGCAATACACCTGTTATTGATGAAATACCTGATATATTGAGTTGTTTAATCCGGTAAACCCAGAAAAAGGAGATCTTCATGGAAGAGAACAAACGGCGTAAATTTATCAAGGATGTGGGTGTTGGTGCGGCTGCTGTCGGTGTTGCAGGCCTTGCAGGTGTTTTGAGTTCCTGCAAAGGGGAGCAGGAAGCCCCGAAGCCGGCTGCAAAGGCCGAAGCCCCGAAGCCGAAAACCATTGAATGGAAAATGGTCACCACCTGGCCCCCCCATTTCCCCATGCTGGGTGAAGGTGCGGATAATTTTGCCAAATGGGTTGATGAGATGAGCGGCGGCAGGCTTAAAATAAAAGTCTACGGCGGCGGCGAACTGGTTCCCCCCCTGGGCGTGTTTGACGCCGTCAGCCAGGGCACGGCTGAAATGGGGCATGGCGCAGCCTATTACTGGGCAGGCAAATCTCCGGCCACCCAGTTTTTCGCAGCCGTTCCCTTTGGGTTCAATGCCCAGTCCCTGAACGCCTGGCTTTACTCCGGCGGTGGTATGGAACTCTGGGACGAGGTTTATGCCAAATTCAATCTGAAACCCTTTCTTGCCGGCAACACCGGTGTCCAGATGGGCGGATGGTTCAACAAAGAGATCAACACCATGGACGATCTCAAAGGCCTTAAAATGAGGATCCCGGGCCTGGGCGGCAAGGTCCTTGCCAAGGCAGGCGGAAATGCGGTCCTGGTTGCCGGCGGTGAAATATACACCAACCTGGACAGGGGGGTTATCGACGCCACGGAGTGGGTCGGCCCCTTCCATGATTTGAAGATGGGATTTTACAAGGCAGCCAAGTACTACTACTATCCCGGATGGCACGAAGCCGGCACCGGTATTGAGGCCATGGTCAACCTGGATGCCTGGAACAAGCTTCCCGACGATTTAAAAGCCATTGTTGAAGCCGCAGCCTACAAGTGCAACATGTGGATGCTCTCGGAATTTGAAGCCAAAAACAACGGGGCGCTCCAGGAACTGATCACAAAGCATAACGTCCAGCTCAAGCAATTCCCGGAACCGGTTCTCAAAGAGTTGAAAAAACTGGCAAAGGAAGTACTGGATGAAGTGGCGGATGCTGATCCCATGAGCAGGAAGGTCTACGATTCCTTCCTTAAATTCCAGGAAACCATTTTTGACTGGAACAAACTGACCGAAGAGCAGTACCAGCAGTTTAAATACCTTTAAGCTCTAAAGGCTTCACGCTTTATTGGCCGGTTTAAGCGGATTTAAACCGGTAGGATGAAACTGAAAAAGGCTGAATGCAAAAGCATTCAGCCTTTTTTGCCGTTAAACAGCTTGTGTTTATAATATGGTGCGGGGCAGCCAGGTGACTGCCTCGGGAATCAGGCAGATAATGCCGAGCCCGATGATCTGGATGATGACAAAGGGGATGATTCCCTTATAGAT
>JAKSAX010000145.1 GCA_022361395.1 Desulfobacterales bacterium | reverse complement strand
TAAAGTACTGTCCGAAGGCGAATTCCCCGAAAAATTCAAAGGCGTATACCTTACTCCTACAGAAACCCGCGCCATCTTTGATGAAAGAGGCTGGGCAAACGTTGCTTCCATGCAGCTGAGAAACCCCATGCACAGATCCCAGGAGCATCTTTGCAAAATCGCCCTTGACGTATGTGACGGTGTTCTGATCCACTCTCTGATCGGTAACCTGAAACCCGGTGATATCCCTGCGGAAGTACGCATCGAATGTATCGACAGACTGATCCAGGATTACTTTGTGCCCGAGCACGTTGTTAACGGCGGATATCCCCTTGACATGAGATATGCCGGTCCCCGTGAAGG
Source organism: Desulfobacterales bacterium (assembly GCA_022361395.1). Taxonomy (GTDB): domain Bacteria; phylum Desulfobacterota; class Desulfobacteria; order Desulfobacterales; family Desulfobacteraceae; genus Desulfobacter. The sequence continues at coordinate 15,969 of JAKSAX010000145.1, read as the reverse complement.
CCTCCTGCATGCCACTTTCCGTCAGAACTACGGTGTCAACAGAATGATCATCGGCCGTGACCATGCCGGCGTTGGCGACTTCTACACCCTGTTCGAAGCACAGGAAATCTTTGACATCATTCCCCAGCCCGAAGGCGAAGGAAAAGCCCTGTTGTGCGAAGCTCTGAAAATCGACTGGACGTTCTACTGCCACAAATGTGACGGTATGGCTTCCATGAGAACCTGCCCCCACGGCAAAGATGACAGAGTTATCCTTTCCGGAACCAAACTGCGTCATGCACTCTCCAACAACGAAGAAGTTGTTGATCACTTTGGCCGTGACGAAGTCCTGGTTATCCTGAGAAAATACTATGCTTCCCTGACTGAAAAAGTTGAAGTAAAACTGCAGAGCCATGCAGAAGGAAGCAAGATGTAATTGAATTAAATCATCTTTTGATTTAGTTTAGATTATAGAGTTACCTGAAAGCGGCCTTTCCTAAGCGGGGAAGGCCGCTTTTTATTTAGGCGGAACATGTTAGCCTCTGGTTAACCAGTTCTCTATTGCCGTGGCATAGGTTGCATTGTCACAGGGTTTGGACAGGTGGGCCAGAAAGGGATCGTTTTGGAGCATCTGCTGAATGGAGGCGATGAACTCCATATTGCCCGAGACAAAAACAATGGGAATTACTTTATTCTTTTTTCTGATATAGTGATAAACATCCAGGCCGTTGGTTTTCCCGGGCAGCATATAATCAAGGCTTATCAGGTCGAATTTTGTGGCGTCAAAGCGGTCCATGGCCGCCTTTCCGGTATCTGCAACGATCACTGAATTGGCAAAAGGCGGGTGGGTGAGGATTTTTTGGAACACGGTTGAGATGGCTGCCTCATCTTCCACCACAAGAATTTGCTTGCCTGTTACCCCAACAGGATCCTGGGCCGCATCTTTCGCCCCTCCGGGACAGCTGGCTGCCTCAGTTATAGGAAAGCTTATAATAAAGGTGGTTCCTTTGTTCGGTGTACTTGTAAAAGAGATCTGCCCGCTGTGTTTGTCCACATATTTTTTTACATTGGCCAAACCGTATCCCGTGCCCTTTATACCGCTGGCATAGACGCCTGCAATATCCTTACTCCCTTTAAGGGTGAATGAGGGAGTGTAAATATCGCCATGGGATATTTCCGGAATTCCGCAGCCGTTGTCTGAAATAACGATTTCAATCATTCCCTGATTCCGGCGGGTCGCAATTTTAAGCCCGGGATCTAAAGTAAGGCTCATGGCGTGGACGGCATTTTGAATCGTGTTGACCAGGCTCTGCTCAATCATTCCCTCATCAGCCAGCATATCCGGAAGGCTTTCATCAAAGGTTGTAACAACCTTTATATTGTCCAGATCGTTTTGCAACATACTGATGACCAGCTCGATTCTCCGGTTTAAATTAAAGCACCCCGGCTGCGGATCCTGGTCCCTGGCAAAGGCAACAAGATTCTGGGTGAGCAGGTGGCCGCGCTTTGTCTGCTCCAGGATTATATTGAGGTTCTCTTCGGTTTCCCTGTCCTTGCACTCCAGAAGGGAGAGTTCCGTATTTCCCATTATGGCTCCCAGGATATTATTGAAATCATGGGCCATTTTACCGGCAACCTGGCCCACCAGGGCGTATTTGGTCTGCTCGGCAGCATAAAGTGAGGCTGCCTCTGCCTTTTTCCGTTCCGCCAGATCCACAAAGCAGATGCGCAGCCCGTGAATTTTTCCTTTGACAAGGATCTTTGACGTCTCAACCATTGCCCACACAAGATTACCGTCCTTCCGGATGAGGGAGATTTCCCTGTGTTCCGGTAGTTTCGAAGCCGACAGGTCAAAATATTCCGGGTGGGGTGTTAAAAATAAAGTGGACAGCGGCATACCGGTGCTCATCTCATCCTCGGAGTACCCCAGCCATTCAAGTGCGGCCCGGTTGGCATAGACAATGTTCAACCCTCTGTCTGTTTCACACAGGGGAACAGGCAGGAAATCGGCCATCTGCCTGAATCTGAACTCACTCTCGGCAAGGTTTGATTCAATGCGTCTCCGGTGAATCATCTCTTTTTCAAGTTCCCTGCGGTGTTGTGTGGCCATGGCAAAGGCCCTGGAAAACCGCTTTGATAATAACACCGCCTGGCAGAGAATAAAGATGAACAGGCCCAAGGGGACGATGTGACCGGTGTTTACGATTTGCCGGGTGTACAGAACATCGTTCAGGATGGTCAGGGCAAACAGCAGAAAACCGGTAATAAAGATACCGGCATCCTTTTTTTTTGCCTTCAGGGCCTGTATCAGGCAGATCGCACCATACCCCACGGCGATCAGCGTGCCTGCCTGGAGGTAAGGCATGAAAACCGTGAATATCCGGGATGGTAACATCAGGGTGGCGGCCGCGGCCAGACAGCCTGCAGCCGTGATTCCGTTAACAATCTTTTTAGAGACCTGACCCGGGAAAAGGGTCAGGGTGTAATGGGCAAAGAGCGGAACGCAAAAATAGAATGCAATATAGTTGAGCCGCAGAAAAGAGGTAAAGGGGATCATATCCGGCAACAGGTCAAGCAGGTAGCGCTCTCCATGGGTCAGGGGCCGGATGGCCACCATAAGGCAAAAGAGGCCGAAATAAAGAGGGGATCTGTCCCTGGGCCGGAACCTGTATAGAAAAAGATGATAGATTCCCATCACGAAAATGCTGCCGGAGAGAACGGCATTTCTGAATAGTTTTGCTTCACGGATGCGGTTCAGATCGTTGATATCCCCAATGGTAATCATCTCCCACATGCCGCCCTGCCAGTGGTGGAAGTTGGATACATGAACCAGGATTTCCGTTTGGGCCAGAAGTTCATCTTCAGGGATCGGGATTACGGCAGGCTTATATCCGGGGATGGTATCTTGTCCTGTCTTTCCCGGTCTGCCTGATGAGAATAATTTTTTTCCGTTTACATAAACCCTAAACGCCGTTGCCATATCCAGAAATTTAAATCCCAGGTTCTGTGATGCGGCCGGCAGCCTGATCCTGAGTACATATGTTGCGAATCCCTGACCGGGTATTTTCTTTTCCCTTATCTTAAGGCTGTTCCAGGCACCGGGAACCCTGATCAGTGACGAGGGCGGAATACCGGCTCCGGTGTTTTCCGGGGCGAGGTGGGTTTGCCAGTAGAATTTCCACCGGCCTGCCAGCGGGACCGGGCCGTCATTGGGGAAATTCCACGCCCTCAGGTCAAGTACGCCGTTTTCAGGCGCAGGAATCTTGCCTTTCCCATACGCAGGGAGCAGTAAAGAAAAGGATAAAAGCACAAAGATACAGATGAGAAGGGAATGTCTCATTCTTATCCGGTATAAGGTTTGGGTTGCATGATGGTGTATCCGTATATTGTGCTACCGTAAATAGTGGAAGTCAAGAATGGAATTTTAGAAGAGCGGTTTAGGAATTGACTTTGAGGGGCTATCATTGGTAGTTTAAATGACATTCAAGTAAATCTGTTTTCTATCATTATCGTCGGGAAAGGGATATGGAGCTTAAGAAGAGAATCTATCTTTCCGTACTGCTGGTTATTCTGGTCATTTTGGGTGGAACCCTCGGGTATTATATCATTGTTCCGGAGGCGGATCTGATGGACTGCCTGTACATGACCGTCATTTCGCTGACAACCGTGGGATACGGGGAAGTGGTCCGGGTATCGGGGAATACGGCTGCGGAAATGTTTACAATCTGCCTGATCATTTCCGGCATGGGGGTTCTCCTCTATGCGATTTCAATGGTAACGGCGGCAATTATTGAAGGTGAACTTACAGGCGCCATAAGGAAAAAGAGAATGTTGAAAAAAATTAAAGGATTAACAGATCATTTTATCGTTTGCGGCGGTGGAAAAACCGGGCGCCCGGTATTGGCGGAGCTGAGTAAAAACCAAAAGAGAATCGTACTGATTGAAAAAGGTACCGAAACCATTGAGCAGTGCCGGTCCGTGGTTGATGATTTATTATTTTTAGAGGCAGATGCCACAGATGATGACGTCCTGATCTCCGCCGGTCTTGAAAGGGCCGCCGGTATTATCATTACCCTGCCGTCGGATAAGGATAACCTGTATATCACCATGACCGCAAGGATGATGAATGACGCCATACGGATCATTACCCGGATGACCAACCGGAAACTGGAGCCCAAGCTTATAAAGGCCGGTGCGGACGGTGTGGTCTCTCCGAATATGATCGGTGCCCTGCGCCTGGCTTCGGAGATGATCCGTCCCACCGCAGTTGACTTCCTGGACCAGATGCTCCGGAGCAACCAGGGCAACCTGCGGATAAATCAATTGTCAATTACAGACCGGTCACAGCTGCTGGGAAACACCATTGCTGATCTGAAACTCCGGAAAAGGTTTTCCCTTTTGCTGCTGGGGATAAAAGAAAAGGGCGGGGATATTGAGTTTGATCCTGCCCATGATAAGAAGATCAGCACCCCCACGGATTTCATTGTCATGGGCCGTACCGATCATGTTGAAGAAGCAGATGTCTGGCTGAAAAAACAATGCCGGGGGTAAGCCGGGTAATCCTTTCTGTGAAACTTAAAAAGGCTGCACCCCGTATGTACTTTATGTACATGAGGGCTGCAGCCTTTTGCATGACAGATAGACAGGGTTTGGCTGCCTTATTTACAGGCTTTTTTCCGGTCGTCCAGGGGAAAAGCCTCGTTGAAAATTTCAAGGAGTTTCACTGTCTGTTTGGCCATCATGACGCAATTACCCGAAATGGCGTAGAACATGATACTCAGTCTTGTTTTGGAGGATTCGTTCCTGATTCTTTCAATCTGGTTGGCATTGAAGTCATCCACCAACTCCCTTAAATAGTGGAACTGGGCGCCGATATGATGGCAGTCCACTATATCTTTCTGGCTCAGGGCCATCTCTACCTGGTGCAGGATATAAAGAATGACCTTTTTAATCTCCTTAAGTTCATCCACCTGAACGTCGAGCAGGCCTTTATGCCTGTTGGCCACATGCATGGTGGACCGGATCACCGTGTCCCTGTGCCCGTCGGAAAGCTTCTGGAGGCGTCTGATGATCTGGTAGTAATTGTAAGAGACCTTATTGTCCTCCCGCTGCAGGAGGCGGAGCACCTTAAAGATATTGGCGATGATGATATTGGTACTCATCTGGAATTGCTTCACCCTCTTCCGTTCTTCCCGAAGGGTTTCCAGATCCTCTTCAAACAAGGCGGTGAAGGTGGCGTCAAAGGATTTTCTTATTCCCTTGAGCTGATGTGCCAGATGGTCAAAGGTATCTGATACGGATTCCTGGAAGTTCTCCACCTTTTTCAGATGAAAAATAGTGATCTCTTCTTTTGTCTTCTCATGGCCTTCATGCTTCTTTTTATTTTTCCATATCATGATGCCGACGAAAATCATCAGGCCGACAATACCTATGACATTGAAGTGGTAAATGATGTTGGCGGCAATAAAGGCAGCCACAAATGCGATAAAGGCGGTCATGAACCAGCCGCCGATAACCGTGAGAACGCCTGTTACACGGAATACGGCGCTTTCCCGTCCCCAGGCCTGGTCCGAGAATGAGGTGCCCATGGCCACCATAAAGGTAACATAGGTGGTGGACAGCGGCAGTTTTAACGAGGTGGCAAAGGAGACCACGGCAGAGGCCACCATGAGATTCACAGAGGCCCGGACAAGGTCAAAAGAGGGTTTTTCCTTATGGGAGACATGGGTGGTTTCGGCCATGGGGGTGACCCGTTTTGCAACAGCCTCACGTACCTTTGGCGGGGTAATATCTTTTACCGAATGGAACAGGCTGTCAAACAGGTTGACGATCCGCCTGGACAGCCAAACGGATTCAAACCGTTCCATACCCTCGTCCTGCTGGCCCAGGCTGATCTCCGTTTCAGTAACGGTTCTGGCCTTTCTGGATACCCAGAGCGTGATAACCATAATGGCCCCTGCAATGAGCATGATAAATGTCTGGGACTGGACTTTTTTGCTCAGGGCATCCATGGTGACATTCATTGGGTCTGCCGAGGCAATGGCACTCTGGAATGCGTTAAGGCCTGCCAGGGGAACCCCGATGAAGTTGACCAGGTCATTGGCTGCAAAGGCCATGGCCAGGGCAAAGGTGCCCACCAGCACTATGGGTTTTAATATATTTATCTTGAATACACTGAGCAGCACCTGGAAGATAACGGCGGAAACCACAAATATACCGGCCATGATGGTCAGGGAGTTGCCCTTTATCCAGGCCACGGTTTCAGCATCCATGAATGTGGCGCCCTTTGATCCTTTAACCAGGATGAAAAAGGTGATGGCCGTCATGGCCACACCGCCCCAGACCGCGCCGTAGCGGTTCAGCCGTTTTTTATAGTCAAAGGTAAAGATAAGCCTTGATATGAGCTGCATTAATGCGCCGGAGGCAAAGGCCACCACAATGGAGAGCAGAATACCGCCTACAATGGCCATGGCCTTGGCGGTATTGATATAATCCCAGAGCGCCAGACCCCCGTTGGACTGGGCCAGAATTTTTATCAGGGAGAGGGCCACGGCCGCACCCAGGAGTTCAAATACAATGGAGACCGTGGTTGATGTGGGCAGCCCGTGGGTATTGAACAGGTCCAGCAGCAGGATGTCGGTTATCATAACAGCCAGAAAAATGGTTAACAGCTCCGGCATGGTGAAAAACTCCGGATGGAAAATGCCCTTCCGGGCCACCTCCATCATGCCGCCGGAAAAGGTTACACCGGCGAGGATACCCAGGCTGGCGATGATCATAATGGTTAGAAAGGGGGCGGCTTTGGAACCAATGGATGAATTGAGAAAATTCACCGCATCATTGGTTACGCCGACCATCAGGTCAAAAATAGCAAACAGGATCAACATACCGACAATGACATAGTACACTTCAATGCCCATAGCGTTAACAATTCCTTTTTATTTTGAAAAATAGTGTCTCCACCTGGAGAATGGTTGGCCTTTGTGTGTTTCCGTGCTAATGCTGCACTCATTTTAAACTAACAAATTGAGGCCGTTTTTAGGCTATTTTACCCCATTTTTCAAGTGGTTGGGGTGCATTCTAACATAATACTAATAATTGGGAAACAATTTGGAACGGATGAAAATAAGGCGGCCGGGCTGTACCTCGGTCCGGGCTTTGGCGCTGATATCTATTTTGCCTGCAGAGGCCCCTGGCCGCCGAGGAACCTGAGGATCCAGTCAAAGCCCAGGAACATAAGGGCCACATCATTCTCCCTGACCATGTCAAGGCGCTCTCCGGCCACATCGAATTTCTGGAGGAAGCTGCTTTCAAAGACAAACCTGCGGAAGGTGTCCATATTGTAGCTGGCCATGTAGGCCATATTCATGGCAGGGTTGTCCTTCCCTTTTTTTCCGGCAGGCTTCAGGCTGTGCAGGAGGGAGGCAACCTTTGCCCAGGCTCCGTTGGGTGCGGTATAGGCATCCATGTTCTGGTCTTTCATCCACTGGCGGGCGGTCCATTTTTCCCCTTGGCCATGGCCGAGGCAGTGATCGTGGCGGACCAGGAAATTTGTAATGGCAAAGCCGCCTTCTCCGTTATCATAAATGGCAGGTTCCAGCGGGTATGCCCTGCAGGAAAAGGGCCTGTCCTCATAAACGGTACAGCCCGTTTCAGTTAAAAAGGGGCAGGGTTGTCCCTCTCTGTCCCTCATCTTCAGCATCACGCTGGGAAAATTGGGGGTATCCCTGAAAGCGGTGATGGTATGATTGATCAAAAACTCTTCAGAGGTCAGGCCCAGGTGCTGCTTCAGGCGGATGATGTCATAGGGGTAAAGGAACATGTCTGCATTGCGGCAGCAGCGGGTGAAACAGGAAATGGTATCGTTGCAGGCAAAAGTAAAGGCATCGCTGCCCAGAAGGGTTCTGTTGCTGTCTGACGTATTGTCGTTCATGTTGCTATACCTTATGTATCTATGTGAAGTCTTAAAAACTTCAACCGTTATAATCATTTAAAATTTCATTTCTCTTATCTGCTTATCCGGTAAATTTCAATAGAAAATCCGCATGGCTGCTGCTGCCGGAAGTCAACCGGGCCGGGGGGAGGCCTGTTTTTTGCTCATCTGCCCTTTTTTTCTTGCCATTTTTCAGGGTTTGAGTTTATCTCAGACAAGGTATGTTCTCCACCTCTTCTTTTCACCCGGTATGATGAGGTATTTTCCTATGCAAGAGACCTTTTTAACTCTGGAGCAGGGGTAGATGCCGTTGCAGAGGATTTCGGCCAATACGGCACACAGCCTGAGCTGTTCCGCAAACTTGGTTTTTTGATTCTGTGGCCTGACTTTCAGGTTGAAATTTTCAAGGGTGCTGAAAGGTCATTGATCCGCAGAAGCCGGGATTGTCCGCTTGCTCCGGTGGATGATATTGCTTTGGGCTTTTATTTGATTCATACGCTTGAAGCAGAGAAGAAAGATGCGGCAGTCATGGCCCGGATATGTGAACTGGTGTTTGAAACCGCTGTCCGGCCTGGAGGAGAAGGGGAGCCCGGGGTATGGGTCGACAGTCAGATGAAGGGGTTTCTCTGTAAAAGATGCGGAAACTGCTGCCGGATGCTCGGGAATCATTGTACAGCGGAGGACCGGCAGTTATGGGACAGGCTTGGACGTAACGATATCCTGTCCTGGGTAAAAGAGGAAGACGGAGGGGGCAGGTACCGGATCTGGATCGATCCCCAGACAGGAACTCCGGCAGAATCATGCCCCTTTGTTGAACAGCAGCCGGGTAAAGATGCTTTCCGCTGCACGATTCAATCAATAAAGCCCCTGGTCTGCCGGGAGTATCCTTTTACAAAAAAACATGCCCGGCATACAGGATGTAAAGGATTTGAGCCTGGAAATTCCGGAGAGTAAAGTGAATAAAGGGGATCGGACGGATTATGGGCTAATCTGCCTTAAGCGAGAGAATGGTGTCGTACACCTGTTTTTTGGGAAGATTGAAGGCACTGGCAAGCTCTTTTGCCAGGGCTCCGGTTCCGGGATTCTCCTTTAACCTGTCAAGAATGACGGTCCGAAGGTCTTCCGGTGACACAGCGGCTTCACCGGGGTCCGCTCCCTGGATAAAAAGCACGCACTCCCCTTTAACCTGTTCTCTGGTTTCAAGTTCTGCCAGGATACGGGACAGGCTGCCCCGGATGAATTCCTCATGACGTTTGGTCAATTCCCTGGCAAGGCAGGCACTCCGGTTTCCCAGTATATCTTCAGCCCGTTTGATCAGGGCTTTGATTCGTTTGGGAGACTCGTAAAATACAAGGGTGGCGGTGTTAGGCTTCACGGCTTCCAGTGCGGCGCACTGCCTGCCCTGTTTCTTGGGCGGGAATCCCAGGAATAAAAATGAATCCGTCGGAAGGCCTGCCGCGCTTAAACCGGCCACAGCCGCGTTGCAGCCCGGCACGGGCACTACCCTGATCCCTTCTTCTCCGGCCATCCGCACCAGTTTGTATCCCGGGTCGGAAATTAAAGGTGTGCCGGCATCTGAAATCAGGGCAACGGTCTCCCCCTTGTTCAGCCGTGAGATCAGGCCGGCTGACCGTTGTGCCTCATTGTGCTCATGGCAGGCAATCATAGGGGTACTGATATTGTAGTGATTGAGTAGCTTCCGTGAATGGCGGGTGTCTTCGGCCGCAATCAGATCCGCCTCATTGAGGACGCGGACAGCCCTGAAGCTGATGTCTTCCAGGTTGCCCATGGGGGTTGCCACAATATATAAGGTTCCTGGCATCTTACACTCCTGAAAAGGCATTTTGGATATGGGTGATATCCGGTGGGTTGCTTCCGTTTGAATAGACAACCTCTACCACGTCAAACCGGACCCTCTGATTAACAAGTTTTTTTTCTTTGAGATAAGTGGTGGCACCCAGGATCATTTTTTTTTGTTTGGCCCTTGAGACAGCTTCCCTGGGCAGGGCTTTTCTTATGTTGCTGCGGGTCTTCACTTCTACAAAACAGAGCACATCCTTATCCTTTGCAATGATATCAATTTCAAAGGTCTTGTGCTTGTAGTTCTGTTTGACAAGGGTATATCCGCGGGATTTAAGATACCGGGCCGCCGTCTTCTCTCCTGCCCGGCCCAAAGCATACCCGGCGGTTGTCATACCTGCCGGACCCCGCGAAAACTTTTTCTGTGGACAGGGCAGGGGCCGTGGATGAGGATGGCCTCTTTGTGCGCCTTGGTGGGATACCCTTTGTGCCGGTGGAAGTCGTACCGGGGGTATTTAACGGACAGTTCTGCCATGATCCTGTCACGGGTGACTTTGGCAATAATTGAGGCTGCTGCTATGGAGATGCTTCTGGAATCTCCCTTTATTATGGCTTCCTGGGGCAGGGGGCTCTCAATGGTGAACTTGCCGTCCACCAGAAGATAGTCGGGAGAGAGGGCCATATCGTCCACTGCCCGTTTCATGGACAGCAAAGATGCCCGGAGAATGTTGATCCGGTCAATTTCCTCGTGGTCGGCCATTCCCACACCCACAGCCAGGGCGTTTTCCCGTATAACCGGAAAAAGGGCCTCCCTTTTTTTTTCGCTCAGCTTTTTGGAATCCGTTATGCCGGAACACTCAAAATTTTCCGGCAGGATAACAGCCGCAGACACGACTGGGCCGGCAAGGGGTCCCCTGCCGGCCTCGTCAATGCCTGCAATTGTCCTGTACCCGTTGTTTCCGGCCTCAGTTTCAAAGGTCCACATCGGGTACGGATCCAATGATTTATGCAAAGCGTTTTTCTTTGATTCTGGCTGCCTTGCCGCGGAGGTTTCTCAGGTAGTAAAGTTTGGATCTTCTGACCCGGCCGCGGGTAACCACTTCAATCTTGTCAATGGCAGGGGAGTAGAGGGGGAAAATTCTTTCTACACCGATACCGCCGGAAATTTTCCTGACGGTGAATCTGGCGCTGGCAAGCCCTTTGGTTTTTTTGATGACCACACCCTGGAATACCTGGATACGCTCTTTCTCGCCTTCCCTGATTTTTACGTGGACTTTTACGGTATCCCCGGAGTCAAACTCGGGGACGTCAAGGCGCATCTGTTCTTTTTCAAGTTTTTCAATTACGTTTGTCATGTTAAATTCCTTCCCTTTTGGCTGACGTTCAGCCATTTATAAGTCGGTCTAAATATATGGATGCAGCTGACCGGACAGAGAGATGGTTGTATGATCCTGCCCCTTTTATTGGGTCAAGGATATAGTCACACTGGTCGATCAATTCCTCTGCCAGCCCCCATGCCGTTCCAAAAACAAGGACATGGGATGCATTGCCGTTTAATTCTTCCTTCAGCCTGGCGCAGCTGACGCTGTTTTCATAACCCCTGGCGCTTGTGGCAACTTTTACCACCGGCTGGTTCCGTTCTTCTTCTATTCCCTGGCAGGCCTCTTCAAAGGTCTTTACCACCCGTACCCGTTCCAGGGCCTCTTTTCGTGAGGGATTAACCTCACCCCCGGCTCCCCTGGTCCAGTGGTCCATGATCTGTCCGGCCAAAACCGCCTGGTCCTCATAGGGGGTAACCACATAGTAACCCCTTACTCCGAAGGTCCTGCCGGCCCTTGCAATATCATGGAGATCCATGTTGGTTACTGCAGACCCGATGACCATGCCTTTCTTGTTGATCACGGGGTGATGGATGAGTGCTACATAGAGATTTGTCATCCTTTGCCCCCGGCCTTCCCGATAATAGCCTCAAGCTCCTGGCACCATTGTCTGAGGATCTTCCGCTCCCCGGCATCCGGTGCCTGGGTCTCAAACAGATCCGGCCGTTTCATGAAGGTCCGTTCCAGTGATGACCTTTTCCGCCACTGCCGGATCTTTTCATGGTTGCCGGATAACAATACCTCGGGCACTGTCATTCCTTTATAGGTTTCCGGCCTGGTGTACTGGGCATGCTCAAGCCTCGTATCCATAAAGGAATCTGTCTGGGATGAATCATGGCTTCCCAATACCCCGGGAATCATTCTGGCTGCGGCATCAATCATTGCCATGGCTGCCAGCTCTCCGCCGGTCATCACAAAGTCACCCATGGAAATCTCTTCGTCCACCAGTCTGGCATAAACCCGTTCATCAATGCCTTCGTACCTGCCGCAGATAAAAATCACACCATCGGGCAGGCTTGCAAGTTCGCAGGCCTTTTCCTGGGAGAACCGTTCTCCCTGGGGACTCATGAGGATGACCCTTGCCTTGGGAGCACTCTCTTTTGCCGATTCAACCGCTGCTTCCAGGGGCTCGGGCTTCATAACCATCCCGCTTCCCCCGCCGTAGGGCCTGTCATCCACTGTATTGTGCCTGTCCGTGGAAAAATCCCTGATGTTGACGGCCTTTCCCTGAATCACACCCTGTTCAATGGCCCTGCCGATGATGCCGTTGGTAAAAAACGCATCCATAAACTCCGGAAACAGGGTCAGTACTGTAAACGTCATTGTCCTGATCCTACTCCAGAATAAAGCCCTCGGGCAGAACGGTTGTCACCTGGCCTTTGTCCATATTCACATCATCTATGAAATGAGGATTCACAGGGATCAGAATCTCAGACTTGTTCCCGATGACCACCAGGATATCATCAGCACCTGTGGGGAAAATCCGGTCAATGGTGCCTAGGTATCCCAGATCCCGGTCCGTAACCTCAAGACCGATCAGATCCTCCCAGTACCAGGTGTCTTCATCCAGTGCCGGCAACTGGTCTTTATCCATGAGGATCTCTTTCCCCACCATTGCTTCGGCCTGGTTCCGGTTGTCCACCCCCTCAAGGGTGAGACGTATCCCTTTTTTCTGGGCAGAGGCATTGGAGATAATATAGAACTCACCACCCGTATCCTCCCCTTCATCCTTTACCCGGACCTTGCGGCCCTTTTTAAAGGTGTCGGGAGAATCGGCAAAAGACCAGATCTTCAGGTTTCCGGCAAGTCCGTGAACCCCGGTGATCTTGCCGATGGTAAGCCAGGTGGTGCTGCTCATAAACTACTCGATGATTTCCAGAACCGTCCGTTTCTTCAGCTTGGTGGAGGCGGCGCTTAAAATGGTTCTCATTGCACGGGCCGATCTTCCCTGTTTGCCGATTACCTTACCCAGATCCTCTTTAGCCACCTTGAGCTCCAGTACGGAAGTTTGATCACCCACCACTTCCGATACCTGAACCTCATCAGGATTGTCTACCAGTGCCTTTGCAATATACTCTATCAGCTCTTTCATAAAAACATCTCCTTTTTACGGTGTGGATTCCCTGGGACAGTGTCGGATACTTCCTCGGTCTATGCTGACTCGCCAGCGGAAGTGCCGGTCACACCCTGTTTTTTCAGAATGCTTTTTACTGTGGTGGAGGGGATTGCGCCTTCACCCAGCCAGTAGTTTACCCGGTCTTCTTTCAGGGTGATCACTGCGGGATCCTGCATGGGATCATAGGTTCCCAATGCTTCCAGAAATCTTCCGTCTCTGGGGCATTCAATATCAGCAGCAACAATTCTGTAGAAGGGTTTTTTCTTGGTACCTTTACGGGTGAGTCTTAGTTTTACGGCCATTTTGTTTTGAATCTCCTTAAAATGGAAGCATGCCTTTTAATGATCGCATGCCGCCTTTATTAAACTTCTTTATCATTTTCATTGACTGGGTATAGCTCTTGAGAAGCTTATTCACATCCTGGACCGTGGTCCCGGATCCAAGGGCAATCCTCTTTTTCCTTGAACTCTTGATGATGGCATGTTTTGCCCGTTCCTCAGGGGTCATGGAATTGATGATGGCCTCTATTCTTGAAAACTCCCGGTCGCTGATATTCAAATCCTTGAGCATCTTTTTGTTCACCCCCGGCAACATGCCGATGAGATCTTTGATGGAACCCATCTTACGGACGGATTGCATCTGGTTTTTAAAATCTTCAAGGGTAAATGCATTTTTTCTAAGCTTCTTTTCAAGTGCTTTTGCCTCTTTTTCATCAACTGCACTCTGGGCCTTTTCAATAAAGGAGAGGGTGTCCCCCATACCCAGTATCCGTGAGGCCATCCGGTCCGGATGAAAGGCCTCAAGGGCAGTTGTCTTTTCCCCCACACCGATGAACTTCAGGGGTTTGCCAGTAACGGCCTTAATGGAGAGGGCGGCCCCACCGCGGGCATCACCATCCATTTTGGTCAGTACAAAACCGTTAATGTCCAGCCGTTTGTCAAACTCTCCGGCTATATTGACCGCATCCTGACCGGTCATGGCATCTGCCACCAGGAGGATTTCTGATGGATTTATGCCTGTTTTTATCCCTTCCAGTTCAGCCATTAATTCGTCATCCAGGTGCAACCGGCCGGCCGTGTCAAGTATCAGGGTGTCGCATCCCTTCTCCCTTGCGGCCAATTGCGCGTCCTGGCAGATCTTTAACGGCTTCATCTCCGTTGTGGAGGCAAAAACCGGCACATCCATCTGTTTTCCCAGCTTTGTAAGCTGGTCAATGGCGGCCGGTCGGTACACATCCACCGGCACGAGAAAGGGCTTTCTCCCCTGCTTGCGCAGATACCGCGCAAGTTTCCCTGCCGTTGTGGTTTTACCGGACCCCTGCAGCCCCACCAGCATAACAGACCCCATGGACTTATTGTCCAGGTTCAGTTCCTGGTGGGAAGACCCCATCATTTTTGTAAATTCATCATTTACAATCTTGATGACCTGCTGGCCCGGGGTAAGGCTTTGCATTACCTCCTGGCCCAGGGCCCTGGTCTTTATATCTGAAATGACATTTTTTGCAACCTTATAATTGACATCAGCTTCGAGAAGTGCCATCCTGACTTGTTTCAAGCCGTCTTCAATGTTCTTCTCATTAAGGGTGCCGTGACCTTTTAACTTTTTAAAGACCGAATCCAGTCTGTCGCTCAGATTTTCAAACATATTAAGATCACCTTTAATATCAAATCAAATCATTGAATTTAAACTGTATACCGTGTATTGTCAAGTAAATTATAAAAAACACAGAGGGTGCACAGGTACAAAAAACGCAGGATATTTAGAATGAAAAACATAATGGATCTCAGCCGGGAAGAGCTGGGTCAATGGCTTGAAAATAAAGGGATCCGGTCTTACAGGGCCAATCAGATCTTTAAATGGCTTTACCTGAAACTGGTCCGGGATTTTGACAGTATGACAGACCTGGGCAAGCCGCTGCGCGAGACACTTTCCAGGCATTTCACTATGGAATGCCTTACCATGGTAGACAAACAAACCTCTGCCGATACAACGGAGAAGTTTCTTCATCAGCTTGCCGACGGGGAGTTTATTGAATCGGTATTGATCCCGGCCAAGGATACATATACTCTCTGCGTATCATCCCAGGTGGGATGCGCCATGGACTGCCGGTTCTGTCTGACTGCCAGGAACGGGCTTAAACGGAACCTGACCATGGGAGAGATTGTGGCTCAGATCCGGGAGGCCAGGGCCTATGTCCAGTCAAAGGGTATTGATCCGTTAAAATTGTCCAATATTGTTTTCATGGGCATGGGGGAACCCCTGGCCAATTATAAGAACCTGATCCGGGCAATGGCTGTGATTCTGGACACGGATTACGGGATGAAGTTTGCCACAAGGCGGGTCACTGTCTCCACCTCCGGCCTTGTGCCGAAAATTATCCAGCTGGGCCTGGATACGGATGTGAATCTGGCCATTTCCCTGAATGCAACGGATAATAAGACCCGGTCGCAGCTTATGCCCATCAACAATACCTATCCCATAGAGGACCTGGTGGCTGCCTGCAGGAAATTTTCAATGAAACCCAGGAATAAGATCACCTTTGAATATATTCTCATGGCAGGTGTCAATGACAGTGATGCTGATGCAAAAAGACTTGTCCGCCTGGTCTCTCCCCTACGGGCCAAGATCAACCTCATCCCCTTTAATGAACACGAGGGTGCACCCTATAAGCGGCCCTCCAAAGAGAAAATCCACGGATTTTTAAAGATCCTCCTGGACCGGAACATGACCGCCATTATCCGTAAAAGCAAGGGGGATGATAT
>JAKSAX010000207.1 GCA_022361395.1 Desulfobacterales bacterium | reverse complement strand
TAATGACTTCCGGACCACTGCCTCTTCCCGGGATGATTACAGGGAAAACCTGGTTTACTTCTCTGTCGGACTTATTCCGGAAACCCCGATCCGGTCCGATAAGGGAATAACCAGGGAGGTATTTGACAGCAGAATTTTTGAGGACAACAACTATTGGAAGTAACCCAATATGGACATCCATTTAATAGCAGCGGCCCGGCCCAATTTCATGAAAGTCGCGCCGTTGTTCCATGAACTGAACAACAGGTCCGGATTGAATCCGAAAATCATTCATACCGGCCAGCACTACGACCTGAACATGTCAGATGTCTTTTTTCAGGATTTTTCCCTGCCGGAGCCCCATATCCATTTAGGGGTAGGCAGTGGTACCCACGCCCAGCAGACCGGTAATGTCATGATTGCCTATGAAAAGGTGTTGATGGCGGAAGAGCCGTCGCTGGTTATTGTTGTGGGAGATGTGAACTCCACCCTGGCCGCCACCCTGGCTGCGGTAAAGCTCGGCATACCTGTTGCACATCTGGAGGCAGGCCTGAGATCCTTTGACCGTTCCATGCCCGAAGAGATAAACCGCCTGGTCACGGATAAACTGGCTGATTTTTTATGGACGCCGTCTCCGGACGGTAATGAAAATCTGGAAAATGAAGGCACGGAAGCGTCAAAGATATCCTTTGTCGGCAATATCATGATCGACGCCTTTGAATTGGTTAAAGAAAAGATCTGCAAACTGGATATGCCGTCGCAGTTCAATCTGTCAGGCAGACCTTACGGGCTTGTCACCCTGCACCGGCCGTCCAATGTGGATGATCCGGAAACCCTGTCGCTGCTGTGCAGAACCCTTACGGAGATCTCTGCAGATCTTCCCCTGATTTTTCCGGTTCATCCCAGGACAAAGGCGCAATTGGAAAAATACGGGCTCTGGACAAACCCGGCCGATGCACCGGGTATCCGTCTGACCGGGCCGCTTGGGTACAAACAATTCATGAATCTTGTCATGAATGCCCGGGTGCTGGTCACAGATTCCGGCGGTGTTCAGGAGGAGACCACCTATCTTGGTATTCCCTGTCTGACGTTGCGTGACAATACGGAACGGCCGGTAACCATAACCCTGGGAACCAACCGGTTGTGCCGCATCGGGGACCTGAAAGATGCTGTTGCCGATATTTTAAACGGCAAGTATAAGAAGGGCGGCATCCCGGAGCTCTGGGACGGCCGGACAGCTGTCCGGATCGGGGATCTTCTCGAAAACAGGATTAAGCACAAGGGCTGAGGTTTGTCATTCATCAGAACAGCGGTTATTGTAATCATCTTCCTGGCAACAGCCGGCCTGACCCGGTTTGTGACCCAAAGTGAGTTGATTCAGCCCAATCAGTCTTTTGAGGATTTTCCCCTTGCGATCGGAAAGTGGAAAGGGATGCGTTCCAGCCTTGACGAACGGATATACAACATCCTGGGGGTGGAAGACTATATCATGGCTGATTACCGGGATCTGAGCGGCAGGGGTATCAATCTTTATGTGGGATTTTACCAGAGCCAGAGTCAGGGAGACATTATCCATTCCCCGAAAAATTGTCTGCCCGGGGCCGGCTGGAAGATTGT
>JAKSAX010000219.1 GCA_022361395.1 Desulfobacterales bacterium | reverse complement strand
CTATGTGGCCAAAGCCACCACCATCGCCACCGGCGGGTACGGCCGCATCTATTCCATTTCCACCAACGCGGTGATCTGTGAAGGCATTGGCGCGGCTATTGCCCTGGAGACCGGGGTGGCCAACTTGGGCAACATGGAAGCGGTGCAGTTCCATCCCACGGCCATCGTGCCCGTGGGCATCCTCACCACAGAAGGCTGCCGCGGTGACGGCGGACTACTCCTTGACAAGGACGGCTACCGCTTCATGCCGGATTATGAGCCGGATAAAAAAGAGCTGGCCTCCAGGGACGTTGTCTCCCGCCGGATGACCGAGCACATGAGAAAAGGCAAAGGTGTTCCCTCACGGTACGGCGATCATCTCTGGCTGGACATCACCCTGCTGGGACGCGAGCACATTGAAAAGAACCTGAGGGAAGTAAAAGAGATCTGTGAATACTTCCTGGGAATTGATCCGGTGAAGGAGTACATCCCGGTACGGCCCACCCAGCATTACTCCATGGGCGGGGTCAGAACCAAGTCAACCGGTGAAAGCCCGACCCTGAAGGGCCTTTTCTCTGCCGGTGAAGCTGCCTGCTGGGATATGCACGGATTCAACCGTCTGGGCGGAAACTCTGTTGCGGAAACCGTTGTTGCCGGTATGATCGTGGGTGAATATGTGGCGGATTACTGCGCTGAGAACAGCCTGAACGTCTCCACTTCCACCATTGAGCATTTTGTTAAAAAAGAAGAGAACAAGATCGGTGAACTGCTCACCCGTGATTACGGTGAGAATCCCTTCCAGCTGAAAGCCGAGATGCAGAAGATCATGATGGACAAGGTCGGTATCTTCAGAAACGGCGAGGATCTGGAACAGGCGGTTGAAGAACTCAAACTGCTCAACCAGCGCGCCAGGAAGATCGCCCTCAGAAACCGGATCTCCTCTTCCAACCCGGAACTGGTGGAAGCCATCCGCGTGCCCAAGATGATCAAGCTGGCCCAGTGTGTGGCCTATGGTGCGCAGCTCAGAACAGAGAGCCGCGGCGCCCATGCCCGTGAAGACTTCCCGGAAAGAAACGACCGTGACTGGCTGAAACGGACCCTGACCACATGGAAAGACGAGAGTGCAGACCTGCCGGAAGTCACCTATGAAGACCTGGATGTCATGAAGATGGAGATGCCTCCGGGGTCCCGGGGATACGGTGTGGACAACACCATCCATCATCCGGACACGGAAAAGCGGGTTGCCGAGATCGAAGAGATTAAAAAGGCCAATCCCACAGCGGACCGCCATGAAATGCAGGAACTTCTGAATCCCTTGGATATTCCGGAGAAATTTAAAGGTAAAAACGAGCGTATCGGCAGGGGGTACAAATAATGAGTGACGAAGGCAGAATTTTAAGATTTCAGATATTTCGGTATAATCCCCAGAAAACGGGCGACAAGCCCCGTATGGTAACCTATGAGGTGACCGAAGCCCCTGGGATGACAATTTTCATTGCATTGAACGATATCCGGGAAAACCAGGATCCCTCGCTCCAGTTTGACTTTATCTGCCGGGCCGGTATCTGCGGTTCCTGCGGCATGGTCATTAACGGCGCACCGGACCTGGCCTGCCGGACACTGACTTCAAAGTTTGAAGACGGTGAAATCACCCTGCTGCCCCTTCCCGGGTTTGAACTCATCGGCGACCTCTCCGTCAACACCGGCAAATTCATGCGCGCCATGAGCGAGCGGGTGGAATCCTGGATTCATGACCTGGATGCGGATAAGGTTAACTACGACAAGCTGGAAGAACGGATGGACCCCGATGTCATGGAAGAGGTGTATGAGCTGGAACGCTGTGTTGAGTGCGGCTGCTGCATCTCTGCCTGCGCCACCAAGCGGATGCGCCCCGACTTCCTGTCCGCCGTCGGTTTTATGCGCCTGGCCCGGTACCACCTGGATCCCAGGGACAAACGGACCGACGATGATTTCTATGAGATCATCGGGGATGATGACGGTGTCTTCGGCTGCATGACCCTGCTGGGTTGCGAGGATTATTGTCCCAAAGATCTGCCCCATCAGACCCAGATCGCATTTTTGAGACGTAAAATGGCATTGGTGAAGTAAGAAACGGTCATCGGCCGGAACGACACACCGGCCGATCCTGAAGGAATCGTTACAAAATAACTTGATCTAATTTGTTTCCAAAACCCCTTACCGGGTATTTCTTCAAAAGACCCCAACCGGGGATTTTGAAAACAAAAGAGCAAGTAGTTTTGGAGCCGATCCTGAACACCAGCGTCTTTGTATTCTTAGTATACAAAAAACAGCATCAGCAGGCAGTGGGACCTAACAGCCCCCACTGCCTGTTGTTCTTGATAAGGATAGGAATTACTATGACAGACTTTAAATTTGAAACCATGTTTCCTTTGGGAAAGGACGATACCGAGTACCGCCTGATTTCCAAGGAACATATACGGGTAAGGGACTTTGAGGGCAGAGAGGTTCTCATGGTGGAACCCCAGGCCCTTAGCATTTTATCCGAAGCTGCTTTCAAGGATGTGGCCCATCTGTACAGGGCAGAGCATCTTGAAAAGCTTCGCGCCATTATTGATGATCCCGAAAGTTCGGATAATGACAGGTATGTGGCCCTGGAACTGCTGAAAAACGCAGCCATCGCCTCTGAAAAGATCTACCCCATGTGCCAGGATACGGGTACGGCCATTGTCATGGGTAAAAAAGGCCAGCAGGTCTGGACCTGGTCCGACGATGAGGCAGAACTCTCCAAAGGTGCCTTTGACGCTTACACCAAAAATTATCTGCGGTATTCTCAGAACGCGCCGCTTACCATGTATAAAGAGGCCAATACAAAGAACAACATGCCGGCCCAGGTGGATATCTCCGCCATTGAAGGGGAGGAGTACAAGTTCCTGTTTATGGCCAAAGGCGGGGGATCTGCCAACAAGACCGCCCTGTTCCAGATGACCAAGGCAGTTCTCAACTCCGAAGAGATTCTGATCAACTTCATGCTGGAAAAGATGAAAGCCCTTGGTACGGCTGCCTGTCCGCCCTACCATATTGCCTTTGTCATCGGTGGCACCACGGCGGAACTCAACCTCAAGGCGGTGAAGCTTGCCTCAGCCCGTTACCTGGACAGCCTTCCCACCGAAGGCAGCGAACTCGGACATGCCTTCAGGGATATTGACCTGGAAGAGAAGGTCCTTGTCCGCTCCCAGGAACTCGGCCTCGGCGCCCAGTTCGGCGGCAAGCATTTTGCCCTGGATATCCGGGTCATCCGCATGCCCCGCCACGGCGCCTCCTGTCCCATCGGCATCGGCGTCTCCTGTTCTGCCGACCGTCAGATCAAGGGTAAGATTACCCGGGACGGTATCTTCCTGGAGCAGCTGGAGGAAAACCCGGGCCGCTTCCTCCCGGCAGCCGAGCCTGAAATGGCACCTGCCGTGGAAATCGATCTGAACCGCCCCATGGATGAGATCCGCGGGGAACTTACCAAGTATCCGGTATCCACAAGGCTTTCCCTCACAGGCAAGATCATTGTGGCCAGGGATATCGCCCATGCCAAGTTCATGGAGCGCTTTGAAGCCGGTGACGGCCTGCCCGACTATATTAAGAACCATATCATCTACTATGCCGGCCCGGCCAAGACCCCGGAAGGGGAGGCCTCCGGTTCCTTCGGCCCCACCACGGCCGGCCGCATGGATCCCTATGTTCCGGTATTCCAGAAAGAGGGCGGCTCAATGATCATGCTGGCCAAGGGCAACAGGACCCAGCAGGTCACGGATGCCTGTAAAGAGTACGGCGGATTCTACCTGGGATCCCCCGGCGGTCCTGCAGCCCGCCTGGGCAAGGATTTCATTAAGAAGGTAGAACTGGTTGAATACGAAGAACTGGGAATGGAAGCCGTGTACATGATCACGGTGGAAAATTTCCCTGCCTTTATCATCGTGGATGATAAGGGGAATGATTTTTACGCCGACCTGCTCTAAGCTGCGGCGTATACAGCACAGGGATAAAATTTTCCTGTGTGCTTGTTAGATTCGTTAATAGCCGCCACCGGGCCGGGGAGCCCGGAGGCGGCTATTGTTTTTTCAAAAAAACTGCCGCGGTTTTCCCTGTTGAATTCACGAATTAAAACCGTTAAATTTATTTGCGCTGAACCTGTTTTTACTTAAGGAGACCCCCGGATGTTTGAACCGATTAATTTAAACTGGAAGGAATTCGGTACAGCCCTTTTAAATGCCACTCCCAACGGTATTGCCGTGTTTGATGCAGCCCTGAAAGCCGTTATTTCAAACCAGATTGCAAGGGAACAGCTTGACATCTATCCCGGTGCGCTGCTGGGGGCGACCATACCCGATCTGAAACCCTCGGCACAGAATGTACTTAACGAAAAGGCCCTGAAGGCCGGAATAGAAATTAAAAAAAAGGACCGCAGCTATTCAGCCCTGGTCAGCCCCATTCGTCACGGCAACACATCCATCGGCATCCTGATTCTGTTTGAAGATATCACAGCCATTGCAAAGGTGACCAACCAGATGGAAGCTTTCCAGGATCTCTCCATTGAACTGGACACCATCATTGAGTCCAGTAACGACGGCCTGTTCATCTGTGACGGACAAGGTCTGGTACTCCGGTGCAATCCGGCATCCGAGCGGCTTACGGGGATCGTAGCCAAAGAGGTGGTGGGAAAGAATATCATTGAGTTGGTCCAGCGGGGGACCATTGACCGTTCCGTCACCCTTGAAGTCATAAAAAAGAGAAAAAAAGTATCCCTGATCCAGAAAACAAAAACCGGAAAACAGCTTTTTTTAACCGGCAGCCCGGTGTTTGACAATCATGGGGCCCTTTTCAGGGTCGTGGTCAACGAAAGAGATATTACAGAGATTACCAGCCTCCAGAAACAGCTGGAAGAAAAGCTGGCGCTGACCGCACAGTACAAACGGGACATGCTGGAAAAACAGATCGAAGAGGCAGAATCCAGGCAGATCATTGCCAAAAGTGCCAATTACCAGAAAATTATCCAGAAGGCGATCAAACTGGGGGAGGTTGAGTCCACGGTGCTTATTCTGGGAGAATCCGGAACAGGCAAAGGGGTAATTGCTGATGTTATCCACAAATACTCCACCCGGTCAGGCCAGCCCATGGTGAAAATTAACTGCGGTTCCATTCCAGACACGCTGGTTGAAAGCGAACTCTTCGGATATGAGAAAGGCGCCTTTACCGGTGCCGGAAAAAGAGGGAAACCCGGTAAATTTGAAATCGCGGACAAAGGCGTTGTTTTCCTGGATGAAATCGCAGAACTCCCCCTTGCATCCCAGGTCAAACTCCTTAAGTTCCTTGAAGACGGCGTGATCACAAGGGTAGGCAGCACCCGTAACAAGCCTGTGGATGTCAGGATCATCGCGGCCACCAACAGGGACCTGAAGGATATGATCCGGGAGAACAGGTTCAGGAACGACCTGTATTACCGCCTCAACGTCGTCCCCGTGAAAATCCCCCCTTTAAGGGAAAGGAAGGACTGTCTCATTCCTCTGCTCAATCACTATATTGACATGTTTTCAAGGAAATACGACAAACCCGGGCTCAATCTCTCAACGGAAACCGTGGATGCCCTGGCTGTTTACCCCTATCCCGGCAACGTAAGGGAGATGATAAATATCTGCGAACGCATGGTGGTCATGGCCCATGAGAAAAACATCCTATACAAGGACCTGCCGCGAAGTGTGAAGAAAACCATTACCGACCAGGACCCTTCCATGGATGTATGGCAGAAGGGAAAAACCCTGGGTAATATGGTGGCCGAGTTTGAACGGAAGATTATCGAAATGGCGCTTAAAGAAGGCAAAACCCAGGCTAACGCCGCTAAAATGCTGGGCATCAACCAGTCCACCATCGCAAGAAAACTCCAGAAACACAAGATCAACTGACCCCGGTGTTCTCCAGCCCTCTTGTTTACGAGTGCCTAAACCGGCAGCGGAACCGCACCTGTAAACCGGCCCCCGGTACATGAAATTACCGGGCGGCCGGAATTCACAAAGGTTAAGTGGCCGGGCTCTGAATTGGGATCCCGTTCTCATCCCATCCGCGCAGGGCGTAATAATCCTGAATCAGCCGGGTCAGTTCTTCAGCGGTAATGAGGTTGCCGTTGTCCAGTTTCTGGGAGAGCAGGCGCTTGGGCAGAAAATCATCTTTCATGGTCAATCCCTCCCTGAGGTTGAACCGCCGGGTCAGGTCGGTGACCCGTGAGGCCATGGCCTGGAGTTCCTCTTTGGTCAACTGCTGCCCTGTCGCCATAACAATCAGCTGCGCCAATTCATCCCATGGATAAAAATCCCGGTAGAACCGGCAGAGGATCAAGGTGTCAAAGAGGGTGCACCGGTCTTCAAAATCAATGAACATCTCTGCCTTGCCGTCGATCTGGTCCGGGTCAATCATTCCGGCCAGTTCGGGTTTGTAAAAGGTGGACCGGAGATGACAGGCCCCCCTGGGGCTGACAGCATAGGCCAGTCCCATGCCCTTAAGGGTCCGCGGATCGTATCCGGCAGGCTCAAGGCCCTTGACATGTACGGTCTGGTCGGCCATGCCCATCTCCTCGCCGGCGGACTTGATCCCGTCAGCGATCAGGCCGCCGATTCCCTCACGGCGGGCGGTCTTGAACAGAAGATCGGCAACCATGTCTGCATCCCCGTATTCAATTTTATCAGGGATTTTGCCCTGCTGTGAGGCCTCAATGACCAGGGCGGCCAGGTTCCCGGCAGTAATGGTATCCATACCCAGGCGGTCACAGATGTCGTTGAGCCAGGTGATCTCTTCAATACTTTCGATCATGCACAGGCCGCCAAAGGAATATATGGTCTCATATTCAGGCCCTTCCAGGGTCAGGCCCCGGTGCCGCCCTTCCTGGACCGTCACATACTTCCCACACCCCATAAAACAGGTTTTGCACGACTTGGGCCGGGCCTTGAGCCGATCCTTCATGCTTTGGGCGTTTATCTTTTCAAAATGGCCGCAGGTGCCCTGGGACCAGTATTTTGCAGGGAACGCCCCGGCATTATTAAGACCTGCCACCATCACAGGGGTCCCCTGGTTCCTGTAGGTTTCGGTGGCCGGATGGTTTTTCAGCTCTTTGATCATCTTTTTGGCATAGGTTTTCATGGCACCGGGATCATGAAACTGCCGTTCCTTATCCCCGTAGAAAACCATGGCCTTAATGTTTTTAGACCCCATTACCGCGCCCATGCCGGTACGGCCGGCAGACCGCCAATAGTCGTTTTCAATGACAGCAAACTTGACCAGGTTTTCCCCGGCCGGACCAATGACAAGTGCCGCACTTTGCCTGTGGCCGCACATGGCCTTGACCCGGTCTTCGGTCTCATAGGTATCTTTGCCCCAAAGGTCGCAGGCATCGTGGAATACAACGGCTTTATCATTAATTTCAAGCCATACCGGTTCAGGACTGGCCCCTTTGATCAGTATAAAATCGTAACCGGTGCGGCTTATACTGACGGCAGCCCGCCCCCCGGAGTATGACTCCGCGTAGAAACCGGTCAGGGGGGATTTGGAGAAAATGCCGTACCGGCAGCTGCCCTGTACGGAACTGTCGGTCATGGGCCCGAGGCCCACGATCAGATGGTTCTCCGGGGACATGGGGTCAACCCCCGGCGGGTTGTGTTCAAGCAGCAGATGTGTCGCAAGCCCCTTGCCGCCCATATATGCTGCGATGAGTCCGTCCTCAATCTTTTCAACCTGGGTTGTCCGGTTGGTTGCATCAATAATGAGCAGACGGTTGAAAAATCCTTTCATAAAACTATCCTTACCCGGTTTGCCCGGTTTGAATTGTGCCCCGGCTTGCAGACGGGGCACAGGCGGTATTTTTTAAATTTCTTAAGGTTATCCGGCCACTTCTTTTAAGCCTTCTTCCAGAATGGACAGGCCCTTGTCCAGCTGCTCGTCAGTGATGACAAAGGGCATCAAAGTGCGGATGACATTACCGTAATTGCCGCAGGAAAGTATGACAAGGCCCTTGTCATAGCATACCTGGGTCAGTTTCTTGGCAATATCTGTGGCAGGTTCTTTGGTTTCACGGTCTGTGACCAGCTCCAGAGCCAGCATGGGACCCTTTCCCCTGACCTCGCCGATCACCTCATACTCGTCCATCAGCTGGGTAAAGCGTTTATTTAAGATGCGGCCCAACTCTTCTGACCGCTCCAGAAGCCTGTCTTCCATGAGCACTTCCAGTACTGCCAGGGCTGCCCTGCAAGAAACAGGATTTCCGCTATAGGTACCGCCAAGGCCGCCCACATGGGGTGCATCCATAAGGTCGGCGCGCCCTGTCACGGCGCTCAGGGGCATACCGCCGGCAAGGCTTTTGGCCTGGGTGACGATATCCGGTTCAATACCCCAGTGCTCAATGGCTAAAAATTTTCCTGTCCGCCCGGCACCGGCCTGTACTTCGTCAATAATCAGAACGATTCCGTATTTTTTTGCAATTTCAGCCAGCCTGGGGAAGTATTCAGGCGGCGGGGTGACAAATCCGCCCTCACCCTGAATGGGCTCGGCAATGATCGCAGCAACCGAATCCGGATCCACATTATTGATGAAAAAATCTTCAAGATGGTTGGCACAGGCAATGCCGCAACCGGGATATTTTTGTCCGAAAGGACATCTGTAGCAATAGGCATAGGGTACCCGGTAAACCTCCGGTGCAAAAGGTCCGAACCCGTATTTGTAAGGTTTAATCTTGCTTGTCAGGGACATGGTCATAAGCGTCCTGCCGTGGAACCCGTTGTCAAAGGCAATAACCGCAGGGCGTCTTGTCGCATACCGGGCCACCTTGACTGCGTTCTCAACAGCTTCCGCACCGGAGTTTGCAAACATGGTTTTCTTTGCAAAACTGCCTGGGGCCAGATCATTGAGCTGTTTGGCCAGGTTTATGTAAGATTCATACATGCCCACATGGAAACAGGTGTGGATGAATTTTTCCGCCTGATCCTTAATGGCCGCTACCACCTTGGGGTGGCTGTGCCCCACGTTGTTAACGCCGATACCACCTGCAAAATCGATAAAATCCTTTCCGTCCACATCTGTCATCACGGCCCCTGCCGCTTCCTTAATTACAGCCGGTGTAATATTGGCCGGCCCCTGGGCGACATGTTCCCGGCGCAACTGGTTATAAAGATCTGTCTGGGTTGAAGTCATTTTTTAGCCTCCGCTTTCTGGTGTTGTTTTGGCAGTTCAGTTCAAGGGTTGTGCAGATACCTTTAGCTATGCAGACTTTATATTCGGGGACGGAACAGTCCTGCATTGGTTGTGATTCATAGAACAGCAAAACATGTGCCATTACAAAACGGGAATCTGTGGAGTTGTGAATATGCCTTAATTTACAATGGCTTGGGTGTGCTCGGAACTTCGGCATATCGTCTTGGTGTTTATTTTTTTATGTAAAAATGCATAGTAATGCACATTTGCATTAACTGAACGCTAACTTATTAAAGCCCTTTACTGGGGCCTGAAAGCCCCTTAATTCCATGTCTGTAATTATGCAATATGGCATAATCGATTGGTGTCACCCAAAGCAAAACAGACGTAGTTGACTGATAAAAAAGCGTTTTTTAATTCCGGCACAAGATTTGCTGGCTAAAGATTGAAAAATCAATGTGCAGACAGCCCAATGGCAGGTTATGCAATAAAAAAGGGGACGCATTACAGGCTTTTAGGAATTTATCAACGTAAACATTAGGGAGAATGCAATGTTAAGAAACAAAAAAAGAGGCTCAATCCGGTTGATTCTAACTACGGCTCTAACATTTTTGGCAGTTGCAGGATTAAGCAGCATATCAATAAGTTCTGCACATGCAGAAAAATTCAGATTGACCATGCAGAATATGTTTTCGCTGAACCATCCCATCTC
The DNA here is from genome assembly GCA_022361395.1 of Desulfobacterales bacterium. Lineage (GTDB taxonomy): Bacteria > Desulfobacterota > Desulfobacteria > Desulfobacterales > Desulfobacteraceae > Desulfobacter. Next base: position 8,297 of record JAKSAX010000219.1, on the reverse strand, counting down.
ACTGGCAGTAAATCAGATGGCTGCTGATCTTAAAAAAGAGAGCAACGGGCGTATCAATATCCAGGTACTGCCCTCGGGCGCCCTGGTAAAAGGTCCGAGTATCTTTGAATCGGTCAGCATGGGTTCCATCGATATGGGCACCACCTGCTCATGCTATCATGGCGGCATTCTCCCCGTGGCCGCCACCTCGTTTGCCCTTCCCGGCGACCCCAGGGGTGTTCAGGAAATCATTAACTTCATCCAGAAAGACGAGGTTCTGGATTTCCTGAGAAAGGCCTATGCCGGCAAAGGGGTTTTCTTTGGCGCCCCCCTTGTCATGGACGGATACACCATTGTTTCCAAAAAACCCATCAACACGTGGGAAGATCTGAAAAAGATGAAAGTAAGGGCCTCCGGCTCCATCGCCAAGACTTTGAAAAAAATGGACATTCCCACGGTGTTTATTCCCTTTTCCGAAATCTATGTTGCCCTTTCCAGGGGCACCATTGATGCGGAAATCTCCGGAAACCATGCTGAAAGCTTTCTGGCGAAAACCTATGAAGTGGCAAAGTATCAGACCACGCCCGAAATCTCAGGTGCCCAGAACTGCGAAGTCATTATTAACCAGGACAGATGGAACGAACTTCCCGATGACCTGAAAACCATGTTTGAGAAAGCCTTTAAAAACTGCTCGGCCAAGGTTGCCCAGCTTTTTGAGGCCGAAAACAAAGCGGTGAAAGATAAAATGGAAGGAAAGGGTGCCCAGTTCACCGCACTGCCAAAAGATGTCATGGACAGGTGGACCCGGACGGCAGTTAAGATGTGGAGCGAAGAATTCACTAAAGATCCGCTTTCCGCCCAGTATATCGAGCTTGTGAAAAAAGACCTCAAATCCTTGGGATACAACCTGTAAACACCATCTTCCCTGCAGGGCCCCTGATAAATTATCAGGGCCTGCAGGGCTTGCACGTTAGGAAGGGCTTATGCAAACCTTAGAGAAATTCTTACGGATTGTTGAACGAATGAATACATGGATCGGCAGGGCATCCTGCAACCTGATCTTTGTCTTTATGCTCCTTATGGTCTACGAAGTGATTGCCAGATATTTTTTTGAAAGCCCGACCATTTGGGTCCATGAAGTCTGCGGATACATTTTTGCCGCCTATATCGCCCTGACCGGCGGCTGGGTACTCAATGAAAAAGGCCATGTGGCCGTGGACATCATCTATCAGTACTTTCCCGGCAAGGTGAAACAGATAGCGGATATCCTCGTATCTGTGGTTGCCCTTTTCATGTTTATCGTTTTATTCTGGCAGGGTTACAAGTTTGCCTGGCACGCGTTTTCCACCAGCCAGCATTCCCACACCCTTTTCGGCCCGCCCCTGTGGCCGGTGAAATCCATGCTGCCGGCAGGGGCAATGCTGTTTATCCTCCAGATTATCGCGGATCTTCTCAGAAGTATTTTCACACTTGAAAAGGAGGAGGCAAATTGAACCCTGCACTGATTGTTCTACTGATGTTCCTGGCGGTTATCATTCTCTTTATTATGCGGACCCCCGTGGCATTCACCCTGGGATCGGTGGGCATTGTCGCCCTTTACCTGATCAACGGGCCCCGTTTCCTGCAGATGCTGCCCCCGTCCATCATCGAAAATATGACCAGCATTATTCTTCTGGCCATCCCGCTGTTTATTTTCATCGGATGTATTCTGGAGAAGTCCGGCATTGCCGATGAAATTTTTGAGATGATCTATAAGTGGCTTGGACCTGTTCCGGGCGGTCTTGCCATCGGCACGGTGTTTATCTGTGTCGTCTTTGCCGCCATGGTGGGCATCGTCGGGGCCGCCACCGTGACCATGGGGCTTATCGCCCTGCCGGCCATGCTCAAACGGAATTATAAACCATCCCTTGCCATCGGCTGTATCTCAGGCGGAGGGGCCCTGGGGTTTTTAATCCCCCCCAGCGTCACCATGATTGTCTACGCCTCCCTGTCCAATCTGTCCATCGGGAAAATGTTTCTGGCGGGTATCCTGCCCGGTTTTATGCTGGCCGGCCTGTTCATGAGCTATATTTTAATCCGGAGCCTGGCCAACCCGGAGCTGGCACCGCCCATTCCCGTAGAAGAACGGGCCACATGGCCTGAAAAATGGGCCTCGGTGAAGAACCTGGCCATGCCTTTTATTTTGATTTTCTCCATCATGGGTACAATCTTCTCCGGTCTTGCCACCCCGACGGAGGCTGCGGCCGTGGGGGCCATGGTCGCTATCATTATTGTGGGACTGAGGGTGAAGAATTTGAAAAAAACGGCTGAAGTGGTTTCCAATGCCGCTGAAAAATCCGCCTTTCTCACCTCCATGGTGCTCTGGATCATCATCGGCTGCCTGGCTTTTTCCGCTGTGGTGAACACCTTAGGGCTGCCCATGCTGCTCAAGGACCTCATTGACAGTATCGGCCTGAACCGGTGGACGGTTCTCATTGCCATGCAGCTCTCCTTTTTCCTTCTGGGCATGGTCATGGACGATCTGCCCATCATCATGATCACGGTCCCCATTTATGTTCCGCTGGTCACGCTTCTGGGGTTTGACCCTTTATGGTTCGGGATCCTTTTCATCGTTAACATGCAGATGGCCTATTTGACACCGCCGTTCGGCTTTGTCCTTTTTTATATGAAAGGGGTGGTGCCTCCCACTATTTCCATGGGGGATATTTATAAATCGGTCTGGCCTTTTATCGGTCTTCAGACGCTTTGCCTGATCATCATCATGGTGTTTCCTGAGGTGGTGACATGGCTGCCCTCCCTGTTCGGGTTGTAATGGTAACGATTCTTATCCCGATCACCCACCGGGTGTATGCCAAAGGGAATAAAACCGTGACGGCAGCCGGAGCGACTGTTGGGGAAGCGTTCAAATACCTGCATAGTGATTTTCCGGAAATGGAAGGCCGTGTCATGGCGGGCGAAACCCATCTTGCACCAGGCATGGAAGTGGCGGTCAACGGCAGCCTTCTCCTGCCTTTTACAGCGGATCTGAAAGTTAATGACGGGGATGAGATACGGATTTCAAGTGTTATCACCGGGGGGTGAGGTGAGCCCCCGGTACATTAAAGAGGAATGCAAATGAAAGCAAACGGCAATAAAGCTATGGGCCTGAAAGAGGCCGTGGAAACCTTTGTGACCGATGGGTGCCATATGTCCATCGGCGGATTTACCTTAAACAGAAACCCCATGGCCGCCATATATGAAATGATCCGGCAGGGGGTAAAGGATCTTCACCTTTATGCCCACTCCAACGGACAGGGTGTGGACGAACTTGTGGGCGCCGGTTGTGTGGCCAATCTTGAGATCGCCTATGGCGGAACGGGCAAATTCATGTCCACCTGCATCCGGTTTCAGAAGGCAATTCAGGATCAGGAGATAAAGGTGGAGGATTATTCCAATTACCAGATGACCCTGAGATTTCTGGCCGGGGCCATGGGGGTTCCCTTTTTGCCCACCCGGTCGGGGATGGGTACGGATATCATCAACAAATGGGGGTTCTCAAAGGAATTCCGCAAGGGAGACCACCGCCTGCCCGACGAGAAGCTTCTGGTTATGGACAATCCCTTTGAAAACTGGTGCGATACCTCAAAAGTGGTCCTGGTGCCGGCCATCAATCCGGATGTCACTTTTATTCATGTGCAGACGGCAGATGTCACCGGCAACTGCCGCATCGACGGCCTGACCTTTGCGGATGTGGAACAGGCAAAGGCATCTAAAGCGCTGGTCATCACATGTGAGGAACTGCTGGACGACGACTACCTGAAGAATGAACCCGACCGTAACCAGATACCCTTTATCCATGCCGACGCCGTGGTGCATGTCCCCTTTGGTGCCTATCCCACGGCATGCTACAATCATTACGATTACGATGCCATTTACTTAAAAGCCCATGCAAAGGCTGCCAAAGACGATGAGGCTTATAAAGATTATCTTGAGAACATGATACTGGGCAAATCAGACCACCACGCCCTTTTGGACCATGTGGGCCGGGCACGGCTGGAGATGATCTCCGCCGATAAAAACCGGGGCTATGCCAAACATCTGGATCGAAAATAAAGGTGAAAATAATCATGGATTATACATTAAAAGAAATGATGACCATCTGTGCAGCCCGGGAAATCCGCAACGGGGATATCGTATTTTGCGGTACCGGTATCTCCATGCTGGCCGCCATGGCCGCCAAAAACATAAACGCGCCTGAGAGTGTTATTTTCTTTGAGACCGGGGCCATAGACTCCGCTCTTGAAGACCTGCCCCTGGCTGTGGGCGATCCCAGGGTGATGTATCATACATCCTCCAACGGCGGGCTTCTTGAATCCTTCGGAACCATGCAGAACCGGTTCACCGGCCCCAAGGTTGTGGGGATCCTGGGCGCTGCCCAAATCGATATTTACGGTAACCTCAACTCCACGGTCATCGGAGATTATTTAGGGCCAAAGGTAAGGTTTTCAGGCAGCGGGGGTGCCGCTGACGTGGCCTCTTTTGTCTCGCGAAGCATCATCTTCATGAAACAGGAGAAGCGAAAATTCAAGAAAAAGCTGGACTATCTCACCAGCCCCGGCTATCTGGACGGCCCGGAAGGCCGCCTGAAGGCCGGTCTCAGCGGGGGCGGCCCGGACAAGGTCATCACCGACATGGGGGTGATGGGATTTGACGATGAAACCAAACAAATGTATCTCATCGGGTGTTACCCCGGCATCTCGCCCAAGGATATCCTTGATAACATGGAGTTTGAAATTGACGTCACAAGGGCCTCCGGGATTCAGCCCCCCACCCCGGAGGAACTGAAGCAATTACGGGAGAACTGTGACCCGCAGGGGCTGATCCTTTAACCTTCACTTCATCAACCATTCCGGCCGCTTTTAATAACCAAGGCGGCCGTATATTTTTCAAAATCCCCTTCCAGGTTCCGATCTACAATTTTGCCAGGAACATATGGCCCGTCTCTACAGGGCGGCCCACCCGGTTCCGGGTGCCCGGAGTGCCAGTATTTAAAGCGATACAAACCGGTTGGGAAGAGATTCTTTTCACTATTTCCCCCGTATCTTAAAATATTCAATACGATTTTCTACCAATAGAAAAATATGTTTGAACATGGTATTGTCAGGTAAAGATTTATGGAGAACAAAGTGAAAAAAATCATATATATTATTATTGTTTTTTTGCTCATGGGTACATCTTCCCTGTGGGCGGATGAGATTGTATTAAAAACCGGAGAAATTATTTCCGGGAATGTCCTGGACCTGACGGAAAATACCATTCGTATGGATGTTGACGGCAAGGAGATGGAAGTTGACAGGACAAGTATTGAAGCGGCATTCCTCGGCAGGCAGGCCCCGTTTTCAACCAGGGGATACCCTCTCAAACCAGATGTAAAAACAGATGAACAAGACGAATAGATTAATCATTATCGCCCTTTGGGCAGGCCTGTTTTTATGCGGGGCAGTAACCGTTGCCACTGCAGAATCACCAGTGCCTGCGACCATAAAAATCATCACCCCTGAATGGGAAGGGCAGGCCAACAGGGATGGCACCGGCCTTTTTTTTGATATTGTCAGGGCGGTATACGGACCGGCTCATGTCAGTATGGAGGCCAGGTTTGCGCCCTGGAAACGTTGTCAGGTATCGGTCACATCTGCCAAGGCCGATGCCATGATGTGCGTCTGGAAAGCCCGTGCTGCAGAGTTGAACCAGTTGACGCCCAGGTATCCCTTATTTGTGGAACAGACGGCTGTGGTGTTTAAGAAAGCCTCCATGTTTTTCTGGCAGGGCATCCATACCATGGATTACAGGCGGGCCGTGTGGCTTCGCGGGTATGACTACCACAGGGACGAGCAGATGGCATCGGTCCAGCTGGCCCGGTGGTATGAGGTGGACAGCCATGAAGAGGCGTGGCAGCAACTGAGTATGGACCGGTTTGATTTCTATATTGATGCCCTGATAGACCTGGATGCCTATATCAGATCAAACGATCTTGACGAAGGCTTATACCAGAAAGAGATCCTCTGGCGGACCAGATCCTTTATGGCGTTCTCAGATACTGAAAAATCCAGGACCTTAATTGAGATCTTTGACAGGGAGATCCAGAAACTTGTGAAAAACGGGGAACTGGCCCGGATATATTCAAAGTGGGATCAGCCTTTTTTTGTTGAATACTGGTAGATTAAAGCCAGCCCATTTCCTTTTTCATTGTTTTATACTGGCGTTTGAATTTTTTCTTAAGTGCCGGGTAGCGGTTGACAAAGTCCCTGGTATGCCTGTGATACTGGTCATTGGCCATATTGTACTGTTTCAGGCTGCGGTTTACCTTTATCAACATGGCATCATAGCTCTGCCTTACCCTGGGGTCACCTGCCTTGAGTTTTGAATAATGGTCCGCAGAGTAGTTCAGCCAGCGTTTCATATGCGAAAAATAGGCTGTCATGGCCCGGCGTTTGGCCCGCAGCTGGTAATCCAGAATTTCCTTGATGACGATATAAGGTTCCAGGCCTTCCGACTTCAGTACGCCTTTGTTTTTATTAATAAAGGCAATATAAGCACCCACATCTATATCAGCAGTATCCAGGGCTTTTTCAGCCTCCTCTACGATTTTAACCGTGGTTCGCATTCGCTCCACCGTATTGGTGACTTTGGCATCGGCAATGCTGTCCATGGCATGTTCAAGGTTGACGGCTGATGTCTCCATGTTGTTCAGGTAAAGACTGATCCGTTTTTCCATGCGGGATTTTGGCGGCTCCTTGCCGCATCCGGTCAGTACTGAAGCCAGGATAAAACAGATGAGAAAAGAGATGAAAGCGAGATGTGTTTTTTTTTGAAATGATGCCTGGAATTTCATTTTTACGATTCGTGTCTTATTGGTTGTTATTCATATCCCTGATACCAGCCTTATCTGTTCAATATCGTGTGGAAACGGCTGATATCCCTTAGTCGTATTATTAAAAATTTCGTTAGTATACCTCGTCTTTTCTCAAGGGTAAAGCATTTTTCAAAATTATGAATTATCGTTTTATTTCAGTGCTTTGTTGTCGGGATGGTTGCCTGTGGATGGATTCATGATGGCGGGCCGAAAAAAAGATGACGAATATCAATCCTGTATTCACCGCCGGTCCGGATGGAGCGGGCGCTCCATCCGGACCGGCACCACAGACCAGTTGTTTGGCAGGGCAGTTTGATAGTTTACAGAGAAATGCTATAGCAGCTCTCAGAATTCTGTTCCGGTTCAGTTTTTAACAGGCCGACTTTATGTCCATATCGTCTACAGAATAGGTCGCCCCGCTGTGGAGTTCACTTATTTCTGTGACAGAGCGTAGTGAGATACCGCTGATTTTTCGCGGGTTAGTAAACACCTGCGCATAAAATTTCCACTTATTGTCTTTTCGTATTCCTATAACGGCAGCACCATTCTCAATGTTTCCATACCCATTGTCGCCAGGCTGATTTTCCCTTTCGAAAATGCTGTAGATATCATGGTTTCCCAGAAGATCTCTTACGGCTTTTTTGAGGTGATATCTTTTATTTACCGGGGTTAGTTTTCCTCCTTCATTTCCCGGTTGAATATGTACTAATTGCTGCTGTTTAGCCGCTGTGGGCTTACCGATTCCAAATGTGCACCCTGACAATTGGGATGTCAGCATGATGTCCGGGTTCATGTTTTTGTCAAATGAAGCATTCAAAGGAATATCATAGGAGCACTGCCTTCTCATACTCATAAGGCTGGGGCGCCTATCCGTCCACATGGAAACATAATGAACGTTAAAATAATTTTCCATGAGACTAGGCCTTTTTTGAGTTTCACCCCCTGATTTCATCAGGCATATTTTGGGGCACATCCTGTTTTCTTCAGAGGTTAAGTCTTTGACGGGTTCGTTTCTGTCCCAGAGTTTAAATGTTTTTACCCCTGATTCCCCGTCGCCTTTCCCGCCTGTTATTATCAAGACATAGCGATGCAGGGCCGCAACCGGATCATCCAATAACTCTTCATGGAATTCTTTACATGTAATTGTCATTTGTTTACCCTCCCTGATTAAATTAACGTACTGAGCTTTCCCAATCTTTTGGCTGCTATCCTTATCCTAACCCGGCCAATTAAACAGGGGATAAACAAGAGGTAAACAGATTGTAAACAGGATAAAAAATTTATTTTTAGGATATGGCGGAAGTAAAATTACCGGTTTACAGGTTTCCGGAACACCACTGTGATCAGAAGGCCTTGCGTGTTTCCTCCTTTATTTTCCGGAATGTTTCCAGCAGGACGCTTACAGCCTGAAGCTTACCAACTATTG